>NZ_CP085442.1:410000-723035 GCF_023824195.1 Priestia megaterium
GTAAGGACTGGTGGAGCGCTTAGAAGTGAGAATGCCGGTATGAGTAGCGAAAGACAAGTGAGAATCTTGTCCACCGAATGCCTAAGGTTTCCTGAGGAAGGCTCGTCCGCTCAGGGTTAGTCGGGACCTAAGCCGAGGCTGAAAAGCGTAGGCGATGGCCAACAGGTTGATATTCCTGTACCACCTCCCCGCCGTTTGAGTAATGGGGGGACGCAGTAGGATAGGGTAAGCGCGCTGCTGGATATGCGCGTTCAAGCAGTTAGGCTGATGAGTAGGCAAATCCGCTCATCATAAAGGCTGAGCTGTGATGACGAGGGAATTATAGTACCGAAGTTCCTGATTCCACACTGCCAAGAAAAGCCTCTAGCGAGGCGGGAGGTGCCCGTACCGCAAACCGACACAGGTAGGCGAGGAGAGAATCCTAAGGTGATCGAGAGAACTCTCGTTAAGGAACTCGGCAAAATGACCCCGTAACTTCGGGAGAAGGGGTGCTCTGGTAGGGTGTATAGCCCGAGAGAGCCGCAGTGAATAGGCCCAGGCGACTGTTTAGCAAAAACACAGGTCTCTGCGAAGCCGCAAGGCGAAGTATAGGGGCTGACGCCTGCCCGGTGCTGGAAGGTTAAGAGGAGGGGTTATCCTTTGGGAGAAGCTCTGAATCGAAGCCCCAGTAAACGGCGGCCGTAACTATAACGGTCCTAAGGTAGCGAAATTCCTTGTCGGGTAAGTTCCGACCCGCACGAAAGGCGTAACGATCTGGGCACTGTCTCAACGAGAGACTCGGTGAAATTATAGTACCTGTGAAGATGCAGGTTACCCGCGACAGGACGGAAAGACCCCGTGGAGCTTTACTGTAGCCTGATATTGAATTTTGGTACAGCTTGTACAGGATAGGTAGGAGCCTGAGAAGCCGGAGCGCTAGCTTCGGTGGAGGCGTCGGTGGGATACTACCCTGGCTGTATTGAAATTCTAACCCGCGGCCCTGATCGGGCCGGGAGACAGTGTCAGGTGGGCAGTTTGACTGGGGCGGTCGCCTCCTAAAATGTAACGGAGGCGCCCAAAGGTTCCCTCAGAATGGTTGGAAATCATTCGTAGAGTGTAAAGGCACAAGGGAGCTTGACTGCGAGACCTACAAGTCGAGCAGGGACGAAAGTCGGGCTTAGTGATCCGGTGGTTCCGCATGGAAGGGCCATCGCTCAACGGATAAAAGCTACCCCGGGGATAACAGGCTTATCTCCCCCAAGAGTCCACATCGACGGGGAGGTTTGGCACCTCGATGTCGGCTCATCGCATCCTGGGGCTGTAGTCGGTCCCAAGGGTTGGGCTGTTCGCCCATTAAAGCGGTACGCGAGCTGGGTTCAGAACGTCGTGAGACAGTTCGGTCCCTATCCGTCGTGGGCGTAGGAAATTTGAGAGGAGCTGTCCTTAGTACGAGAGGACCGGGATGGACACACCGCTGGTGTACCAGTTGTCTTGCCAAAGGCATCGCTGGGTAGCTATGTGTGGACGGGATAAGTGCTGAAAGCATCTAAGCATGAAGCCCCCCTCAAGATGAGATTTCCCATAGCGCAAGCTAGTAAGATCCCTGAAAGATGATCAGGTTGATAGGTCAGAGGTGGAAGCGTGGCGACATGTGTAGCTGACTGATACTAATCGATCGAGGACTTAACCAAACTTTTAAAAGCGTAAGCTTTACTCAGCAAACTGTTACCTAGTTTTGAGAGAACAAAACTTTTCAAAAAAGTCTTGCTTTCTTTATCAAATCATGTATAATATAATATGTCTGGTGGCGATAGCGAAGAGGTCACACCCGTTCCCATACCGAACACGGAAGTTAAGCTCTTTAGCGCCAATGGTAGTTGGGACTTTGTCCCTGTGAGAGTAGGACGTTGCCAGGCTGTTATTATTCCACAGTAGCTCAGTGGTAGAGCTATCGGCTGTTAACCGATCGGTCGTAGGTTCGAGTCCTACCTGTGGAGCCATTTGGAGAGCTGTCCGAGTGGCCGAAGGAGCACGATTGGAAATCGTGTAGGCGGTTAACGCTGTCTCAAGGGTTCAAATCCCTTGCTCTCCGCCATTTTTATTTAATTAGCACAGTGGCCCGTTGGTCAAGCGGTTAAGACACCGCCCTTTCACGGCGGTAACACGGGTTCGAATCCCGTACGGGTCACCATTTATTTTTATCTACATAATAGTGGAGGATTAGCTCAGCTGGGAGAGCACCTGCCTTACAAGCAGGGGGTCGGCGGTTCGATCCCGTCATCCTCCACCATATATTATCATCGCGGGGTGGAGCAGTTCGGTAGCTCGTCGGGCTCATAACCCGAAGGTCGCAGGTTCAAATCCTGTCCCCGCAACCAAGTGGTCCCGTGGTGTAGCGGTTAACATGCCTGCCTGTCACGCAGGAGATCGCGGGTTCGATTCCCGTCGGGACCGCCATTTTAAATTTAATAAGGCTCGGTAGCTCAGTTGGTAGAGCAAAGGACTGAAAATCCTTGTGTCGGCGGTTCGATTCCGTCCCGAGCCACCATTTTAAAAACAAATGTTTTTAAAATGCCGGTGTAGCTCAACTGGTAGAGCAACTGACTTGTAATCAGTAGGTTGGGGGTTCAAGTCCTCTTGCCGGCACCATAGTTATTGTGGAGGGGTAGCGAAGTGGCTAAACGCGGCGGACTGTAAATCCGCTCCTTCGGGTTCGGCAGTTCGAATCTGCCCCCCTCCACCATTTACAGGGGCATAGTTTAAAGGTAGAACTACGGTCTCCAAAACCGTCAGTGTGGGTTCGATTCCTACTGCCCCTGCCAATTATAAAAATAACATTGCATATATACGTGGCGATTGTGGCGAAGTGGTTAACGCACCGGATTGTGGTTCCGGCATTCGTGGGTTCGATTCCCATCAGTCGCCCCATTTATAAACGATATGCATATTCCAATATTGGGCTATCGCCAAGCGGTAAGGCAACGGATTTTGATTCCGTCATGCGTTGGTTCGAATCCAGCTAGCCCAGCCATATTTGCGGAAGTAGTTCAGTGGTAGAACACCACCTTGCCAAGGTGGGGGTCGCGAGTTCGAACCTCGTCTTCCGCTCCAATTTTAATAAAGTTATTTAGTCTTGAGTAAATGGCGGCATAGCCAAGTGGTAAGGCAGAGGTCTGCAAAACCTTTATCACCGGTTCAAATCCGGTTGCCGCCTCCATTTATTTACAAACTGCCGGGGTGGTGGAATTGGCAGACACACAGGACTTAAAATCCTGCGGTAGGTGACTACCGTGCCGGTTCAAGTCCGGCCCTCGGCACCATTTATAATTTTAACTTGCCTTTTTTATTTTGCCGATGTGGCGGAATTGGCAGACGCGCACGACTCAAAATCGTGTTCCTTCGGGAGTGTCGGTTCGACCCCGACCATCGGTACTTTAGCTTTACTTGACAGGATGATTCCTGTTTTTATTTTTACTTATTGGTCGACAAATTTTGATAATATTTGCGGGTGTAGTTTAGTGGTAAAACCTCAGCCTTCCAAGCTGATGTCGTGAGTTCGATTCTCATCACCCGCTCCATACATATTGTTATCACAACGCAGTGTCTCGCTTTCAAAGCTGAGATGTTGCGTTTTTTATTTTTAGCGTAAATATAGCGTCTATCTTTTCAAGATAGACGCTATATTTACGTACATCAGTTAATGACTTGATAGGTTGCTTCGCCACCGTGAATTTGAATGAACATGTCACTTAGGGATTTAGTTAGTTTATAAGCCTGTTCTTCTGAAAGTGAAGGCTTTAAATAGATGAACTGTACAGCTTGTGTTGTCTTTTCAGTTACGTACGCTCGGTTAGAATCGACATAAGGGCTTCCGAAAGCTCCTAGGGCATCTTTTGATATGATTTTATTTTCTAAAGAAATGTTACGTTCATTTAGAGCTTCATAAGACTCTTCTTTTTTACCGATAGTAAATTCGATGGGGCCCTCTAAATTAGAGGAATCATAAATTCCAATTGGTACTTCATATTGCAATGAAAAAAAGTTATTAATGTCCACAGCAGAATTGATAGAAGGTAGATATGTTTGTTTTCCTATTCGTCGAATTAAAGCTTCTATAGAAGGACGGTATTTACTTGGATCAGTTCCAAATGTTTTGAAAAGCTTTCTCCACTCGCTAACACCTTCGAATTCTGTTACTTTTTTTGACTCAAGGTCGAAATAAATGGATTCTTGAAAGAGGCGCAGACGTCCTTTTAGCATTTGAGGAGAATCACCAACTTCAATATTTTTATACTGAATGATTCCCATTTTAAAAGAAGGGCAAAGCTGTTTAATAGCGGGTGATAATGTAAAGTTCATTTTTTTGATCCTTTCTATTATAATTAGTATTTGTTCGTTTATAGATACCATCCTATCATTTCATTGAGTGAGAAAACAGTTCAATGCATGAATATATAGAATTTCTTAGAAAGGAGGCCATTACTCACTATGAATGCGTATCAGTTGAAGGAAGAAATTATTTCATACAGCAAAGAGATTGGAATCGATAAGATTGGATTTGCGAGTGCTTCTATGTTTGATGAGTTAAAGAATCGATTGTTAGCACAGCAAGAGTTAGGTTATGCTTCAGGCTTTGAAGAACCTGATATTGAAAAGAGAATAGATCCCACATTAGTTGTTCCAAAAGCTAGATCTATTATTTCAATTGCACTTGTGTATCCTTCTAAATTAAAGGATGCACCAAAGAGCACAAAGGAAGATCGCCGAGGAATCTTTTGCCGTGCTTCTTGGGGACAAGATTATCATACGGTTCTACGTGATAGGCTTCAAAAGCTTGAAACCTTTATAAAAGAAAAAGTACCTGCAGCTATCCTTCAATCGATGGTAGACACAGGCGAGCTGTCGGACCGAGCTGTAGCAGAAAGAGCTGGTATTGGCTGGAGCGGTAAGAACTGTGCCATTATTACACCTGAATTCGGTTCCTACGTGTATTTAGGAGAAATGATTACAGATATCCCGTTTCCTCCTGATAAACCGATAGAAGACGGTTGTGGTACTTGTAATAAGTGCGTTGATGCGTGTCCTACCGGCGCGCTTGTAACAGGCGGTCAGCTGAATTCGCAGCGATGCATTGCCTTTTTAACCCAAACAAAAGGATTTTTAGCTGAAGAATTTCGAAGTAAATTAGGCAATCGTTTATATGGCTGTGATACATGTCAAACTGTGTGTCCTGAAAATAAAGGAAAAGACTTTCATTTTCACCCTGAGATGGAGCCTGACCCAGAACTTGCGAAGCCTAAATTAAAACCGCTTTTAACGATGAGTAATCGTGAGTTCAAAGAGAAATTTGGACATGTTTCAGGGTCTTGGAGAGGGAAAAAGCCAATTCAGCGTAATGCCATTATTGCACTGGCCCATTTTAAAGATCAAACCGCCGTTCCAGATTTAATTGAGTTAATTAAAAATGACGTTCGCCCTGTCATTCGAGGAACAGCGGCATGGGCGTTAGGCAAAATTGGTGATAAAGAAGCGTTAGATACACTTATGAACTTAAGAGAAAAAGAAAAGGACCAAGAAGTAATTGAAGAAATGTCAAAAGGTATAGAGATGCTTCAAGAGATCTAAACCGTATTTTTATTGATAAAGTTAGCTAATGAGTCATAGCGTATAATAAACGCTTAGAAAAGTGGTGACATTATGCTAACAAAAAGGAATGTATTATATACCTTAATTAAAGCGCGTGCGGACAGCTATGTAAAAGGTGAGCTTCATGAAGACTTTAAGCCTTTCATTGAACATCAGTGTGAGCTAAAGCGGTCTCTTATAAAAAAAAGAGAAGTTGATGTTTTAAAATGTAATATGAAAGGTTCTATTCAATCTGCTCATACGGATCAGGAAGAAACAAAAGTATTATATAAAGTGCACATTCAGGCATTTTTAAAACAAAACGATTTTTTCTATATAGAAGAAGAAATTGAAGAACGTTTAGCTCTTTTTTATAAAGACACGCTTATTCAAGATGAGCTGCTGGTAAAGGATTTTTCTGAAGATGAGGTTGAAATAGATGTAGAAGAAGTAGAGCAAGACGAAGAAAGAGCCTCTTATTATGATCGTCTTGCGGCTGTTCAGTATGCAGAAAAATATTGGGATAAACCTAATGAAAGTTATAAGCAGTTTGAGGTAAACTGCACCAACTATATCTCACAGTGTTTGCATGCAGGAAAGGCGCCGATGAGGGGATATCCTAAAAAAGCAAACGGATGGTGGATGAGAGGGAACGCCTGGAGCTATAGCTGGGCAGTTGCTCATTCCATGCACAGCTATTTAAGTAACTCCAAATCAGGACTTCGGGCTGTGAGGAAATCTTCAGCAAGCGAACTTGTCCCGGGAGACGTTATCTGCTACGATTTTGAAGGAGATGGAAGATGGAATCATACGACGATTGTTGTAGCAAAAGACGGTCACGGTATGCCTCTTGTGAATGCGAACACGTATAATAGTCGAATGAGATATTGGGCTTATGAAGATTCAACGGCTTACACGCCAAGGATTAAGTATGATTTTTTCCATATCGTTGATCAGTAAGCCTTTCGTTTTAGCAAGTTAGTGGTATAATGATGAATAGATTTGTTAGCAGAGGTGAAAATTTGTGGGAGTACACGTAGTGTTATTTCAACCAGAAATTCCAGCAAATACAGGAAATATTGCGCGAACATGTGCAGCAACAAATACGACGCTGCATTTAGTTCGACCGTTAGGCTTTTCAACAGATGATAAAATGTTAAAGCGAGCTGGATTGGATTACTGGGAATTTGTAAATGTGGTGTATCATGATTCATTAGAAGAAGTATTCGAAAAGTATCCTGAAGCAGGTTTCTACTTCATCACAAAATTTGGTCAGCAGCCACATACAACATTTGACTATAGTGACTTAGAGCAGGATCATTTCTTCGTATTTGGAAGAGAAACAAAGGGTCTGCCAAAGCACATTATTGAAGAGAACATGGAAAGATGTCTTCGTTTACCGATGACAGAAAATGTTCGTTCTTTAAATTTATCTAATACAGCAGCTATTTTAATCTATGAAGCGCTGCGTCAACAAAATTATGCTGGTTTATCTTAAGTAAAAAGCGAGGTTCAAATTTTATTGAACCTCGCTTTTTTATTTATGTCGACGATGATATGTAGTGGTTATTTTTTAACGCCCGGTTTATCATTGTATCCCGCTCTGAAGATGGATGCTAAAAAAGCAATTGTTACTCCTAATACTAAAAGTAAGCGCATTGATTTTCCTCCTCAATCTAATTAAAAGGATTATAAAGCTACTACAGTTAAAACCGACTTCCCATATCTCATGATGATAATAATGACAAAATAACTCTTCTAGAGACGTAAGTTCTCTAACAAAGTTTAACCGTTCCTTCTTACTCTTTTATTATAGCTAATAAATACTTCACTGTGAATGCCTAGCAAGGACAAATTTCTGAATTTTACAATTTAAAAAGCATGTTCAAACATTTTGCTGCATAGATTGTATTAATCTTGTTCACTAGCACCATAACTAGTAGGGGAGGTCCTTTAATGGATATATTAAAGAAAGTTGAAAGATACCGCGAAGAAGAGAATCGTCTTAAGTGGGAAGGGACATTTGAAGAGTACCTAAAGCTGATTAAAGATGAGCCTTTAATTGCTCAGCCTGCACACTCTAGAGTATACAACATGATAAAGGATGCAGGAATTGAAGAGGTAAATGGTAAAAGACATTATAAATTTTTCAGTGGACAAATGTTTGGACTTGAAGATTCGCTAGAACGCTTGGTGGAAGAATATTTTCATCCAGCTGCAAAGCGTTTAGATGTTCGTAAACGTATTTTACTTTTAATGGGTCCAGTAAGTGGTGGTAAATCGACGCTAGTGACCATGTTAAAAAGAGGGCTTGAAGCTTATTCGCTTACTGATCGAGGAGCTGTTTACGCTATTAAAGGATGCCCAATGCATGAAGATCCGCTGCATTTAATTCCGCATCATTTACGTAAAGACTTTTTTGAAGAGTATGGTATCCGAATCGAAGGAAACTTATCTCCTTTAAATACAATGCGATTAGAGGAAGAGTATGGCGGCAGAATTGAAGACGTCATTATCGAACGCATTTTCTTCTCAGAGGACAAACGAACTGGAATTGGAACGTTCAGTCCTTCTGATCCGAAATCTCAAGACATTGCCGACCTAACAGGAAGCATTGACTTTTCAACAATTGCAGAGTATGGATCTGAGTCAGATCCGCGTGCTTACCGCTTTGACGGAGAGCTTAATAAAGCAAACCGGGGAATGATGGAGTTCCAGGAGATGTTAAAATGTGATGAGAAATTTTTATGGCATTTACTCTCTTTAACCCAAGAAGGAAACTTTAAAGCAGGAAGATTTGCTTTAATTAGTGCAGATGAATTAATCGTAGCGCATACAAATGAAACAGAGTATCGCTCGTTTATTTCCAATAAGAAAAATGAAGCTTTGCATTCACGAATTATTGTAATGCCTGTTCCATATAACTTAAAAGTGAGTGATGAGGAAAAAATTTATGACAAAATGATTCGTGAAAGTGACGTATCAGATGTTCATATTGCCCCTCATACGTTACGTATTGCGTCTATCTTTACTACATTAACGAGATTAAAAGAGCCTAAAAAAGGCGATATCGATTTATTAAAGAAAATGCGCCTATACGACGGTCAATCTGTAGAAGGCTATAACGATGCAGACGTAGAAGAGTTACAAAAAGAGTATACGGATGAAGGAATGAGCGGTATTGATCCTCGTTATGTCATTAATCGCATTTCATCTACCATCATTCGAAAAGATATTAAATCAATCAATGCATTAGATGTACTGCGTTCATTGAAAGAAGGGTTAGCACAGCATGCGTCTATTTCTGCTGAGGACCGAGAGCGTTACCTGAATTATATTTCTCTGGCGCGTAAAGAATATGATGAAATTGCTAAAAAAGAAGTGCAAAAAGCGTTCGTTTATTCGTACGAAGAGTCTGCTAAAACATTAATGGATAATTATTTAGATAATGTCGAAGCATACTGCAACAAAAATAAGCTTCGTGATCCGCTAACAGGAGAAGAGTTAAATCCAGATGATAAATTAATGCGTTCAATTGAAGAACAAATTGGTATTTCAGAAAATGCAAAAAAAGCATTCCGCGAAGAAATCTTAATTCGTATTTCGGCTTATGCACGTAAAGGAAAACGATTTGATTATAATTCCCATGAGCGCTTACGCGAAGCGATTCAGAAAAAATTGTTTGCGGATTTAAAAGACGTAGTGAAAATTACAACGTCCACTAAAACACCAGATGAGCAGCAGCTGAAGAAAGTAAATGAAGTAGTGGCTCGATTGATTGATGAACATGGATACAATTCAGTATCTGCTAATGAACTGCTGCGCTATGTAGGAAGTTTGTTAAATCGATAACTCAGTACTAACAAGAAAACATGGCACTTCCGATCTGTGCCATGTTTTTCTTATCTCTTAAAATAAACTCTGCATAATTAGGCTAATGTGTAGTACGCATTGCACTTAACCATCATATGATAAGTCATAAACATATACATGACACTAGACACTATAAAATGAATAGTTAATAGTGAAAGAATTAGTTAGCAAGTATACCATTCTTGCGCATAGGATAAGAGTAACCAACCTTTGAACTAAAGGTATTTGTCCGAAACTTTCGGTATAGCTTATGCATGCCGAGTAAAAACGTGCAGGTGTTTTTTAAATAAGGAGGGGAATAGCGTGGGAAAAGAAGTAGATAAAAGTTTTGCTGTCTCAAAAGAAGACTGGTCCCTCCATCGTAAAGGCCACGATGATCAAAAAAGACATCAAGAAAAAATTAAAGAAGCAATTAAAAATAATTTACCGGATTTAATTACAGAAGAAAATATCGTGATGTCCAATGGAAGAGAAGTTGTTAAAATTCCGATCAAATCATTGGATGAATATCGAATTCGGTACAATTATGATAAAAACAAACATGTGGGTCAAGGTGATGGAGACAGTAAAGTTGGGGATGTAGTAGCACGCGACGGATCTGCTGGAGATGGTCAAAAAGGAGCAGGAAAAGGTCAAGGAGCAGGAGACCAGGCTGGAGAAGACTACTTTGAAGCGGAAGTGTCCCTCATGGAGCTTCAAGAGGCTTTATTTGCTCAATTAGAATTGCCTAATCTTCAGCGAAAAGAATCTGATCAAATTGTTGTGGAACACATTGAATTTAATGATATACGACGTACAGGTTTGATGGGGAATATTGATAAAAAACGAACGATGATGAGCGCTTATAAGCGAAACGCAATGACAGGAAAGCCTGCTTTTCATCCTATTTATCCGGAGGATTTAAAATTCAAAACGTGGAATGAAGTTATAAAGCCAGAATCGAAAGCAGTCGTCTTAGCTATGATGGATACGAGCGGTTCGATGGGCATATGGGAAAAATATATGGCACGAAGCTTTTTCTTTTGGATGACACGCTTTTTACGTACGAAATATGAAACAGTGGAAATTGAATTTATTGCGCATCATACAGAGGCAAAAGTAGTATCAGAAGAAGATTTCTTCTCCAAAGGAGAAAGCGGAGGAACCATCTGCTCATCTGCTTACCGAAAAGCGCTTGAATTAATTAACCAAAAGTATGATCCGAGCCGCTATAATATTTACCCGTTTCATTTTTCAGATGGCGATAACCTAACTTCAGATAACGCAAGGTGTGTAAAGTTAGTAAATGAATTAATGAAAGTGTCAAATATGTTTGGGTATGGGGAAGTGAATCAGTACAATCGACATTCCACTTTAATGTCTGCTTACAAAAATATTCAAGACGAAAGTTTTAGACACTTTATTTTAAAACAAAAATCAGACGTTTTTCACGCGATGAAAAGCTTTTTTAGAAAAGAAACAGAAGACCAGAAATATGCGTAACCTAAAAGGCCTAGACTTGTTATCTAGGTCTTTTTTATGCGGTTTATTCAACGCTTCTTTGGAGATAGTAAAAGTACGACTTTATCCAAAAGGAGAATAAGTGAATGAACGAAAATATAAAGAGCGAAATGCAAAAACATCAACAAAATCAGCGGTTGAACGCAGCCGAGTTAGGTTATTTATGGGCGCAATATTTAGGCGATACGCTGTATGTATGTGTTCTTGGGTATTTTCTATCTGTTGTAAAAGATCCTGAGATTAAGGACCTCTTAAAAAAAGCACATCAGATTTCACAAACTCATGTAGACGAATTGACGGAATTATTCAGTTCGGAAAAAATTCCAATCCCAGTAGGTTTTGGGGAACAAGATGTGAACAAAGGAGTTCCTGCTTTATTTGATGATATTTTTATGGCTATTTATGTCAATGAAATGGCCATTGGAGGTATGAAGAAATATGCCAGAGCGCTAAGCGCAGTGAGAAGGCAAGATATTTATGACCATCTATCCCGATGTGTAAAAGAAAGCGACAGTCTTTTGGAGAATTCTAACCACGTTATTTTAAGAAAAAGCATGCTGATGAGACCTCCGGTTATTCCTTATCCTGTAAAAGTGAATTTTGTGGACCAGAAAACGTTTATATCACCATTTTTCTCTCAAATGCATCCTCTAACTTCTTTGGAGGTTACGGCTATTCAAGAAATTGTTAATACAAATGTATTAGGTAAAACGCTGATGCTGGCATTTAGTCAAGTAGCTACCACACAAAAATTACGCTCTTATTTTTTTGATGGAGTCAAGCTTGCGAGTAAGCAAATCAAGCACTTCACCGAGTTACTGTCTGAAGCTGATTTACCAAGTCCGAGGCTGCTTGATGCATATGTAACCAACTCAACGATTTCACCATTTTCAGATAAGCTGATGATGTATCATACTTCCACAGCGGTGACAATCGCTATTGATAACTGTGGTGCTGGCTTGTCTATGTCGTTCCGTTCTGATGTAGCAGTAGAATTTTCTCAGCTAATTGGACGTATAGGGAAGTATGGAAAAGATGGAATTCGGATTATGATTGAGCAAGGTTGGATGGAAGAACCTCCAATGGCAACTGATCGTAAGAAGTTGGCGGAGAAATAATAAGGATTATGTTGTGGGTTATCAGTAATTTTGTGGTACTGAAACATATATAGCTAAGAGAAAATAGATTGCTCTAGACCCACTTGAATGTGCAGTGATAAGATAAAAAAGCTGATTTTTCAAGAAGTAAGTCGAGGTGTGCAAATGAACAATAGTATAAGGGAGTCCATTGCGAAAAAAGTAGCATGGATTAGCGTATGGAGCAATATTGCCCTTACGCTAGGAAAAGTAATAGTAGGATGGATTGGAAATAGTGATGCTGTATTTGCTGATGGTATTCACTCTGCAGCGGACGTATTTGCCTCTATTATTGTCTTGTTGGTTATACGAGTAGCAAATAAGCCAGCAGATGATGATCATCCATATGGGCACGGAAAAGCAGAAGTGATTGTCTCAGGAATCGTAGGAATTATTTTATTGCTTGTATCATTTTATGTGGTATTTGAAGGAGTCGTTGGTTTATTCCATCCGGTTGAATCTCCAAATATTTTAGCCATGTGGATTGCTGTTATTTCATACATAGCAAAGGTATTGTTGTACCGTTATTCTTTAAACGTAGCGAAGCAGCACCACAGTAAGGCAATTGAGGCAATTGCATTTGATCATAAAGCAGATATTGTTGCTTCTATTGCAGCGGCAATTGGTGTTTTATTATCCATTATTGGTGATAAAATGGATGTTCAACTGCTGTTATACGGAGATAAAATAGCAAGTATCTTTGTTGCTTATTTAATTTTTAACATTGCCAGACAAATGATGGGAGAGTCTTTTCAAATCTTAATGGAAGGCAATATTGACGAAGAGCTACTGAAAGAACTTGAAGAAAGTATTTATGAATTTGAAGATGTGAAGCGGATTGATCGCGTTCGGGCAAGAGAGCATGGCCATTACATATTAGTTGATATACGTATTTCGATTGATCACTTTAAAACAATTAAGGAAGGTCATGATCTGGGACGAGAAATCAAAGCAACACTTATGAAAAAGCATGATAATATTCAGGAAGTATTAATCCATTTGAATCCTTATTATCCAGATTAAATAAGAAGCAGCGAAGTGTTATCTCGCTGCTTCTTATTATTTATAGATGTAGAAATTAATGAAATGAGTAGAATAAAATGGTGATGATTTTTATTTATAAAGAATCAAGTTTAATAAAATTGTATAAAGGGAATTGTATTTATTTATTGATGTGATAGGATAAAAAAGCATGTAAATGCATTCACTACGAATGAAAGCAGTGGACGGGTACATATAGATAATAATAAATGGTTTTGGGAGTCAAAGAAGGTGATGTTGAAGTGAATGTAAGCATCAGGTCAATCGTTAAAAAAATCATGTTCACTCTATTTATTGCGTATACGGCAGTGGTCATTTACGCTACTCTCATACGGGAAAACGAACATGTTTACGGAAAAGCAATGAACTTGGATTTATTTAGTACGATCCGTCTGATGTGGGACAGCGGGAATATAATGCTCACTCTGACAAATATACTGGGAAATATCGTGATGTTCGCGCCGCTTGGAATGTTTATCCCTTTGTTTATGAAGTGGTTTGACGGTTTTATTCAAGTGTTTACGACGGGTTTCTTAATCAGTTTTCTGATTGAAATTTTACAGTACAAGCTAACGGAACGAGTATTTGATATTGATGATATTTTTTTGAATACGCTAGGCACATTTATAGGCTGGGTTATTATTAAAATACTATATTGGATTAAGAACATGCTGAAAGCACGTTTCAAAAAAAGATGAAATTGAGAGACGTAACGAAATCAATCCAATCTAAAGACGAACAAATGGGATAAATGAGCTAGTATGGATAGCTTGTTACGCTGCGGTTGATTTCCGTGCAAGACTTTGCTTTCCGCGGGCGGCCGGTGAGTCTCCTCGTCGCTTACGCTCCTGCGGGGTCTCACTTATTCCGCTTTTCCCGCAGAAGTCTTCGCCTCGCCCTCCAATCAATCGCTAGAAGCAACTACATGCATGAAATCTACGTTCACCCTACCAATGAAAAAATCCGAGCGAGTTGGATTCTTAATCAAGAATTCAACTCGTTCGGATTTTTCTTCAACTAAAATACTTTTGGCTCAGCCTCTGCTTCTTGTTGATAGAAACACTTAATGCAGCGTCTTACGGAAGAATGTGAGGATTCAACGATAATGTGCTGACAATTTTGCTGAACAAATAATAACTTTCTTTCAAGCTGCTTAATTTGTTCTTTAAGCTGTTCTACTTCATTATTGATAGATATTTGAACCACTGTTAACAAACTCTTTAGCTTTTTCTTTCATTCCTTCTTTTCTTACTTCGTTTACATCTTTTTCATTTTCTTGAGCCATGTTACGAATATCTTGAGAAATACGCATCGAACAGAATTTAGGTCCACACATTGAACAGAAATGGGCTGTTTTAGCACCTTCAGCGGGAAGTGTTTCATCGTGATATTCTTTTGCGCGCTCTGGATCTAGTGACAGGTTAAATTGATCATTCCATCTAAACTCAAATCTTGCTTTAGACAGCGCGTTATCGCGTTTTTGTGCTCCTGGATGGCCTTTTGCTAGGTCAGCGGCATGCGCAGCAATTTTATAGGTGATAACGCCTTCTCGAACGTCTTCTTTATTCGGAAGTCCTAAATGTTCTTTTGGCGTTACGTAGCAAAGCATAGCTGTCCCAAACCAGCCAATCATTGCAGCCCCAATACCTGATGTAATATGGTCATAGCCGGGAGCGATGTCGGTTGTAAGCGGTCCAAGAGTATAGAAGGGAGCTTCCTGGCATATTTCCATTTGTTTATCTACGTTTTCTTTGATGAGGTGCATAGGGACATGTCCAGGACCTTCAATCATAACTTGAACATCGTGTTTCCAAGCAATTTTAGTTAATTCACCAAGCGTTTCTAATTCACCGAACTGTGCCTCATCATTAGCATCTGCAATGGAACCAGGACGTAGCCCATCACCAAGCGAAATAGAAATATCGTATGCTTTACAGATTTCACAGATTTCTTCAAAGCGAGTATATAAAAAGTTCTCTTCATGATGAGCTAAACACCACTGCGCCAAGATGGATCCTCCGCGTGAAACAATACCTGTCGTACGTTTCGCTGTTAGAGGAATATAGCGTAAAAGAACACCTGCGTGAATAGTAAAGTAATCAACACCTTGTTCTGCTTGTTCAATTAATGTATCGCGATATGCTTCCCACGTTAGATCTTCTGCTACGCCTTTTACTTTTTCAAGCGCTTGGTAAATAGGAACGGTCCCTACAGGAACAGGCGAGTTGCGGATAATCCATTCGCGTGTTGTGTGGATATCCTTTCCTGTTGATAAATCCATAATTGTATCGGCTCCCCAACGCGTTGCCCATGTCATTTTTTCTACTTCATCTTCAATAGCTGAACGAATAGCTGAATTTCCGATATTAGCATTAATTTTCACGTGGAATTTGCGGCCGATAATCATCGGTTCGCTTTCAGGGTGATTGATATTATTAGGGATAATGGCACGTCCTCTTGCTACTTCTTCACGCACGACTTCAGGATCCATCTGTTCACGAATAGCGATAAATTCCATTTCGGGCGTGATGATTCCTTTTTTCGCATAGTGCATTTGCGTTACATTTTTATTTTTTTTCGCGCGTAAAGGTAAACGATTAGTGATAAAGCGCTCGTACTGATCTCTTGGATCACCATCATAATAACCGTTATCCTGTGGCTGAACCGTACGGCCTTGATATGTTTCTACATCGTTTCTTTCTGCAATCCACTTTTCGCGCAGAGCCGGTAATCCTTTTTGTAAATTAATTTCATAACAGGGATCTGTATAAACACCGCTCGTGTCATATACACGTACGGGATTATTTTCTTCTTCACCAAAAGATCCTGTAGTAGGAGACTGATGAATTTCACGCATAGGCACTTTAAGGTCTTCTCTGGATCCTTGGACATATACTTTGTGACTGTTTGGAAAAGGCTTTTTCATAGAAACTGATACATTTTGTTTTGACATTACATATTCCTCCGGTTTCGCATAAAGTGTAGCTATACCGAACCATAAAAAAATCGGGTTCTGTGATAGACAGAACCCGATGGAATAGGCGAAAAAAGAATAAACATATACTATTCTTTTCAAGACTACTTCCCTCCGCTGGTATAACCCAAATCAGGTTCAAAGGGTTAAAGAGTTTTATTGCACTCTTCTCTCAGTCTGAGCTATCAGACACCCCTAGTAGAAATAACATTCAAATTATTCAATTTACGGCTTAAGTTTACCATCATTCGGTAAAAAATCAACCCCTAAATAAAAAAAGTTAGACAATTAGTGTTGTCTAGCAGCATCGATTGCAATCACAATAGCTGTAATAATATGCATGATAAACCCTAAAAATGGAATCCAAGCAACCAGTGAAGTAACAATCCCTAGTATGTTTCCATAAGCAGATAACCCTCGTCTATTAGCTAAAATGAGTGTGATAGCATGAAGAATAAATCCAATAAAAAGAGGAGTATAACTAAAGCCGATAACAATCCCCGCGCCAATTAAAGGAATTCCCAGCAAGGCTTCATACCCAGCAGTGACCCATTTCATTGTACGTACATTTCCATTCATAGTAAAAAGCCTCCTAAAAAAGATACTACTATATACGAGAAAAGAGAGAAAAAAGTTTCAAATTACTTAGGGGATATGTCGCATAAGCAAGCACTAGTTGATTAAAATGATAGATGACAGTAAAGGAGGATGGAAAAAATATAATGATTTAGTCATTTTTTCACACTACAGAAAAATAGTCTATATGATTCATTTTTAGCTAAGGGACCGGAACTTATACCGAACATAGTGACTACTTTTTAAAATAAATAAAAGCTGATATCGTGTTTTTTGGTTATAGCATGTAAGGTTTTTATTACAAATTATTAAAGATTCTTATCTTTTTGCAAATACACATTGTATTTCATAGTTTTAACAATTATGATAAAAAAGCAAGTGTCAAAATAGGAAAATAGATGAGCATGTAAAACGAAGCGATAAGCTTATTAATTTGAAAGAAAGGCAAGGTACATAGCTTTATGTGGGAAATTATTGTAGCAATCATTTTAGGGATTGTAGAAGGTTTAACAGAGTTTGCTCCTGTTTCGTCAACTGGGCATATGATTATTGTGGATGACCTGTGGTTAAATTCAAAAGAATTATTTTCATCTCCAGTAGCTAATACATTTAAAATTGTTATTCAGCTAGGGTCGATCTTAGCAGTAGTTGTTATTTTTAAAGATCGTTTTATTAATTTATTAGGATTGGGAAAAAAACCAGCTGCTCCAATTGGACCGACAAATCGCTTGAATTTAATGCAGGTAATTGTTGGTCTGTTACCCGCAGGAGTGTTAGGACTTTTGTTTGATGATTATATTGATGAACATTTGTTTTCTTTAAATACGGTGCTAATTGGCTTAGTGGTCGGAGCTGTATTAATGATTCTAGCAGATTTGTTTGGACCTAAACGTCCGCGTGTAGAGACGGTGGACCAAATGTCTTATGGACAAGCACTGGGTATAGGACTGTTTCAATGTATTGCTCTTTGGCCAGGTTTTTCTCGTTCAGGCTCAACGATTTCAGGAGGGGTTCTTCTTGGAATGAGCCATAAGGCAGCCGCAGATTTTACATTTATTATGGCAGTGCCAATCATGGCAGGAGCAAGTGGACTTTCATTGGTTAAAAACTGGCAGTATTTCACATCAGATGCACTACCGTTTTTTATTGCTGGTTTTATCAGCGCCTTTATTTTTGCGCTGGTATCTATTCGCTTTTTCCTAAAATTAATTAATCGTATTAAATTAGTGCCGTTTGCGATTTATCGAATTATTTTAGCAGTTATTCTATATTTTGTATTTTTATAAAATAAATAAGCGTGTATTATAGCCATTTAAACTTCCGATAGAGACTTAAAAAGCAAGAAAAAGCTATTGCAATGTTGCAATAGCTTTTTTGCATAAATATATATTATCGTCTTTTGAAAGCGTTTTATAAACATGGGTATTGACAAAACGTGTCGAAAAATAGTAAATTAATATTTGTGCAGTATAAAGTTAAGTAAAAGTAAGACTTCTGTTTAGTTTTATTGACTGTAAAAAACGTATGACAACGTATAGATCGTTTTAATTTTATAAAAACTGAATAATAAGCTTAATCGTATAGAGCGGGGGAATCATTATCGGCAGTAAAGCTGCCTTGGGGTGAATCCTTACAAAAGGTAGGAAACTCTCAATTCCGAATCCGACAGTTAACCCCGTTTGCTTTATTGAGAGAAAGAGCCCAAAATAGCGTAAGTAAAAGGCTGTTCTTTCTTAAGAATAGTCTTTTTTTGTTTTTTCAGAAAAGTATATACAAATGTCATACATCTTTGGGGAGGTACATCTATGAAAAAAATTCGTTTTGGTTTGGCTACGCAGATTTTTACCGGATTAATCCTCGGTGTTCTTGTAGGGGTAATTTGGTTTAACGATCCGCGTGTAGTAACATACCTACAGCCGCTAGGAGACTTGTTTTTAAGATTAATTAAGATGATTGTTATTCCAATTGTTATCTCAAGCTTAGTCGTTGGAGTTGCAGGAGCAGGGAGCGGTAAACAGGTCGGAAAGCTCGGCGTTAAAACCATTCTCTATTTTGAAATTATTACGACTTTTGCAATTGTAATCGGTGTATTGATTGCTAATATTTTTCATCCTGGGCAAGGTGTAGACATTCATTCAGCACAGAAGAGTGATATTTCACAATACGTTGAAACATCTGAACAGCAAGAAGGAAAGTCAGTGGCTGAAACTTTCTTACACATTGTTCCGACAAACTTTTTCCAGTCAATTGTTGAAGGAGACATGCTAGCAATTATCTTCTTTACAGTGTTATTTGCACTTGGAGTAGCGGCAATTGGGGAAAGAGGAAAGCCAGTTGTACAATTCTTCGACGGCGTTTCTCACGCAATGTTTCACGTGGTAAACCTTGTAATGAAAGTGGCTCCAATTGGTGTATTTGCTTTAATTGGTGTAACAGTTTCAAAATTCGGCTTAGATTCACTCCTTTCATTAGGAAAGCTTGTTATCTTAGTTTACTTAGCGTTAATTTTCTTCCTACTTGTTGTATTAGGAGGAATCGCGAAATGGGCAGGAATTAACATTTTCCACTTATTCCGCTATATGAAAGATGAACTGTTGTTAGCATACAGTACATCTAGTTCTGAGACAGTTCTTCCGCGTATTATGGAAAAACTTGAAAAGATGGGCTGTCCAAAAGCTATCGTATCGTTCGTTGTACCAATTGGTTATACATTTAACCTAGATGGTTCCGTTCTTTATCAAGCGATTGCAGCGTTATTCTTAGCGCAGGTGTACGGTATTGATTTAACGATCGTTCAACAGCTGACGCTCATTCTTGTATTGATGGTTACATCTAAAGGAATGGCTGCAGTGCCAGGGACATCATTTGTTGTATTACTGGCTACTCTTGGAACAATCGGTGTTCCCGCAGAAGGATTAGCCTTCATTGCTGGAGTAGACAGAATCATGGATATGGCACGTACGGTTGTTAACTTAGTAGGAAACACACTAGCAGCAATTGTAATGTCTAAATCAGAAGGCAAATTTGACCCTAAAAAAGGTACAGAGGTCATGAGGGCCGGCTAATTTATAAATTAAAAAGCTACTTATTCTATTCAAAAAATTAGAATAAGTAGCTTTTTTCATAATAATTCCTTTATTATTATGGGAATTGACCCTATAATATGTAACATCAGGTATAAAAATATCCAAATTTTATTCTTACATAAAGCAGTCACTGGTTCCTTTCTTTATCAGTAAATATAGAGATAGCTTAGCTAGTAGGGGGATAGTAGAGTATGTGGAAAAAGCGAATATGGGTCATCGCCTCGATAGTAATCGTATGTTTGTTAATCCCTTACAGTTTACCGATTGTGTTTGCTTTATTAACAGCATTAGCACTTGAGGGGATTGTTCAGAAATTGCATCAATCTTTTAAAATGAAGAGAGTCTATGCAGTGCTTATGACCTTCATTTTATATGTTGTTTCGCTCATACTTATTGGATTTTTTATTGTTCGGACAATCGTTACGCAAGTGGTTGCTCTTTCAAAAATAGCGCCTTCATTTGTAAAAGAAATCTATGAAACCGCGATTTATCCAACTATTATTAAGTGGAAGTACTATTCAAACGCTCTTCCTACAGAAGTGATTTCTTCTATCGAGCGCACGCTTGAAAAAACCGTAAATTCATTAGATTCTCTATTAAAAAGTACCGTAGAAATCATTATTAGCTTTGCCGCTACTGTTCCTGGGTTTCTATTAGAGTTTCTTATTTATTTAGTAGCGCTTGTATTTATCAGCCTTGAGCTGCCTGCTATTAAAAATAAAATTAAGTCATTCTTAACAGAAGAAACGAAATATAAGCTACAAGTTGTCATCA
The DNA here is from genome assembly GCF_023824195.1 of Priestia megaterium. Classification (NCBI taxonomy): domain Bacteria; kingdom Bacillati; phylum Bacillota; class Bacilli; order Caryophanales; family Bacillaceae; genus Priestia; species Priestia megaterium. Next base: position 430,565 of record NZ_CP085442.1, read on the forward strand.
CTCAGCTTATCCAAGCGGGGGTTGGTTTTATCAAGGCACAAATTATCTTAAGTGTCATGACGTTTGTAATGGCTTATGTAGGGCTTTGGCTATTAGATGTTCCGTATACCGCGCTGCTTAGTTTATTAATTGTAATTGTCGATATCTTACCAATCCTTGGGACAGGCTCGGTGCTCGTTCCATGGGGGATTTTTGCTCTTACTCAAGGGCATGACTCATTAGCAATCGGCTTATTTATTCTATTTGGAGTCATTACGGTAGTAAGACGTGTAGTAGAACCAAAAGTATTTTCTACAAATATGGGTATTTCACCTTTGGCTGCACTAGTTAGTTTGTACATTGGATTTAAACTTTTAGGTTTTGTCGGGTTATTTTTAGGACCGGCTTTAGTTATTTTATACGATGCTCTTCGTAAAGTAGGTATTATTCAAATTAACTTTAAACTATAAAAGCGCTGGATAAAACTAGCGCTTTTTTTTATTGAAACTTTTGTAGTACGTAATACGTAAAGAGGGAAAGGAAAAAACTATGCCGCGTCGTTGGTTTTTATCTATCAATCGGCTAAATTATAGTTTTGCAGTCTTAGATTTAATGACATGAGGAGGAGAATTTTTGTTAGAGTCGGTTTTACTTTCTTTAATTGAAGCGCTAAAACAGCTCTCTTATTTTGGCGTAATTTTAGCATTAACGTTTGAGTTTGTCCCCGCAGAGCTTGTTTTACCTTTAGTGGGGTATTGGGTGTATCAAGGTGATATGAATTTGTATCTAGCTATCCTTGCAGGCACAGTAGGCGGTGTTTGTGGACCGTTGACTCTTTACGCATTGGGACGTTACGGTGGACGACCGCTAGTTTTAAAATATGGGAAATATTTTTTGGTGAAAGAAAAAGAAATTGATGCTGCTGATCGCTTTTTTAATAAGTACGGCGGCGGGGTTGCTTTTTTTGGACGTTTTATTCCAGGAGTACGCACGGCAATCTCTTTTCCGTGCGGGATGGCAAAAATGAATGTATGGCTGTTTTCCATTTACACATTTGTTGCGATGCTTCCAGTAACGGCCATCTACGTATATTTAGGTTATAAGCTAGGGCCTAAATGGAAAGAGGTGGGGCCGATTGTGTCTCAATATATGCAGCCCATTGGAATCGGAATTGTTGTTTTAATTGCATTGTTTTTTATCATTAAATATGTGCGAAATAAACAAGTAGGACAGGGTTGATAAATCAAGGAAAAGAGTGAGGATATGTCAGAGCATGAACAGTTGAGAGTAGAATTACGAAAAATTGAAAAATGGGAAAAAGACCAAAAAGGACTTTTTTTCTGGGAGAGGCTGGCTCGCTTGCCTTTTTCAGCTTTAGATAAAGTAACGCCAAAGTTCATTCATCAAAAAATAGAAAAATTATTAGATGAAATTGCTAAGTATGTCGATAATGGAGGTCAGTATTTAGCTAATACGTCTGCCACGCTAGAGAAAGCATCAGCCCAATTACAAGAAAATAAGCAGCTTTCGATAGAGGATATTCAGCATTTATCTCTGCAAGAAATGGATGAATTGGCGGAGCATTTTATTGAAGTTCGAAAAAAGAACGCACAGATTCAAGGAGCTACAACCGGAGTAGGTGGAATTTTTACACTGGCTATTGATGTTCCTTTTGTATTGGGACTTACACTTAAGACACTGCAAGAAGTGGCTGTTTCTTATGGGTACGATCCCACTGAGCAGGAGGAACGTATTTTTATGGTCAAATGCATGCAGTTTTCGTCTTCAGATATTGTAGGGAAACGTGCAATCTTAGAAGAATTAGCAAGCGGCAATCGAACGCAGAGCTTGCAGCAGCTCCAAGGTTGGAGAGAAGTGTTTCTAACCTATAGAGACAGCTTGGGATGGAAAAAGCTATTTCAAATGATTCCTATAGCAGGAATGGTATTTGGGGCGTATATTAACAAACAAGCGATTACTGATATAGGAGAAGTTGGAATGATGCTCTACCGTAAAAGGCGCATTTTGGAAAAAGTCTCACAATCTAAAAAATAAAAAGAGACTAGTACGAAAGTATTTTAGTTGAAGAAAAATCCGAACGAGTTTGATTCTTGGTTGAGAATCAAATACGTTCGGATTTTTTCATTGATATAGTAAACGTAGCTTTCATGTGCTAAGTCTATTTCCTTAATCAAAATGAAAAGTAGGAATGGTAATAGTATTTTTTCGTCTGGCAATCAGTAAATAAATAATTCCGATTATACTCCATACAATACCGATAAATAAGGATGTTGTTTCTAAGTTAAGCCACATAAAAAATAAAAATAAAAATAAACTGCCAAGTAAAGGCATAAGTACATATGAAATATATCCACTGAAGGATCGTTTGTTTTGATGAATAAAATAATGGATAAAAACCGCTATGTTTACTGAACTGAACGCAATTAAAGCACCAAAATTAATTAAAGAGGTAGCTTTTTCAAGAGACAGACCTAGTGAAATTAAAGAGAGGCCACCAATAATCACCACGTTCCAAACAGGCGTCTTTGTTTTAGGGTGAATATAGCCAAAAATTCCCCGAGGCAGATAACCATCTTTCCCAATTGCATAGAGAAGTCTTGATGCACTCATATGTGAGACAAGTCCAGAAGCAATAGTTGAAGTCAAGGCCGCTGCTACAAAAATAGATTGAAAAAGCTGGCCGCCAATTTTATAAGCGATCTCCGCTGATGCACCTTCTAAATCATGAAACAAAAAGACTGAAGGGAAAAGAAGCTGAGCAAAGTAAGAAACTGTGATAAATAAGGCGCCTCCCGTACATGCAATAATAAGAATCCCTTTAGGAATGGTTTTCTCAGGCTTAAGTGTTTCTTCGGCCATGGTGGTTACAGCATCAAATCCTAAAAAAGAAAAGCATAAAATAGCTGCTCCGTTTAATAACAGAGATATAGAGACCGATTCACTTATAAACGGTTTAAATGATAACTCTTGGCCTTGAGTTGTAGCACTTAAAATAATAAAGATAATAGCTACTAAAATTTGAAAAGCAACTAATAGCGTACCAAAAGAAACGGTTAAATGAACGCTAAAAATATTCATTATGGTCATGATGACAACAAAGCTGATAATCCATACGGCCTTTGGAACACCTGGAAACAGAGAGCTTAGGTAAATATTTGTCAAAAGTGCATTGATCATTGGCAGAAATAGATAATCAAGAAGAGCCGTCCATCCTAACAAAAAACCAATGCTTGGATTCATTACTTGCTGTGCGTATGTATAAGAGGAACCAGCTCCGGGAAAAGCTTTTACCATTTTTCCGTAACTAATGGCTGTAAATAAAATAGCAATCAACGTTAATGCATAAGCGCCTGAAACATGTCCATCTGTTGATTCAGTTACAATGCCAAATGTATCAAAAACGGCCATAGGTGCCATGTAGCCTAAGCCTATCACGACGATATGCCATAATTTTAGTTGTTTAAGAAGAGAAGGTTCATGATTCATATTTGTCATCCTTTCTGTGTATAATCATTCTTCATTTTTTATTATTATACTATATTATTAGGTTTGTCATCTTTTTTTGAAAAAGAAGAGAAAATTGCGCGCTAAGAGATAAAGAGCGTTTAATTGATTACTAGATAAAGCAAAAAAATGCTTTTTTTCACTTTGATTTTTACCATTGAGTCTAGAAAGTATTTTACATAAAATGAAAGAAAGTAAAAAAGCTTCGTTTAGGATGATCTACTTGTAATAAATACGAAAACAAACTTTTGAATGCGGTTACATCTTTGTAGGTATACAAAGTTAAGAATGATGGTAAAGGAGATGAAGGAAGTGATTGCTACACCCTATATAAACTTGGAGATAAACAAGGAACCAGGTGTGCATGTCGTATTGGATGAAACAAAAAAAGATGGTGTTTATTTTATTAAATTAACGGTCAAGTCGACTAAAAAAAGAATTCTTCCAAAAATGGCGTTAAAATGGAGCGTTCCGTTGTTAGATATTCAACTATATAAATCTTTACAAACTAGTAAGGGCGATGTGAGTGCCTCTTTTGTTCATTGTTTTATGAATAAGAATGGTTCTAACCGCTACACCATTGCATGTTCAGACATACGTCATCCTATTCTGTGCGCTCCTAATTGGAAAGAAATGTGTCTAGATGTAGAAATGACCTTATTTAGTGAAAGCACTTGGTCTCTTCATAGCTATGAAACTGAACTGCGAGTAGACACAAGAATGGTTGAAACAGAAGAGTTATTCAAAGATTTAGCGAAATGGTATGAGAGAAAAGAGATTAATCTAGCATCTGCTTTTGAGCATGCAACGGCAATAGACGAAAGAGGAAATGTCTCGTTAGATGTTTGATGGTAAGGAGAGGGATAAAGTGGGAATCTTATTTAATGAACGTACAAAGGAATTTCACCTGCAGGGACGCGATGTAAGTTATATCTTTTCAGTGTTGAGAAACGGGCAGCTCGGTCACTTGTACTATGGAAAAAAGCTTAGGCACCGTTCATCTTTTCAGCATTTTTTACGTGTAGAAACAAGAGGAGCTAGCGCTTCGGTATATGAAGGAGAACTAGCATTTTCTCTTGAAACAATCAAACAAGAGTATCCTTCTTATGGAACAACAGACTTCAGAGAGCCAGCCTATCAACTTCTTCAGCAAAATGGAAGCCGAATTACAAATTTTGAATACGATAACCATAAAGTTTACGAAGGTAAGAAGCCATTAAATGGCTTACCTGCGACATATGTAGAAGAAGAGAGTGAAGCCACAAGTGTAGAAGTTGAACTGATTGATAAATTGCTCAATGTATCACTTATTTTAACGTATACCGTTTACGAAGACCGAAATATTATCACGCGTCATGCACGATTTGAGCATGGGGGAGAAGAACCAGTCGATATTTTACGTATCATGAGCGGCAGCATTGATTTGCCTACATCAAATTATGAAATGGTTCAGCTTTCCGGTGCGTGGATTCGAGAAAGACACGTTAAAACACGAATGCTTCAGCCTGGTATTCAAAGTATTTCTAGTGCGAGAGGTACAAGCAGCAGTCAGCAAAACCCATTTTTAATTTTAAAGAATCCAGCTGCAACTGAACACAGTGGAGAAGCGTATGGTTTTAGTCTTGTATACAGCGGAAACTTTCTTGGACAAGTGGAAGTAGATCATTATAATGTATCAAGAATAACGATGGGCATTCATCCTTTTGATTTTCAGTGGCGACTAGAAAGTGGACAAACTTTTCAATCACCAGAACTAGTACTGGCTTATTCAAATAGCGGGCTAAACGGTCTTAGCCAAGAGTATCATGAGCTTTATCGCAAGCGTCTTGCTAGAGGAAAATGGCGGGATTTGGAGCGGCCAGTTTTAATTAATAACTGGGAAGCTACGTATTTTGATTTTAACGAAGAGAAAATTGTACATATTGCCAAAGAAGCGCAAAAGCTAGGCGTTGAACTTTTTGTATTGGATGACGGCTGGTTCGGTAAACGTAATGATGATACAACTTCTCTTGGAGATTGGTTTGTAGATGAAAATAAGCTTCCGGGCGGTATGAAGTCATTGGCTCAAAAAGTAACGGATTTAGGTATGGACTTTGGGTTATGGTTTGAACCTGAAATGATTTCAAAGCAAAGCAACTTGTATGAAAAGCATCCAGATTGGTTGATTCATGTGCCAAATCGTCATCAGTCTCATGGACGAAATCAATATGTGCTTGATTTTTCACGAGAAGAAGTAGTGAATTATATCTATGAACGAATGGAAGCTATTTTAAGTGAAGCACCTATCTCTTATATAAAATGGGATATGAATCGAAATATAACGGAGATTGGATCTGTTGGGCTGCCCGCGAATCGTCAGTTTGAAGTAGTACATCGCTATATTTTAGGTGTGTATGATTTATATGAGCGACTAACAAGGAAGTTTCCGGATATTTTATTTGAATCATGTGCAAGCGGGGGCGCTAGATTTGATCCGGGAATGCTTTATTATGCTCCTCAAGCTTGGACGAGCGATAATACGGACGCGATTGAACGTCTGAAAATTCAGTACGGCACGTCTTTTGCCTATCCAATCAGTTCAATGGGAGCACATGTGTCAGCCGTACCAAATCATCAAGTACGCAGAGTAACAAGTCTAGAAACAAGAGGAGACGTTGCGTATTTTGGCGCATTTGGTTATGAGTTAGATGTTACGCTGATGACAGAAGATCAAAAAGAAACGGTAAAAAAACAAATTCATTACTATAAAAAACACCGATCTCTTATTCAAAATGGCACGTTCTATCGATTAAAAAGTCCGTTTGAACAAGATGGAAATGTGACTAGCTGGATGGTTGTTTCATCCGATCAAAAACAGGCAGTCATCGGTTATTATCAAGTATTGGCTAGACCAAATCCTTCTTATGAACGCATTGAGCTAAAAGGGCTTCATCCTGATTATGAATATACAGTGATGGAAACAGACCAAACAGCTTATGGAGATGAGCTCATGTACGCAGGGATTGCTCTAACTCATGAGTATCCAGGTGTTGAAGCATATGATGAAAAATCTGGAGACTTTGTATCGGTTATTTACACACTGCAAGCGCAATAAGCAAAAAGCCACTTCTATATCATAGAAGTGGCTTTTTTGAGTTAACTATTAATTATACAGTGTTGACATAAAAGGAGAAGTAATGGTAACTTTTAGTTATAATTGTTAACTTTATATTTTTTTAGTTTACTAAAGTGGAGGGGAATCGATGGAAACCACAAGTTTAAGAGGTTGGAAAGCACTTGCTCAGTCTATTATTAAAGGGAAAAAAATTACATATAACGAAGCGCTTCAACTTCTTCATGTACCGGATGAAGAAGTGTTAGAGGTCATGAATGCCGCGTACTTAATTCGTCATCATCATTATGGAAAAAAAGTAAAGCTCAATATGATTATTAATACTAAATCGGGTTTATGCCCAGAAGACTGTGGATATTGTTCGCAGTCAATTGTATCAGAAGCGCCGATTGATAAGTATGCGTGGTTAACAAAAGAGAAAATTGTAGAAGGTGCTTTTGAAGCTCAAAAAAGAAAAGCAGGTACATATTGTATCGTGGCGTCAGGCCGCCGCCCTACTGATAAAGAAGTAGCGCACGTAGTGGGAGCAGTAAAAGAAATTCGTCAAAAGACAGACTTGAAAGTCTGTGCCTGTCTAGGGTTTTTAACAGATGATCAAGCACACGAACTAGTCGAGGCGGGTGTTCATCGCTATAATCATAATTTAAATACTCACGCTGATAACTATGACAATATCTGTTCTACGCATGGCTATGAAGATCGAGTCGATACGGTTACTACATCTAAAAAAGCAGGTTTGTCACCTTGTTCCGGTGCGATTTTTGGAATGGGCGAGACAAATGAACAAGCCGTTGAATTAGCTTTTCAAATTAAAAAGTTAGATGCAGATTCTATTCCATGCAACTTTCTTGTTGCCGTTCCAGGAACGCCTCTAGAAGACAAAAAGGCGTTAAAGCCAATGCAATGCTTAAAGCTGTTAGCGATGATGCGTTTTGTAAATCCAACCAAAGAAATTCGAATTTCAGGAGGCAGAGAAGTCAACCTCAGATCACTTCAGCCGCTTGGTTTGTTTGCTGCAAACTCAATTTTTGTAGGTGATTATTTAACGACTCAAGGTCAAGAACCTACAGCTGACTGGGGTTTAATTGAAGATTTAGGATTTGAAATTGAAGAATGTGCACTGTAAAGCCGTTGAGAAATCAACGGTTTTTTGATTTTTAGGAGATTTACAGGAACTATACGGTTTTTTACAAAACTCAACAGCTTCTTTATATTTCCTTCATAAATAACCATTATTATAAAACATGTGAACGATAAGTGAATAGTTACTAAGGTTATGAAATTGAGAAACCACAAAAAACAATAGGTCTATATCAATACCCTATGCGTTTTTTGTGGTTTTTTGTGAATGAAAGGAAGGCATCGTTTTGAATAAGGAAGCAGATTTCTTACAACAGCTTGGGCAAGACCGTTTGATTGCATCCATTAAAAGCCCAAAAAATTTAGAACAATTTTTAGAAACAGAGATCCAGGCCGCCTTTTTATTAACGGGCAATATTAGTGTTATTAAACGCTATGTAGATTTACTCAAACAGCATAATCGAACGGTTTTTTTACACGTTGAAAAAATTCCAGGGATTAGCTATGACCGAGAAGGGCTTAAATTCCTTGCTAAGTTTGTAAAGCCTACAGGTATCGTAACCACTAAAAGTTCACTCATTAATTACGCAAAGCAAGAAGGACTGGTTGCTATTCAGCGGCTGTTTTTAGTTGATACAGACGCGGTAGCACAAGGGTTGAAAACCGTTCAAGATATTAAACCGGATGCATTAGAACTAATGCCAGGATTAATTCCGGAGATGATAGAGAAAGTCGTTAAAAAAACAAGTATCCCTATTATTACAGGTGGACTCATTCAAAATGAAAGCCATATCCAAGCGGCTTTAAAAGCAGGAGCTACGGCAGTTTCTACAGGGAAATCATGGTTGTGGAAAAAATATGAATGAGAGAGAAAGGAGCGTTTTTAATGAAAAAAGTAGAGCTAGTTAACATCGGGAAGTCATACGATCAAAAAACAAATGTTATTCAAGATATTAACGTCACAATTGAACCGGGAGAGTTTTTCGTACTAGTAGGTCCTTCAGGATGTGGGAAAAGTACAATGCTGAGAATGATTGCCGGATTAGAAGAAGTCACGCAGGGAGAGCTACTAATTGGAGATGTAAAAGCAAATAAACTGCTTCCAAGTCAGCGCGATTTGTCAATGGTGTTTCAAAACTATGCCTTATATCCGCATTTGACAGTGGAACAAAATATTCTTTTTGGCCTGCATACAAAGAAAATTTCAAAGCAAGAACAGCAAAAGCGCTGCAGGGAAGCAGCAGAGATGCTTGGTTTAAGTGAATATTTAAAGAGAAAGCCTAGACAGCTTTCGGGAGGACAGCGTCAGCGCGTAGCGCTCGCACGTGCTATTGTTACTCATTCGCCTATTTGCTTGATGGACGAGCCGTTATCAAACCTAGATGCGAAGCTGCGAGCAAAGATGAGATCGGAAATTCGCCAGATTCAGCGCAAGTTAGGTATTACGATGATTTATGTTACGCATGATCAAACGGAAGCGATGACGATGGCAGATCGAATGATGATTTTAAATGGAGGAAATATTCAACAAGTTGGACGTCCGCTTGATATTTACAATGCACCAAAGAACACGTTTGTAGCATCTTTTATAGGCTCTCCCCCTATGAATTTATCAAACGTTTCTATAGAAAATAACTTACTAGTTTTTGAAGATAGAAGAGCTATTTCTATGAGTACACCAAACAGTAACCTTAACGGTAAAAAAGAAGTTGTGGTTGGAGTGAGACCTGAGCATATACAGCTTGCGACAAACGATAATACGAGTTTTATTGTGGAGGTAGATAATGTAGAAATTCTAGGAACGGAAACACTGCTTACATTTCATATGGGTGACAAGCAGTGGATGGCTAAGTGGAACGGTCAATGGAATATAAAGGTGGGAGAGCGAGTTCCTATTTTTATCGATCCAAAACACCTGTTTTTATTTGATGGTGATACAGGTTCATGCTTGCACTACGAACCATTAACAGAAGATTTAACTGTAAAGGGGGCATTTGTATGAGTGCTGTTACCAAAACAGCAAACTCACCTGTTTCTGTTTCAGCAAACCCAAAAGAAAAAAAATCAATGCCTACTATCATTGTTGGACTATCTTATTTACTGCCATCCTTACTGTTATTTAGTGTATTTCTTTTCTACCCAATGATTAAGACATTATATTTAAGTCTTTTTATTACGGACACACAGGGAAATCCCTTAAATTTTGTAGGACTGCAAAATTTCTTATATCTATTTACAGATCCTAATTTCTTACAAAGTATGAAAGCTACTTTTCTATTTGTACTCTACACAGTGCCTATTGGCTTAATTATTGCATTATTCCTAGCGCTAATCGCAAATGAAAAGCTGAAAGGAATTGGTTTTTTCAGAACAATGTTTTCATCTACGATGGGAATGAGCGTAGCGGCTTCTTCTGTGATTTGGATGTTTATGTATAATCCGACAATCGGGGTTATCAATAAAGTATTAAACCTTGTAGGGATTCATGACGTGCAGTGGTTATTAGATCCTAAATATGCATTGGTTGCTGTGTCTATCTCTACAATTTGGATGAACATTGGGTTTACCTTTTTAATTTTACTTGGCGGGTTACAAAATATTGATGAAAAGCTGTATGAGAATGCGCGTATTGCTGGAGTTAGCTATTGGTATCAGCTCCGTAAAATTACGCTTCCTATGCTTTCGCCAACGCTGTTTTTTATTATCACCGTTTCGTTTATTAACGCGTTTCAAACGTTTGGACAAATTGACATTTTAACAAAAGGCGGACCTACAGATTCCACAAATGTCATTGTTTATTCAATCTACAAAGATGCATTTGTAAACTATAATGTTGGCTCTGCAAGTGCTCAAGCTACAATTTTATTTTTCTGTATTCTACTGGTTACCGCTCTTCAATTCAAGCTTGGAGAAAGGAAGGTACATTATCAATGAGCATCACGAGAAAATGGACAACTTATTCGTTACTCATTGCAGCTACTTTAGTATTGATGTTTCCTATTCTATACGCTTTTTCCATTAGTTTTATGAGTGGAGCGGAAGTGTTGGAAGGAAAGATTTGGCCGTCATCTTTTTCATTTGAAAATTATCGAGCTGCTTTTGAAAAAGTTCCGCTGCTTCATTATTTAATTAACAGTTTTGCAGTGTCTATCTTCGTCATGGCTGGGCAGCTGTTAGTTTCGAGTTTGGCCGCTTTTGCATTTGTATTTATTAAATTTAAAGGAAGAGATGCTATTTTCTTTCTCTTTATTTCTACGATGATGATTCCATGGGAAGCAACGATGGTTCCTAACTTTTTAACAGCACAAAAGCTAGGATGGATTAACAATTATTTAGGATTAACGATTCCTTTTTTTGCTTTAGCGTTTGGGACATTTTTATTGCGTCAACAGTTTAAAACCATTCCGAATGAGTTATATGAAGCTTCTCAAGTTGCAGGGATCAGCCGCTTTCGTTTCTTTTGGAACGTCGTGCTCCCCGTGTCTAAAACAAGTCTAGTTACGCTTGGTGTATATAGCTTTTTAACAACATGGAATATGTATTTATGGCCACTATTAGTGACAAATACAGAGGATGTTCGTACCGTTCAGATTGGTTTAAAGCAAATGCAAACACAGGAGATTTCAACTGATTGGGGAGTGGTTATGGCCGCTGTCGTTGTTGTTATCTTACCGACATTATTACTATTATTCCTAGGTCAAAAACGTCTTCAAAAAGGATTAACCCAAGGTGCAATTAAATAGGAGAGTGAATGTGATGAAAAAGATATTGGCTATCGTAACGGCATGCTTGCTAGTTATTCTAGGTGCTTGCTCAAATTCAACTGGTTCTTCGGAAGCGCAAGAAACAAAAAAAACAGCATCAGGTAAAACAGAAGTCGTATTTTGGCACGCTATGAGCGGTGACCTTGAAAAATCACTCAATAAAATTGTCGATGAGTACAATAAATCTCAGGACAAAGTCAAAGTAAAGCCTGTTTTCCAAGGAACGTATGAGGAAGCACAAACAAAATTTAATACAGTAGCAGGAACAAAGGATGCACCGGCTATTATGCAAACGTTCGAAGTAGGAACGAAATTCATGATAGACAGCGGTAAGATTCAGCCTGTTCAAAAGTTTATCGATCAAGACCACTATGATACTTCACAGTGGGAGAAAAACATTTCAAGCTATTACCAAGTAGATGGAAAGCAATATTCAATGCCATTTAACTCTTCAACACCTGTTCTTGTTTACAATAAAGATGCTTTTAAAAAAGCAGGGTTAGATCCTGAAAATCCTCCAAAAACATATGATGAATTAAAGGCAGCTGCAAAGAAATTAACAGAAAAACAAGGAAATAAAACATCGCAATACGGTTTTTCAATTCTAAATTACGGATGGTTCTTTGAAGAGCTAGTTGCTTCTCAAGGCGGCTTGTATGTAGATCACGAAAACGGCCGTAAAGGTGATGCTGAGAAGGCAGTATTTAATGGAAAAGAAGGACAAAACGCATTTAATTTAATCAATGATATGTACAAAGAAGGTACATTCTACAATGTAGGGCAAAACTGGGATGATATGCGCGCAGCATTTCAATCTAAAAAAATTGCAATGTTCCTGGACTCATCAGCAGGTATTAAAACACTAGTAGACAATGCTCCATTTGACGTAGGCGTATCTTATATTCCTGTCCCAAAAGAAGAGGATCGCCAAGGAGTAGCTATCGGCGGAGCATCTTTATGGATGTCTAAAGGAATCAGTGATGAAACATCAAAAGCAGCCTGGGACTTCATGAAATATTTAGCAACACCAGAAGTTCAAGCAAAATGGCACGTAGAAAGTGGATACTTTGCAGTTAACCCAAAAGCGTATGAACAAGATATTGTGAAAAAAGAGTGGGAGAAATATCCGCAGTTAAAAGTAACGGTTGATCAGCTTCGTGAAACAAAGCCTACTCCAGCTACGCAAGGTGCTTTAATTTCTGTGTTTCCTGAATCGCGTCAAAAGGTAGTAACAGGGATGGAAAGCCTGTATCAAGGAGTAAAGCCAAAAAAAGCACTTGATCAAGCAGCAAAAGAAACAAATAGAGCATTAGAAGTAGCCAATCAAAAATAACGTATGATTACCAAGCTCGTCTTTCAAGTTATTTTGAGGACGAGCTTTTTACTTAGTGAATGACTAGTTAGGGGAGATAGAGGACAATGAATACTTCAATTGATCTTTATGCGCATCGCGGCTTTAGCGGACGATATCCTGAAAATACAATGATTGCATTTGAAGAAGCTAGGAAAATGCAAGTTGCAGGTATTGAATTAGATGTACAATTAACAAAAGACGGGGAAATAGTAGTTATTCACGATGAACGAATTGACAGAACGACGAATGGAATGGGGTATGTTCAAGAATTTTCATACAAACAGCTGCGTTTATTCGATGCTGGAAGTTGGTATGACTCTCGTTTTTCTAAACAATCGATTCCAACATTAGTAGAAGTGTTTGAGTGGATGATGGACAAAAAGACAAAATTAACGGTGAATATTGAATTAAAAAATGACCGAATTTACTATCCAAAACTTGAAGAAAAAGTTCTTCGTCTAATCGATGAGTTTGATTTAGAAGATCAAGTTATTTTGTCATCTTTTAACTATGATAGCTTGGCTAAAGTGAGATCTCTCCATTCATATATACCAACAGGTTTTTTATTTGAAGGGGTGAGCGAGGATGCGATTGGAAAAGCGAAATCGATAGGAGCGCACCTACACTGTGATATGTCGTTTGCTCTTTCTTCATACGGGAAAAAAGCAAAGCAAGAGGGATTAGACTTACGAGTATATACAATTAATGAAATGAATGACTTTTTAAAGCTCCAGCAGGCTTCAGTAAAAGTAGTGATGACAGATTACCCTAACCGTTTTCCCTCTATAATGTTCAAAGGATGACGTAGAAAGAAGCCGGGACAAAAGTATTTGAGCCAAAGTGAAAAACGAACCATTGATCAAAATGTTTGATTAGTGGTTCGATTTTTTGGTTATGGTGAACGTGAGTTTCATCTGTTTCGTTCCTTCTAGCAGTTGATTGGGGGGCAAGGCGAAGACTCCCGCGGAAAGCGAAGTCTTGCATGGAAATCAACTGCGGTGTAACAAGCGGTTCAGCTCATGTATCCCATTTGTTCGTCTTTAGGTTGGATTAAGTTCGTTATGTCTCAATCTCTTTTTTTACAAAAAATATTATTCTATTCTGAATAGTATAAAAGTTATATTGTGAAATTGTTTTATAGATGATATATTGAGAATAGATTATAATGTTCCTTGTGAAAGCGAATACATGTTGCGTAGCTCCGCAAACGTTCATTTGCCGGTCCCTAGCATCGTCTGTTATCTCTTTTAGGAGGAATAAAAAATCATGTATGATCAAGATACTATCTACATTATTGGAGATGCCAAAGCTCCTCAAAGCAATCCGATCACTAAAAAGTTCAATCAGTATTTTTTAGGATTGGTAGTTGATAAAACAAATGGGAAAATTATTGATGTGGAATGCTCAGCGACGATTGAGCTGACCGTTCGATTTGTTCAATCGATTTTTATTGGACGTCACATAAGTGATCCCACCCTTACAGACGAAATTAACAGCCGCTATTTTGGGTCTTCCCAAAAAGCACTGGTGGTAGCGTTTCATGATGCACAGAAAAAATATCAGCAAATAACAGCTGCTTTGTCTACATAGACCTAGATGAAATCCAGCCTGACGTTTTCAAACGTTGGGCTGGATTTTGTTTTGTATAAAAACATTTTCATGGAGATGAAGGGGGAAGAATGAATGATTCAAGATGGATTTATGTATGTGAGTGTGTTAACTGCCTTTGCTGCGCTCATGGTAGGAATTGAAAAAAGATTTAAAGCCAATCGATTTTTTAAATTTATCCCGGGTATCGTACTTATTTATATAGGAGCTGCTCTTATGCAAACGGCAGGATTATTTGGAGATAGCGAATCAAATGTCGCCATGTATACGGGTGTTAAAAATGCACTGCTTCCGGCCATGCTGATGCTTATGCTGTTAAAGTGTGATGTTCGAAGTGTAATTAAACTTGGTCCAAGAATGCTGGGAGGATTCATTGTTGCGGTTTTTAGCATAATGGTAGGTTTTATCCTCGTCTATGCCATCTTTAAGAATTTCTATGTAGAGGATACGTGGAAAGCTTTTGGTGCTTTATCAGGAAGTTGGACGGGAGGATCAGCTAACATGGTTGCTCTCCAAGGGATCTTGGATGTTCCAGAAAATATATTTGGCTACGCTCTTATGATGGATACGATTAACTATGCCGTATGGGTTATGTTTATGTTTTGGCTTGTACCGTTTGCATCTAAATTTAATAAATGGACAAAAGCAGACGTCAGCTTTATTGAGAATAGTATAGATGAAGTCGCAGCAACTTCTGAAAGCGCAAAAGAAGGCCCTCAGTTTCAGCATCTTCTTTATTTACTTGGTCTAGGTTTGTTCGTTTCGGCATTTTCTACATTTATCGGAGGGCGTTTGCCTGAAGTGGGAGCCGTTATTAATGCAACGAGCTGGACGATTATGATTGCTTCTGTCGTTGGTCTAGTGCTTGCTGTAACCCCAGCAGCAAGAATTCCAGGTACGCTTGATGTATCCAACGTTATGTTATACATCGTTGTAGCGCTAATTGCTTCTCAATCGGATTTTTCAAATTTAGCTCAGGCTCCTATTTACTTAGTATCTGGTTTTCTTATTATGTTTGTGCACTTAGTGATTATGCTGTTGCTAGCTAAACTATTTAAATATGATTTATTTACGCTCGGGGTAGCAAGTTTAGCTAATATTGGCGGGATGGCGTCATCTCCAATGCTTGCAGCTGCTTATAACCGTGCACTGATTCCGGTAGGAGTTATTATGGCTCTGATGGGTTCCTTCTTAGGTACTTATTTTGGTATGATGATCGCCAAAATTTTAGGGGCAATCTAAGGATAAACCAAAATACGTATGGAAGAATATGTGTGCTAAATGGAAAGGAAGCGATTGAAATGATAATTAAAGAGATAACTGTAAAGTATCAAACCGTTCCACTGCTTGTTCCGTTTAAAACAGCGCTTCGAACAGCAACAGAGATAGACAGCATAAGTGTAGAAATTCAGTTAGAAAACGGAATAAAAGGAAAAGGAGCGGCTTCGCCAACATATGTTATTACAGGCGATTCTTTAGAAGGCATTCAAGCTGCACTTCAAGGGCCTATTAAACTAGCGTTAATAGGGGAGGATATACGTCAGTTTCAAAAACTCTTAAAAAAAATTCAGAGCTGCTGTATTCACAATTCAAGTGCTAAAGCGGCTGCTGATATCGCTTTGCATGATGCTTATACAAAGTTTCTCAACATTCCTTTATATGCTTTCTTGGGCGATAAGCAGCCTATCTCTACGTGTATGACGATAAGTGTTGATACACCTGAAAAAATGGCTGAAGACGCACAAAAAAGTGCAGCGGACGGATTTGACATTTTAAAAGTAAAGGTAGGTTCAATTCCTGAGCTAGACCTTGAGCGCATTAAACATATTCGATCTGTCATTCCGGATCATGTAAAACTTCGTTTGGATGCAAATCAAGGATGGACTCCAAAACAAGCAGTGCAATTAATTAATGAAATGGAAACTCTCAACTTTGGTATTGAGTTGGTAGAACAACCTGTCCCTGCTCATGATTGGGAAGGGTTAAAGTTTGTGACTGAACGAGTAAACGTACCCATTATGGCAGATGAGAGTCTATTTTCTGCCAAAGATGCATTAAGGCTTGTAAGCGGGCGATACGTGGATCTTTT
The DNA here is from genome assembly GCF_023824195.1 of Priestia megaterium. NCBI lineage: Bacteria > Bacillati > Bacillota > Bacilli > Caryophanales > Bacillaceae > Priestia > Priestia megaterium. The sequence continues at coordinate 447,076 of NZ_CP085442.1, forward strand.
GAATATTAAGCTAATGAAGTGCGGAGGAATTAATGAAGCAAGAAAAATCGCAAGTATTGCTGAGGCGAACGGTGTTGCATGTATGATTGGAAGCATGATGGAACCATCACTTTCCGTGGGAGCAGCTGCTCATCTGGCAGCCGCTCATCCGAATATCACGTATTTTGACTTAGATGCTCCTCTTTGGCTTTCAACTGAACTGGATGTGTTAAAGTACAGCGGTCAAGAGGTTTTCTTATCAGATCTTCCTGGAATAGGGGAAATCACCGTTCCTATCTCAAAATAAAAAGGTAGTAATATAGTAGAAGGAGAGAGACGATGAATATAAAACGTTGGCTTTTGACGGTAACAACAGTTATTTTAGCTACACTTGGGGTCAGTGCAGTTCCTTCTGTTCATGCTTCTGAAGAAAAAGAAACTGCTTATATAGATGTCGCAGCAGCTACTCTGTGGACAGCACCAAACATCTTGCGTGAAGTGGACGCTCCGTCAGCTACTAATCCTGTAGATATGAAAAAGTGGACCACATCGATGAATTTGAAACAGAAGCAGCAGTTATCTAGCGATGGGATGCTTGAGACACAAGCGTTATATGGAAACAAAGTAACGGTTTTAGAAAAGCAAGGAGACTGGGTCAAAGTAGCTGTAGACGGACAGCCTACTTCTCGAAATGAATTAGGATATCCCGGATGGATGCCTAATAAGCAGCTAACCTATAGTAAGAGGTACGAACAGTATGCAAAGAAGCCTTTTGTAATGGTGACAGCTCCGACTACTTATTTATATCATTCGCCTTCTTTGAAAAAGAAAGGTATTGAAGTTAGCTATAATACGCGCTTACCTCTTTTGGCAAAATCAAAGAGTGCATATAAAGTACTAAAACCAAATGGAAAGACAGCATGGATTTCTACAAAAGCAGGAAAAATCTACGCGTCTCAAAAAGATATTCCTGTACCAACTGGCACGGAGCTTGTTGAAAGTGGAAAGGCATTTTTAAACCTTCCATATTTATGGGCTGGCATGAGTGGGTTTGGATTTGACTGCTCTGGATTTACGTTTACGATGTACCAGTCCCATGGTATTACAATTCCACGTGACTCAGGGCCACAGTCTCGAGCAGGGAAATCAGTAGAGATGAACAATCTTCAACCCGGAGACTTATTATTCTTTGCCTATAACCAAGGAAAAGGAAGCGTCCACCATGTAGCAATGTATGCGGGAGATGGCATGATGATTCATTCGCCGAATTCCGAGCGGACAGTAGAGATTATTCCTTTAAACACGAAGGGGTACATGGAAGAGTATGCAGGTGCGCGCCATTATTTACCTTAATCACTAAGATGAGAAAGAAGCTCTTTTTGTGAAGGGCTTCTTTTTTAATATAGAGTATAGCTAACAAATACTTTTAAAAAAATAGAAAATTTAGTTTATTTACGTTTAACTACTTCTCAGTAAGGGAAGAAGTTAAACAAGAGAAAAAAATCATTTTTCTTCTTGAAACATATTGACTTTATGTGCAGAGCATTATATTATTATAAAGCGTCGTTGAGACATACTCGTAACAACGAAGCTGAAAAAAGAATTTTAAAAAGTTGTTGACATTACGTTAATAACTTGATAAGATAATAAAGTCGCTTAAGAGCGGCGGTTGAACTTTGAAAACTGAACAAAGCGACAAACGTCAACGTTAATTTTTATTTTTTAAATTGAGCAAGTCAAACATTTCTTCGGAGAGTTTGATCCTGGCTCAGGATGAACGCTGGCGGCGTGCCTAATACATGCAAGTCGAGCGAACTGATTAGAAGCTTGCTTCTATGACGTTAGCGGCGGACGGGTGAGTAACACGTGGGCAACCTGCCTGTAAGACTGGGATAACTTCGGGAAACCGAAGCTAATACCGGATAGGATCTTCTCCTTCATGGGAGATGATTGAAAGATGGTTTCGGCTATCACTTACAGATGGGCCCGCGGTGCATTAGCTAGTTGGTGAGGTAACGGCTCACCAAGGCAACGATGCATAGCCGACCTGAGAGGGTGATCGGCCACACTGGGACTGAGACACGGCCCAGACTCCTACGGGAGGCAGCAGTAGGGAATCTTCCGCAATGGACGAAAGTCTGACGGAGCAACGCCGCGTGAGTGATGAAGGCTTTCGGGTCGTAAAACTCTGTTGTTAGGGAAGAACAAGTACAAGAGTAACTGCTTGTACCTTGACGGTACCTAACCAGAAAGCCACGGCTAACTACGTGCCAGCAGCCGCGGTAATACGTAGGTGGCAAGCGTTATCCGGAATTATTGGGCGTAAAGCGCGCGCAGGCGGTTTCTTAAGTCTGATGTGAAAGCCCACGGCTCAACCGTGGAGGGTCATTGGAAACTGGGGAACTTGAGTGCAGAAGAGAAAAGCGGAATTCCACGTGTAGCGGTGAAATGCGTAGAGATGTGGAGGAACACCAGTGGCGAAGGCGGCTTTTTTGGTCTGTAACTGACGCTGAGGCGCGAAAGCGTGGGGAGCAAACAGGATTAGATACCCTGGTAGTCCACGCCGTAAACGATGAGTGCTAAGTGTTAGAGGGTTTCCGCCCTTTAGTGCTGCAGCTAACGCATTAAGCACTCCGCCTGGGGAGTACGGTCGCAAGACTGAAACTCAAAGGAATTGACGGGGGCCCGCACAAGCGGTGGAGCATGTGGTTTAATTCGAAGCAACGCGAAGAACCTTACCAGGTCTTGACATCCTCTGATAACTCTAGAGATAGAGCGTTCCCCTTCGGGGGACAGAGTGACAGGTGGTGCATGGTTGTCGTCAGCTCGTGTCGTGAGATGTTGGGTTAAGTCCCGCAACGAGCGCAACCCTTGATCTTAGTTGCCAGCATTTAGTTGGGCACTCTAAGGTGACTGCCGGTGACAAACCGGAGGAAGGTGGGGATGACGTCAAATCATCATGCCCCTTATGACCTGGGCTACACACGTGCTACAATGGATGGTACAAAGGGCTGCAAGACCGCGAGGTCAAGCCAATCCCATAAAACCATTCTCAGTTCGGATTGTAGGCTGCAACTCGCCTACATGAAGCTGGAATCGCTAGTAATCGCGGATCAGCATGCCGCGGTGAATACGTTCCCGGGCCTTGTACACACCGCCCGTCACACCACGAGAGTTTGTAACACCCGAAGTCGGTGGAGTAACCGTAAGGAGCTAGCCGCCTAAGGTGGGACAGATGATTGGGGTGAAGTCGTAACAAGGTAGCCGTATCGGAAGGTGCGGCTGGATCACCTCCTTTCTAAGGATTTTTACATGACGTACGTTTTGACACTTTGTTCAGTTTTGAGAGTTCAATCTCTCAATTATAGAAAGCACACTACTTTCTTCTTATCTAATAAGAAGAATTTTGGTTGCGATTGTTCTTTGAAAACTAGATAACAGTAATTGCTGAGGAAAAGTGAAACTTTTCTTTAATCAAACCAATAAATAACACAACATTACGTTGTACCATTTATTCGCTAATGGTTAAGTTAGAAAGGGCGCACGGTGAATGCCTTGGCACTAGGAGCCGATGAAGGACGGGACTAACACCGATATGCTTCGGGGAGCTGTAAGTGAGCTTTGATCCGGAGATTTCCGAATGGGGAAACCCACTGTTCGTAATGGAACAGTATCTTTATCTGAATACATAGGATATTGAAGGCAGACCCGGGGAACTGAAACATCTAAGTACCCGGAGGAAGAGAAAGCAAATGCGATTTCCTGAGTAGCGGCGAGCGAAACGGAATTAGCCCAAACCAAGAGGCTTGCCTCTTGGGGTTGTAGGACACTCTATACGGAGTTACAAAGGAACGAAGTAAATGAAGCGACCTGGAAAGGTCCGTCGAAGAAGGTAACAACCCTGTAGTTGAAACTTCGTTCCCTCTTGAGTGGATCCTGAGTACGGCGGAACACGTGAAATTCCGTCGGAAGCTGGGAGGACCATCTCCCAAGGCTAAATACTACCTAGTGACCGATAGTGAACCAGTACCGTGAGGGAAAGGTGAAAAGCACCCCGGAAGGGGAGTGAAAGAGATCCTGAAACCGTGTGCCTACAAGTAGTCAGAGCCCGTTAACGGGTGATGGCGTGCCTTTTGTAGAATGAACCGGCGAGTTACGATCCCATGCAAGGTTAAGCTGATAAGGCGGAGCCGTAGCGAAAGCGAGTCTGAATAGGGCGTTTAGTATGTGGTTGTAGACCCGAAACCAGGTGATCTACCCATGTCCAGGGTGAAGTTCAGGTAACACTGAATGGAGGCCCGAACCCACGCACGTTGAAAAGTGCGGGGATGAGGTGTGGGTAGCGGAGAAATTCCAATCGAACCTGGAGATAGCTGGTTCTCTCCGAAATAGCTTTAGGGCTAGCCTCATGTTGTAAGAGTCTTGGAGGTAGAGCACTGATTGGACTAGGGGCCCCCAACGGGTTACCGAATTCAGTCAAACTCCGAATGCCAAAGACTTATCCATGGGAGTCAGACTGCGAGTGATAAGATCCGTAGTCAAAGGGAAACAGCCCAGACCACCAGCTAAGGTCCCCAAGTATACGTTAAGTGGAAAAGGATGTGGAGTTGCTTAGACAACCAGGATGTTGGCTTAGAAGCAGCCACCATTTAAAGAGTGCGTAATAGCTCACTGGTCGAGTGACTCTGCGCCGAAAATGTACCGGGGCTAAACGTATCACCGAAGCTGTGGATTGACATCTTTGATGTCAGTGGTAGGAGAGCGTTCTAAGTGCAGCGAAGTCAGACCGTAAGGACTGGTGGAGCGCTTAGAAGTGAGAATGCCGGTATGAGTAGCGAAAGACAAGTGAGAATCTTGTCCACCGAATGCCTAAGGTTTCCTGAGGAAGGCTCGTCCGCTCAGGGTTAGTCGGGACCTAAGCCGAGGCTGAAAAGCGTAGGCGATGGCCAACAGGTTGATATTCCTGTACCACCTCCCCGCCGTTTGAGTAATGGGGGGACGCAGTAGGATAGGGTAAGCGCGCTGCTGGATATGCGCGTTCAAGCAGTTAGGCTGATGAGTAGGCAAATCCGCTCATCATGAAAGCTGAGCTGTGATGACGAGGGAACTATAGTACCGAAGTTCCTGATTCCACACTGCCAAGAAAAGCCTCTAGCGAGGCGGGAGGTGCCCGTACCGCAAACCGACACAGGTAGGCGAGGAGAGAATCCTAAGGTGATCGAGAGAACTCTCGTTAAGGAACTCGGCAAAATGACCCCGTAACTTCGGGAGAAGGGGTGCTCTGGTAGGGTGTATAGCCCGAGAGAGCCGCAGTGAATAGGCCCAGGCGACTGTTTAGCAAAAACACAGGTCTCTGCGAAGCCGCAAGGCGAAGTATAGGGGCTGACGCCTGCCCGGTGCTGGAAGGTTAAGAGGAGGGGTTATCCTTTGGGAGAAGCTCTGAATCGAAGCCCCAGTAAACGGCGGCCGTAACTATAACGGTCCTAAGGTAGCGAAATTCCTTGTCGGGTAAGTTCCGACCCGCACGAAAGGCGTAACGATCTGGGCACTGTCTCAACGAGAGACTCGGTGAAATTATAGTACCTGTGAAGATGCAGGTTACCCGCGACAGGACGGAAAGACCCCGTGGAGCTTTACTGTAGCCTGATATTGAATTTTGGTACAGCTTGTACAGGATAGGTAGGAGCCTGAGAAGCCGGAGCGCTAGCTTCGGTGGAGGCGTCGGTGGGATACTACCCTGGCTGTATTGAAATTCTAACCCGCGGCCCTGATCGGGCCGGGAGACAGTGTCAGGTGGGCAGTTTGACTGGGGCGGTCGCCTCCTAAAATGTAACGGAGGCGCCCAAAGGTTCCCTCAGAATGGTTGGAAATCATTCGTAGAGTGTAAAGGCACAAGGGAGCTTGACTGCGAGACCTACAAGTCGAGCAGGGACGAAAGTCGGGCTTAGTGATCCGGTGGTTCCGCATGGAAGGGCCATCGCTCAACGGATAAAAGCTACCCCGGGGATAACAGGCTTATCTCCCCCAAGAGTCCACATCGACGGGGAGGTTTGGCACCTCGATGTCGGCTCATCGCATCCTGGGGCTGTAGTCGGTCCCAAGGGTTGGGCTGTTCGCCCATTAAAGCGGTACGCGAGCTGGGTTCAGAACGTCGTGAGACAGTTCGGTCCCTATCCGTCGTGGGCGTAGGAAATTTGAGAGGAGCTGTCCTTAGTACGAGAGGACCGGGATGGACACACCGCTGGTGTACCAGTTGTCTTGCCAAAGGCATCGCTGGGTAGCTATGTGTGGACGGGATAAGTGCTGAAAGCATCTAAGCATGAAGCCCCCCTCAAGATGAGATTTCCCATAGCGCAAGCTAGTAAGATCCCTGAAAGATGATCAGGTTGATAGGTCAGAGGTGGAAGCGTGGCGACATGTGTAGCTGACTGATACTAATCGATCGAGGACTTAACCAAACTTTTAAAAGCGTAAGCTTTATACTCAGCAAACTGTTATCTAGTTTTGAGAGAGCAATCTCTTGTCTGGTGGCGATAGCGAAGAGGTCACACCCGTTCCCATACCGAACACGGAAGTTAAGCTCTTTAGCGCCAATGGTAGTTGGGACTTTGTCCCTGTGAGAGTAGGACGTTGCCAGGCATTTTTATTATCGCGGGGTGGAGCAGTTCGGTAGCTCGTCGGGCTCATAACCCGAAGGTCGCAGGTTCAAATCCTGTCCCCGCAACCAAATTATCTTTTATACATACTTGAATATATCATTATTATCCTTAGGCATAGCCTAAGGATTTTTTGTTTGGCTATATTTATAAACCCTTGTTTAGGTTATGATATAAGATAGTGATGCAGATTAATCAGGAGGTTTTTTCATGTTACAAAGTAATATTCAAACTTATATTGAAAAAGAAATGAACGTTCAAGGTCAATCTTTATCTCTATACCAGGAAGAAAAGGAATATGCGTTGCAAAAAGAGTTGGTACCGCAAAACCTGATAATAGAAGAAAAAGAGGCATCTTTACGTTTTAAAGATTCTTATATCGAAAGAGTAGATAAAGAAACGGACGAGCTGATCGCAGAAGAATCTCCTCTTTCGTTTTTAGATACTCCTATTTCTTACTTGAAAGAACACAGAAGTGAATTTCTATATGTAGAATCAAAATGGTTCGAATTTATTAAGCTTGATGGATGTTCTTTTGAAGTGGATGATGTGTTTGGCACATATAAAGTATTAACGGGGTTACATATGCAAAAAAAATTCGGTTCTGTACTAAAACAATTTTTTGCTAAAGAGCTTAATGAAAGCCCAACAAGCGTCCAGCTTTTATTTAATGATAAAGATGGATTATGGGATGTGAATATTGAGTTAGATGCTATAAAAGAGTTTGATGAAAAAATGTCGATAGGTGAAGCTCTTGTTCTTACATATCGTTTTTTCTTTCATCTAGTGGAGTATGTAGAGAACGAAAAAGCTTAAGAAGTGATGATTACTTTCACTGTAAAGCATAGAACTTAGTTTCTATGCTTTTTTTGATGAGTAATACGTAATGAATGCTAAATGAAGCTGGAAATACATTTACATCTCTATGTTTTTATGGAATGATAAAGAGTATCTTTACATATATGACTGCTTTGGGGAAGGACCAACTATCAGGAATCTTTCTAGTTTTTTGAGAAAGCAGCTCACATATTAGCTGTTAATAGCACTCAGAGCAAGAAAGCTTCTGTAGGATGAAGTATAATATATACATACAGGAACTATTTTTAACTTTATAAAAAATGTCTGCTGACGTATGGGATTATAAATAAAGAGGGGATGTTCATGTTATTAAGAAAAATAAAGTCTGAAGAATTGGCAGAAGTCTATCAAATGGGATATGCCGCATGGCCTAAAGGCAGGACGTACAAAGAGTATGTGAGAGATAATCAAAAAGAAGAAACATATGGAATTCGGTATGTATACGTAAATGAAGAGAATCAAATTATTGGTTCATTTATTTTGCTTCTTTTACAAACTCCTCGATTAAAGTTTGCTTTGCATGGTATTGGATCCGTTGTTGTACACCAGCTTTATCAACGAATGGGGTATGGCCGTGATATGCTTGAAGACTTTTTTAAAAAGATGAAGATAGAGAAGCGCAGCGCTATTTTTATGCTGTATAGCGATATTCTTCCTGAATATTATCATCAGTTTGGGTTTAAGGAGCTCCCTTCTCATTTACAACGTTATCCTCAATCCATTGCTATGGTAAATTGCAGCGAGTCACAATATGAATACTTAAGTAAGCAATCCATAGAAGACATACCGGCCTATTTTTAAAAGGTATGTCTTTTTTATAGTATTTATCGGCACAATCGTTTACAATTTTATGTAAGCGCTTTCTTTATTTGGAAGATGAATGATTTTATTCGTCCTCATAAGCGTAGGCAAATCGTGCAGTTAATATAAATTTTATTACATAAAACCTTGCTATCATCTTACTAGTAACTCTTATTCATTTCCCTACCATACCGATATGTACGTTTGCTGCCAAGTATAACCATATCAATATAAGGAGGAAGCAGGAAGATGAAACGATTATTTATAGCAGGGATGATTTTTATACTTTTTTTATCTTTAGGTGCTGTATCTTCTTCAGCCGCAGGAAGTTTTACCTCTAAAACATATAATGGAAGGACATACAAACTGTACGTACCTAGCAGTTATCAGAGAGGTGCTGCCTTACCTCTAGTAGTTATGCTACATGGCTGTACTCAAGACCCTGATCAATTTGCAGCAGGAACACAAATGAATGAACTGGCGGAGACAGAGAAGTTTCTTGTTCTTTATCCAGAACAACCTTCTTCTGCTAATTCAAATAAGTGTTGGAACTGGTTTGATACGGCTCATCAATCAAGGGGAAGCGGTGAACCAGCGTTAATTGCTGGAATGGTCAATCAAATAAAAAGCAGTTATTCAATAGATGCCGACCAAGTCTTTGTTGGAGGGCTATCTGCTGGTGCAGCTATGAGTGTTATTATGGGAGCTACTTATCCAGACATATTTGCAGCTATTAGCGTTGGAGCGGGCTTAGAATATAAAGCAGCGACTAATGTGACAGGTGCTTATACAGCAATGAGCAGTGGAGGTCCTAATCCTATCCAACAAGGAGATTTAGCCTATTCAGCCATGGGAGATCATAAACGAGTGGTTCCAGTTATTTTGTTTCATGGGACGGCCGACTACACTGTTGCGCCTATAAATGCGCATCAAATATTATCGCAATGGGCTCAAACAAATGATAGAGCGTCTGATGGGCTGGATAATAACAATATTGATGATACGGCAGATCAAACTGCAACAGGTACAGTATCTGGTGGAAGAAGCTATACGCAATATATTTACAAAGATACAGCTGGAAAAACAGTAATGGAAAAGTACATGATAGAAGGAATGGGACATGCTTGGTCAGGGGGAAGTACATCCGGTTCTTATACAGATCCTAAAGGACCAAATGCAACTAAATTAAGCTGGAACTTTTTTAAAAGCCATCCGAAAAATGGTGATGCTCCTAATTCAGGAGATATATCCCCACCGGTTACAGCTGCTTCACCAGCGGGAGGAACGTATGGAAGTTCTGTTTCTGTTTCATTATCAACCAATGAACCTGCCATCACTTACTATACATTAGATGGAAGCATACCAACTGTTAATTCTCTAAAGTACTCTGAGCCTATTACCATCAACTCTAGCAAAACAGTAAAGTTTTTTAGTGTAGACGCAGCGAGCAACCAAGAGGAAGTAAAGACGGAAGTTTATCAAATTTCTGGAACTTCAGAGAAACCTTCAGTATTTTCTTCGCTTGCTGCTGAAGATGGATTTATCGGAAACTTATCAGCTGACGGTATGAGTAGTTCTATTCATAAAATTGGGGATAAAGGAATGTACAATACCGACACATACCGAACCATTTTATCTTTTGACACAAGTTCTTTACCTGATGATGCAATCATTACGGATGTATCTTTAAAAATTTATCGCAAATCTTCAACTGGTAATATTTCATCTTTGAAAGGCGATATTAAAAGCCGTGTATTTGGAACTAGCAGTGCTTTAGAACAAATAGATTATCAGGCTTCACCATCTATTTCAGCGGGCTTCCAAATGTCAGTGCCTTCACTCAATAATGGATATACAACTATTCAACTTCCTTCCTCACTTTGGGGATATATGAATAGGACCGGCAAAACTCAATTTCGCTTGTCAAGCTCAGGTCCAGCGGACTTTTTAAGTGACGTAGTTGAAATTTATGGGGGCGACAGTCCTGCATATGCTCCAACTTTAACTGTTTCATATCAGTAAAAAAACCTTCTAAAAGCTAACTGCTTTTAGAAGGTTTTTTTTGCTGATAAGTTACTTTTATCACCGAATACAACTCCAACTTTTTATAGAGTTTTCTTCAAATTTTGACATGATTTTGATGAAATTTAATCATTATTCAAAAATGAATTGTCAGAAATATTACAAGAAAATGTTTAAAATTAATTAAATCCGTAATAAAAGTAAAATATTCCTGTAATGGAAGTGAAATGAACAGGTGGTATCATTCAGTCATTGAGTAAATAAGGAGGTATTCGGAAAATGAAGAAATTTGTATTTACTCTAGGGACAACGGCAATTCTTTCAGCAGGATTTGTAGGTGCAGCATCTGCCTCTACAAGCGGAACGTATGAAGTACAAAAAGGTGACACTTTATGGAAAATCGCTCAAAATCATAATGTGAGCGTAGACGAGCTAAAAGATGCTAATAACTTAACATCAACACTAATTTATCCAAATCAGACACTAAACTTATCTAGCATAAAAGAAATCGTACATACTGTAAAACGTGGTGACACTTTGTGGTCAATCGGTCAACATTATGGCGTAACAGTAGAAGAAATTAAAGAATGGAACGGTTTAACATCAGACTTAGTTTTCCCTGGAGAACAATTTAAAATTAAAACGGCACAAGCAGCTCAATCTCAAACAGCTAGTGCGCCAGTAGCAAAGGCAGCTCCACAAGCGCAGCAGCCTCAAACGGCACAAGCTCAGCAAGAACAAGCAGCACAAGAACAAACACAAAAAGAACAAGAGCAAGCTCAAGTAGCAGCACAAGAGCAAGCACAAAAAGAACAAGAACAAGCTCAAGTAGCAGCACAAGAGCAAGCACAAAAAGAACAAGAACAAGCTCAAGTAGCAGCACAAGAGCAAGCACAAAAAGAACAAGAGCAAGCTCAAGCAGCACAAGCACAGGTAGCACAAGAGCAAGCACAAAAAGAGCAAGCTCAAGCAGCAGCACAAGCACAGGTAGCACAAGAGCAAGCACAAAAAGAGCAAGCTCAAGCAGCACAAGCACAGGTAGCACAAGAGCAAGCACAAAAAGAGCAAGCTCAAGCAGCAGCACAAGCACAGGCAGCACAAGAGCAAGCACAAAAAGAGCAAGCTCAAGCAGCAGCACAAGCACAGGCAGCACAAGAGCAAGCACAAAAAGAACAAGCAGCTCAGCAACAGCAACAGCAACAAGCAGCTCAACAGCAGCAACAGCAGTCTCAACAGCAAGCTAGCGGCAAGTCTATGACTGTTGAAGCAACAGCTTATACAGCTAACTGTGCTGGATGCAGTGGTACAACAGCTACTGGAGTAAATTTAAAATCAAATCCAAATCAACGAGTAATTGCGGTTGATCCTAGCGTTATTCCATTAGGTTCAAAAGTATACGTTGAAGGTTATGGTCAAGCTGTAGCAGCAGATACAGGTGGCGCAATTAAAGGAAATCGAATTGATGTATTCGTTTCTTCAGATAGTGCTGCACAAGACTGGGGCAGAAGATCAGTTAAAATTACAGTTATCGACTAATACTAGTCTTATAGAATAGAAGTAAAGAGAGATGTCTTTTAGGAGACATCTCTTTTTTTTATGCTTAAAATGAACGTTTGAAAAAATTAGGTCCGGGCATACTAAAATTTATAGTAGGAATTAGTTTGTTATATTAGTAATTATTTCTTGATTTATATACAATGTTTGAGTGTCCTAAAAAGCTGAAAATATGTCAGGAGTATAGAAATATGAAACTTTATAAAAAAATGGCTTTACTAATAGTGCTGGGTGTTATTGCAGGATTCTCGTATCTAGGCTATCAGGGATTATTTCAGCACGACGATCATTTGAATACGTCTGATCATAATCCTTTATCTTCTTCTAAACAGAAGCAGAATAGTATAGAAATTGTAGGGAACCCAGAATCCATTGCTGTGTTAGTAAATAAACAAAATCTTCTTCCTGATCACTATGAACCCACTGACCTTGTATACCCAGACGTTCGGTTTATATTTAAAGAAAAAATTGAAAAGCGCCAAATGCGTACAGAAGCAGCAAAAGCGTTAGAAAGGATGTTTTCAGCTGCTGAACGAGAAGGAATTTACCTAGCCGGTGTTTCTGCCTATCGTTCTCAAAGCCGTCAAGAATCTCTTTATCAAGCGTATATAAAACAAGATGGAGAAGCGGCAGCTAATCATTACAGCGCTCATCCAGGCAGCAGTGAACATCAGACTGGTTTAAGTATAGATGTATCAAGCAGCACCGGTAAGTGTGCAGCTCAAGATTGTTTTAAAGATACTCCTGAAGCCAAATGGATTGAAGCAAATTCATATAAATACGGATACATTGTTCGCTATCCAGAAGGAAAGCAGCAGATTACAGGTTATAAATATGAGCCGTGGCATATACGATTTGTCGGGAAAGAACTCGCCTCTAAAGTGTCTAAGAAAGGAATTACGTTAGAAGAATATTATAATGACTACATGCAAGTTGATAATCCAGTTCAATAAAAAAGAAGAGTTATATAAACTCTTCTTTTTTGTATTGCTCGAATATACCCTTACTTTAAAAGGGGGAACGAGGGAAAGATGTAGAGATGAACCACGGGATGCTATATCCTATGCCTTACTAGTAAAAGAGTTAACGTTTATAAATTATAATGAATTTTGTGATAAAGAATACTCATGTTCGTTTTCATTTTCCTTCACATATTCTACAAAAAAGGAGGTGAAAGAAAATGAGTTTTTACGGAGGTTATGGTTATGGGTACGGATACGGAGCAGGTCACGGAAGTAGCTTTGCGTTAATCGTTGTGCTATTTATTTTACTAATTATCATTGGTGCTTCATGGGCAGGGCACTATTAATACGGTGTCCATAAATAAGCTCCCTTGAAATAATTCAAGGGAGTTATCTGTTTTTATCTATAAGTAGGTAACTGTAAGTACGAAGTGCTTACATATCCTTTAAAGCCGTTGTATTCTACAAAAGCCCAATCAAATGAAAGCTTGTTATCTTTTGAGTAGCCCCAAGCTAAGAAGCTGACGCTTTTTCCTTTAGGAATAGTTGTTACAACTTTGTTGCTTGTGCTAGGTCCTGTACGTAAATTAAGGTTAGCAGCTGTATGAACAGTAGAAGGGACTTTCATTAAATAGGAAGTACTGATATATCCGGTGCCGCCAATTATTTTAATAGCAGCCCAATCTGCATTTACAAACTTGACTACTTCAATTTGATCTTTTTTTCTTAATGTATCAAGAATCTTTCCCTGAGTGCTAGGTTTTGAACGTATATTGAGTACGTTTGCGGTCACTTCATATACGCTGAACGGTGCGTTTATTTTTTCTGCTGCACTTGCTGTTTGCTCGTGAGTGAATGGCAGTGTTCCAGATAGAGATGAAAAAGTAAAGCCCGCTGCTAATGCTAAAACCGATATAGATTTTGTAATTGTCTTCATACAAATATCCAACTCCTTAGTGAAATAGGTAATAACTTTTCTATAACACTAAGAATAAGGAATACTTGTTTCTAAATTGTTACCAACATATATCCCAGTTGTAAATTTATAAAAGGTCTGTAAAAAGGTTTATTTTACAGACCTTTTAATAGCATTATCGTTACTGTTCCTCGCGATCTTCCGTTGATTTGTAAAAAGAAAAATATACAAAAACAGATAATACTGTTCCATAAATGCTCCACAAAGCTAAAGCGAAAATAAATTCTTTCTGCAGGCAATAAATAATGGTTAAAGCAACTAGTGCAATAAAACTTATTAAAATGGTCTTTTTCATAAGCACCCCGCCTATTTAGTTTGATTACTCTATATGCTTTTTGATCTTGCTTTTACCCTATAATTATTCGACTGTTGCGCTAAAGATGAAAGGAAAAAGTTAAATAAAGCCGAACTTATAATAAAAAGAAGAATGCAGGGGGCGTTTTATGTTAGAACAACATGTGTTAGAAGATATACAAAAGCTACAGTCTATTTGCGAACAAGAAGAGCACATAGAGCTGAAGCTGAATTTTGATATGCTACGAAGTCGAAAACAAAATGAAGTTAACGATTTTTTTCATTATGAAGATAATCAGCTTGTTGGGTTTATTGGTCTTTATGGGTTTGGGAATACAGTAGAAATATGCGGAATGGTCGCTCCTAGCTATCGCCGAAAAAGGATTTTTTCAAAGCTGTTTTCTCAAGCTTTACATATCTGTAAGAAGCGTGAGTATACAGAGATTTTATTAAATGCTCCTGGCGATTCGGTTTCAGGCAGGGAGTTCTTAAAGCAAATTCCATGTTCATTTACTTTTTCAGAATATCAAATGAAGTGGACAAAAAAAGAATTGGAAGATGATAATCCCTTTGTTACACTTCGCTCTTCTAAATTAGATACAGATATGAAAATGGAAATGCAAGTTGATGTGGAATGCTTTGGTATGTCTTTAACAGAAGCAGCTGCTTATTATGAACAAATGAAAACGGAAGGAAAGCAAAATCATTTTATTGTAGAGTACAATAGTCAAGCGGTTGGAAAGTTAAGGGTATCTTATGATAAGAGCGAAGCATGGATTTATGGATTTGGTATTTTGCCTTCTTATCAAAAATTGGGAATAGGAAAAGCTGCTTTAAAACAAGTTGTTTTACAGCAGCTTAAGCTAGGATATGATATATTTCTTGAGGTTGAAGCGAAAAACAAACGCGCTTTGCAACTCTACGAAACATGCGGTTTCAATTCATATCACGTGCAGGATTATTACGTATACAGCTTGTAGATAAAAAACACGGAAATCTTAGATTTTCGTGTTTTTTATCTACATATTAGATGATATGTGCTTTTTTGAGTAAATAATGAGAAAGTAGAGAAAAAGTGATATGCCCGTTGATAAAAAAAGGGAAGGCCATACAAATATGATAGGAGCGCTGCGAGCAAGGATACACGTAAGAATACCTCCAATGAATGCTTTTCTAAACAATTGATAAGCCGTATACCCCAGGCTAATACTGATAAATACATTGATGAGGCTAAGAAAAATAAAAGAAAAAAACAAATTATTTCCTCCTTGTTTTTAATACGCCATAGAAAAGAAATATTTTACATTTTGAGTATAGCAAAAAATAAAAAAACAATAAAACTTGGATACTAAAGATGAAAAAGGAAGCTATCTGTGTTATGTATAGTAAAGTGAATGAGAGCGTTAAAAACGGGAATGAGTTAATAAAGCAATGCAGTAGAAAGAAAGGAGTAAAAGGATGGAATTTGCCCATATCTTTACACTAAGTGTATCCGTTGTGACAGCTATTAATATTTTATTAGCCGGTATTCTTATTTTCATCGAACGAAGAGATATAGGATCTACATGGGCGTGGCTTCTTATTTTATTTTTTATACCGATTGTCGGCTTTATTGTATATCTATTCTTTGGAAGACAGCTAAAACAGAAGAACTTTTATAAGTTATCATCTGATGAGCGGGAATATTTAAGATCTTCAGTAGATGAACAATTAAAAGAACTTAAAGCTACCCATGAATATCGAAATGATTTATTGATTCAACATAATAAACTGCTGTTCACTAATTTAAATTCTTCTAAGTCACTCGTGCGCACCGACAATGAAATTGTTATCTTTAGTGATGGTAATCAGAAATTTGATGCATTGTTTGAGGACATTCGAAATGCTAAAAAAGAAATTAATATTCAATATTATATTATTCAACGAGATAATCTCGGGGAAAAATTAAGAGATGAGCTAACAAAAAAAGCAAAAGAAGGCATAAAGGTTCGCGTTCTTTATGATGAAGTAGGATCTAGAAAAATGACGCCATCATTTTTTAAGGAGCTTATTTCATATGGCGGCGAAGCACAGGCATTTTTCCCTTCAATTCTTCGCTTAATTAATTTTCGGATCAACAATCGAAATCATCGAAAGCTTTGTATTATTGATGGTGAAGTAGCATACATAGGAGGATTTAACGTAGGAGATGAATATTTAGGGTTAGATCCAAAAATGGGTTATTGGAGAGACACTCATTTTCGCATTAAAGGAGAGTCAGTGAACGATATTCAAGGGAGATTCATTTTAGATTGGCATCAAGCAACAAAGCAGCCAATTGAACTGGAACAATTTTTGCATCGTACAGAAACTCATTCTGGAAAGGTTCCTGTACAAATTGTAGCAAGTGGGCCAAACTCGACTACCCAGCATCTGAAAAACATGTATATCTCATTGATTATGTCTGCCAAAGAAAGTGTGTACCTTCAAACGCCTTACTTTATTCCTGACGCAAGCTTTATGGATGCTTGTAAAATTGCTTTATTATCTGGAGTAGAGATTCATATTATGATTCCAAACAAACCCGATCATCCTTTTGTTTATTGGGCTACGTGGTCTCACGTAGGTGAACTGCTGACATATGGTGCGAATATTTATCTCTATGAAAAAGGCTTTTTGCATGCTAAAACAATTGTAGTAGATAATGAAGTGTCTTCTGTAGGAACGACGAATATTGATCCACGAAGTTTCAGCCTTAATTTTGAAGTGAATGCAGTTGTATATGACCAGCCTATTGCCAAAAAATTAAAGAACCTGTTTCTTGAAGATGTGCAATGCAGTTCAAAATTAACGCTCGAACGATATAAAGAGCGCTCTCTTCTTATAAAATTTAAAGAAGCGGTATCTCGCTTACTGTCACCAATTTTATAATACAAATCATTGATATCATGAAACAGACTTGAATTTTTAGATTCAAGTCTGTTATTTTATTGGTTTCTCCTTGTAAGGAGAGCTAGAGATAAAGTTAAAAAGTTTTACCAAAAAATCCAAGGGTATTAATACTATAACAAGCTAAAAAATGATAATACCTAGGAGGAATAGAAAATGACAAAAAATGTAGTAGGTACGTATGATTCAGAGGCAGCCGTTATTACAGCGATTCGAAATTTAAAAACACAGGGATATCCGGACAGTGCACTTTCTGTTTTGACAAACAGTGGTCCGCATCATGAAAATACAGAAGCGATTGAGCATTCTGCAGGAATTGATGTGCAAACAGTTGATACAGATCAACACTCAAAGCACCATCAATCCTTTATGGAGAAAATAAAAAATGCTTTTACTCCGTCTGAAGAAAAAATGGATCAAGATGTTAATCGAATCGAAAATCAATTAACCGAATATGGTGTACCTGCTGCAGAAGCTTCCTCATATGTATCTGATCTTAAAAACGGAAAAGTTTTGCTGATGGTAGACGCAGTTGAGCATGATAAACACAATTCAGCTCTAGGCCAAACAGTGACACCTGCTGAAAAATCAGCTGACCCAATGAATGAAAAAATGTTATACGGCAATCACGAAAATAAAATAAGGTAATGTTGAAGTAACTAAATGAGATAATAAAAGACTTCGTTCTTAAATAAAAGCTAGTTAACGAAAGGAAGGGGACCGATGAGAAATCTAGAAAAAACGGAATATGAACTTGACTATTTAAAACAGCAGCAAGAAGTTAATCAGGAGCTCATCAAAGTTTCACAGTCTCTTGTTGCTACGTTAAAACAGTATGAAGAAGAACCAGAGAACACAGAAGTGTTAGCTGTTCTTGCTGACTTAGAAGGTCAGCAAGAACAACTTAAAGCAAAGACCGAAAAGATATCTAAAGAGCTTGCACATTTATAAAGTGAGATAAAAGAAGTTCCTATAAAAGGAACTTCTTTTTATGTTTTATCATAAACAATCTATTGTGAGAGAAAGAGAACCTTATATAACGGGATGTGAACGTTATGGGGATAGTGGTTTTGTTTTAGATACATATAGAGGAGAAGAAACGCGATAAGAGATTATGTAAAAATTGGAAAAGGAAGAACGGTCATTCGCTCTTCCTCCAGCCGTATTGCTTATGATAGTGATTTAGAAACGTCCGCCGCCAAGTTGCTGTTCAGCCATTTGCACAAGGCGTTTTGTGATTTCGCCGCCTACTGAGCCGTTTGCGCGTGCAGTTGTGTCAGGACCAAGAGTTACGCCAAATTCGCTAGCGATCTCATATTTCATTTGATCGATTGCTTGTTGAGCACCGTGTACTGCTAATTCGTTGCTGCTCTTATTTCTGCTGTTTGCCATCATAATCAACTCCTTTTATAAGGTTAAGATTATGATTTGATTAATAGATAGTTTTTATACATAAAATAAAAAAATTTTTTCAAGGACTTATAGAATATGCTTATGGTAATATATAAAACGATTGAATGCTTTCGTGATAAAATAAAGGAAGAGATCACGAAGAAAGGAACAGTGAAAGTGAAACCAACCATTTACGATGTTGCGAAAAAAGCAGGGGTATCGATAGCCACTGTATCCAAAGTAATCAATCAGACAGGCCGTATTAGTGAAAAAACGATAAAAAAAGTGAATGAAGTAATGATGGAATTAGATTATCAGCCTAGCAGTGTCGCAGCGGCGTTAACAGGAAAAAAGACATACACGATTGGTGTTCTAGTTCCTGATATCTCTAATCCTTTTTTTGCAGAGGTAGCAAGAGCTTTTGAGAATAGTGCTAGAGCAGCGGGATACACGCTTTTTTTATGCAGTACAGATCATCAAACTGCGCGCGAGCATGAATATATAGATCTTTTATTTAAAAAACAAGTAGATGGAATCATTATCGCAACCGAACTAAATGATACGAAGCTCGTAAAGAAAATTGTGAAGCATGATGTACCGCTTGTATTGTTTTCAGTTGACCATCCTTCTATCTCAACGCATGTAGTGACAATTGATAACGTTCGCGGAGGATATATCGCAGGTACGTATTTAATAGAAAAAGGTCATCAATCGGTAACGATTATGACTGAAAAAGATAGGAAAAGCAGTGAAGGGCGATTAGCGGGTTTTAAGCAAGCACTCACAGAAGCAAATTTGTCACTAGAAAATCAGTCCATTATCAGCTGTTATTCAACAGTAGAAGATAGCAGAAGAGCAAGTAAACAGCTGCTTTCCTTGCCTAACAGGCCAACAGCAGTCTTTGCATGTACAGATCTAATTGGGGTATCGCTCATAAACGAGGCAAGGAAGCAGGGGCTTTCGATCCCAGGAGATCTGTCGGTAATTGGATTCGATAATACGATTTATGCCGATATTGCTGAGCCGGGTTTGACAACGATTGAACAACCCATTTCTCAGATGGCTACTAGTACGTTTGAACAGCTGTTAAAGTCTATGAAAAAAGAAGAGCATGCGAAACAGCGAGTAACGATTATTCCCGAACTAGTAGAACGTGCGTCAGTAAAAAAGTTATAAAGTAGAGAAAATAAAAAAGCTGCAGGTGTTGAGGCACCTGCAGCTTTTTCTGCTTAAGCATATTTATAGAGAGACCGGACTTTTGACTTCGTTTATTGTTTCGCCTTTAATAGTTGTCTCTGTTGGAATCGTAAGGAAACCAGTTAGAAAAGCACCAAAGAAGTATAAGCAAGCAAAGATCCAAATCACACCGCCCGTGCCCAAAAGACCAATGAAAACGGTCACAATTAAAGGGCCTACAAAAGCAGAAAGTCCAGATCCTAGGTTCAACACAGACATTGCGGCTCCTTTATTCTCAGGAGCTAAAGAAGGCACTAACGCTGTAAGAGGAACATATCCTGCTAGTGTTGCACCGTAACAGCATGCGACAATCATCATCACCCAATAATTATGTCCGACGAATTGCGGTACATAGTAAAGAGCAAGTGTTACAATCCCGCATCCAACTCCGCCGAACCATTTGATTGTATTTACCCAGCCGAACTTATCTCCAACAATACCAAAAATAATATTAAAAGCCATATTCACAAAAAACAATGTGCCCCAGATCTGCAACCATTCACTCATCGTAAAATCATGTTTCATCATGTAGGTTGGCAAGAAAACAACAAATCCAAATTGAGCAGCAGAGTTAATAATCTTTACGATTCCTCCGATGCCTACTTTAGGGTTCTCAAATGCGATTGTAATCCCTTTCATTAATTCTTTTGTTTTATTATCGTTTACTTTTTGAACGGTAAACTTGTCTTTATTCATAATAATTGAAAAGACGCCACCAATCAAAACAAAAAGCAAACCACTCCACAAAGTAGCGATTTCGCCGATTTTAGGAACCATGTAACTGGAGTAAAAGGCTCCGATTACGCTTAAACCAAGCTGGAAGACAAACCAAAACCAGCCTACTGCTTTTGAAAGCATTTCCTGAGGCGTGCGGTAAGACACCCAGACCAAGAAGGAGTAGGCAAATAAAGGGTAACCAAATCCTCTAAGAGCATAACAAATTAATATAATTGTGTAATTCATAATATGAAGTCCTAAACCTATAAATCCGATTGAACCAATAATAAAGGATATCAAGCCGAATGCCATTGCTTTTCTAGGACCCCACAATTGAACCAGTACGCCGGAGAACCAGGAAGAAACAGAGACCGTAATGCCGTAAACAGTAAACAGTAAAGCAGCATGTTCAATGGTTAAACCTCTTTCTACAAGATAAGGAGATAACCATCCTTGTTCTAAGCCATCGCCAATCATAAAAACAATAATACCTATGTATCCCCACGTTAAATGAGAAGGGATCCCAATCCTGTCTAAAGCCGTTTTTCTGGAAATAAATTCATTCATTTTTTCACACCACCAGATCGATTATTTTGTGTAAAACATCAAACTAATTTGGTTAAGCGCTTAATCTATTTGATAAAAGTATACGCTTACATTTTTTGAACGTCAATTAAAATTTTAAATATATATAATTTTCAATTAAATAATTTCAACCATAAAAATATTGGTGCTTAAGGTAATAATCACTGAATTTATGATAAAAATACTTAAATATAGAGAATTTCTTTATGTTTTAGCGATAAATAGATAAAAAAATAAAAATAGTTTTTATATACGTTTAGATGGTTGAAAAACAAATATTCTAAATAATCTATAAAAATCGTTTGCATTTTAGACAACGTTATGTATAATTGAAATCAGGAAAGCGCTTAACCAATAATTAAGGTTTGAGCGAATGTTTTCTTAACTTTTAATTAAAGGGGAAAATAAGATGGGAATTCTTACAATTGGAATAATTGGTGCTGGACGCATAGGGAAATTACACGTTGATAATTTAAAATTAATGCCACAAATAAAAATTAAAGCGGTTTCAGACGTGGTAGTAGATCATTTACATGAGTGGGCTGCAAATAAAGAAATTTCGACGTTAACAACAAATTATCAAGATTTATTAGCTGATTCAGAGATTGATGCCGTTTTCATTTGTTCGCCAACGAATACGCACGCATCGATTATTAAAGAAGCTGCTCGAGCGAAAAAACATATTTTCTGTGAAAAGCCCGTTAGTTTTTCAGTAGAAGAAACAATCCAAGCGTTAGAAGTAGTAAAAGAACATGGCGTACAGCTTCAAGTTGGCTTTAACCGACGCTTTGATCCCAACTTTAAAAAAGTGCATGATCTTGTACAGCAAGGAGAAGTAGGACAGCCGCACATTCTAAAAATTACGTCTAGAGATCCCCAGCCGCCGAGTCCGGAATATGTTCGCGCTTCAGGAGGGCTGTTCATGGATATGATGATTCATGATTTTGATATGGCTCGTTATGTAATGGGCAGCGAAGTGGTAGAAGTATCAGCTTATGGCACGACGCTCATCGATCCTGCTATTGAAGAAGCGGGAGATATAGATACAGCCATTGTGTCATTAAAATTTGCAAATGGAGCTTTAGGTGTAATTGATAACAGTCGTCAGGCTGTCTACGGTTACGATCAGCGCCTTGAAGTTTTTGGTGAAAAAGGTGCAGCTGCCGCTGACAATTGCCGTCCTACTACAGTAGAGATATCAACAGGCGAAAGCGTAGTCAAAGAGAAGCCGCTGTATTTCTTTCTTGAGCGCTATACACAAGCGTACATAGATGAAGTAACACAGTTTGCAAGAGCAATTATGGAAAATCAAAGCGTTATTTGTACAGGGAACGATGGGTTACAAGCAGAACGAATTGCTAAAGCAGCAAAAGAATCTTTACTATCAGGGCAGCCAGTAAAGATTGAACATAAAAAATATGCAGTGAATTAATGACGATAAACCTGGGGTGAAAGAAAATAAATTATTCTTTCTACCCTTTTAGGAAAGCGCTTAACTAAGGAGGGATAAAGATGAATCCACTTATTTTTAAAGAAAATCGTGGGTTAGATTTCATCGCTGTTGGCCGCTTATGTATTGATTTAAATGCAAATGAAACGCAGCGTCCGATGGAAGAGACTAAAACATTTACTAAATATGTAGGAGGCTCTCCAGCTAATATTGCGATTGGAGCAGCAAGACTAGGCTTAAAAACCGGTTTTATCGGAAAAGTATCAGATGATCAAATGGGACGCTTCATTACGGATTATCTGCAAAAAAATAAGATTAATACAGATAGCATTGTTATTGATAAAACGGGTGCCGTAACGGGGCTAGCTTTTACGGAAATCAAAAGTCCTACAGATTGCAGTATCTTAATGTATCGTGATAACGTAGCAGATTTAAAGCTGAGTCCTACAGAAGTATCCGAAGAATATATCAAACAGTCAAAGGCACTTTTAATATCTGGAACAGCTCTTGCGCAAAGTCCTTCTCGTGAAGCAGTGTTTTTAGCACTAGAACATGCACGCAAGCATGAAGTTGTTGTATTCTTTGATATCGATTATCGTCCATACACATGGGAATCAGAAGCTGAAACAGCGGTCTATTTTAATTTAGCCGCTGAAAAATCAGATGTAATTATCGGTACGCGAGAAGAGTTTGATATGATGGAAAAATTATTAAATTATGAAGAATCTAATGATCAAATAACAGCAGAGCGATGGTTTTCTCATCATGCTCAAATCGTCGTGATTAAGCACGGTGGAGAAGGATCTATTGCCTATACAAGAGACGGCGAATCTCACCGCGGAGGGATATTTAAAACAAAAGTTCTTAAAACGTTTGGCGCTGGTGATTCTTATGCTTCAGCCTTTATTTACGGATTGATGCAAGGGATGGAAATTCCGCAGGCAATGCGATTGGGCGGTGCTTCAGCTTCGATTGTGATTTCAAAGCACAGTTGTTCAGATGCCATGCCAACAAGTATTGAGCTCTTCAATTTTATGGAGACAGCAACGGAAGTTTTGCAGAAAGCTTAATAGATAAAGGGAAAACCTTAAGAGATTAAAGGGATAGAAGTTTATTAAAATGAGATAAAGGGAGAGATATTTTATGACACAAACAGCGGTAAAAACAGTAAAGAACTATATTGGCGGACAATGGATTGAATCAGCTACATCAAAAACAGAGCCTGTGTATAACCCAGCGACAGGTGAAATAATCGCACAGGTGCCTCTTTCTACAAAAGAAGATGTAGATCAAGCGGTGCAAGCAGCAAATGAAGCTTTCAAACGATGGGCAAAAACAGCCGTGCCTAAACGAGCACGCATTTTGTTCAAATATCAGCAGCTATTAGTAGATAACTGGGATGAATTAGCAAAGTTAGTGACAGTCGAAAACGGAAAAAGTTTTAACGAAGCGCGAGGTGAAGTGCAGCGTGGAATTGAATGCGTAGAGTTTGCTGCTGGAGCTCCTACGTTAATGATGGGTAAACAGCTTCCTGATATCGCAACAGACATTGAATCTGGCATGTACCGCTATCCAATTGGTGTAATTGGAGGAATTACGCCGTTTAATTTTCCAATGATGGTTCCTTGCTGGATGTTCCCGCTTGCGATTGCTTGCGGAAATACATTTGTGTTAAAGCCGTCTGAGCGTACACCGCTTTTAGCTGCAAGGCTAGCTGAACTGTTTGAAGAAGCTGGTTTGCCAAAAGGCGTGCTAAATATTGTAAACGGTGCTCATGACGTAGTGAATGGCCTTCTTGAACATAAGCTCGTAAAAGCTATTTCGTTTGTAGGTTCACAGCCTGTAGCTGAGTACGTGTATAAAAAAGGTACGGAAAACTTAAAACGTGTTCAAGCTTTAGCGGGTGCTAAAAACCACTCGATCGTATTAAATGATGCAGACTTGAACGTAGCAACAAAACAAATTATCGGAGCTGCTTTTGGTTCAGCAGGTGAACGTTGTATGGCAGCATCTGTTGTTACTGTACAAGAAGAAATTGCTGATCAATTGATTGAAAGATTAGTAGAAGAAGCCAACAATATTGTAATTGGCGACGGCTTAGAAGAAAACGTCTTCTTAGGACCGGTTATTCGTGAAAACCATAAAGAGCGTACGCTTAGCTACATCGAATCAGGCGTGCAAGAAGGAGCCGAGCTTATTCGTGACGGTCGCACAGACGCAGCAGTAAATGGCAACGGCTACTTTGTCGGACCAACGATTTTTGATCATGTTACGCAAGAAATGAAAATTTGGCAAGATGAAATTTTTGCACCTGTGCTGTCTATTGTACGCGTGAAAACATTAGAAGAAGCTATTGAAGTAGCTAATAACTCTCGATTTGCAAACGGTGCTTGCATTTATACAGATAGCGGTGCAAGCGTACGTGAATTCCGTGAAAATATTGAATCAGGTATGTTAGGAGTGAACGTAGGGGTACCGGCACCTATGGCATTCTTCCCATTCTCTGGTTGGAAAGATTCTTTTTATGGCGATCTTCATGCAAATGGTACAGACGGCGTGGAATTTTATACAAGAAAGAAAATGGTGACAACTCGCTGGTAAGTGATTCGTTAAAAATCGCATCTCATTTAAAAAGGAAGTATCAGGAATTAAAGATATTCCTTATGCCTCCTTTTTTAAAATCGCAATCTAGTACTAGAGGGGAGAAAGAAGCATGGAAACGATTAGAATGACGACGGCACAAGCATTAGTGAAATTTTTAAATCAGCAGTATGTTGAATTTGATGGAAAGCAGCACAAGTTTATCAAAGGGATTTTTACAATTTTTGGGCACGGGAACGTGGTAGGTCTTGGGCAAGCTTTGGAAGAAGACCCAGGAGATCTAGATGTATATCAAGGGCGCAATGAACAAGGAATGGCCAATGCAGCGATGGCTTTTGCAAAACAAAAACATCGAAAGCAGATTATGGCTTGTACATCTTCAGTGGGCCCAGGCTCAGCAAATATGGTTACAACGGCAGCCACCGCTTCAGCTAATAACATTCCAGTTTTGCTGCTTCCCGGTGATGTATTTGCAACTAGACAGCCGGATCCGGTTTTGCAGCAAATTGAACAGTCA
The DNA here is from genome assembly GCF_023824195.1 of Priestia megaterium. Classification (NCBI taxonomy): domain Bacteria; kingdom Bacillati; phylum Bacillota; class Bacilli; order Caryophanales; family Bacillaceae; genus Priestia; species Priestia megaterium. The sequence goes on from NZ_CP085442.1 coordinate 472,604, forward strand.
TATGATTTATCTATTTCTACAAACGATGCTTTTCGTCCAGTGAGCAAGTACTGGGATCGCGTAAGTCGACCTGAACAATTGATGACAGCTATGATTAATGCAATGCGTGTGTTAAGGAACCCTGCAGAAACGGGAGCTGTAACTATTTGTTTGCCTCAAGATGTGCAGGGAGAAGCATGGGATTTTCCAACTTATTTCTTCCAAAAGCGCGTTCACCGCATTGAGCGCCGTCTTCCGACTAAGGACAGTCTAGGCGATGCGATTCAAGTAATGAAAACAAAGAAAAAGCCAATCATTATTTGTGGAGGCGGCGTTCGGTATTCAGAAGCTGCAAAAGAGTTAAAACAATTTGCTAGCGAGTTCCACATTCCATTTGGAGAAACTCAAGCTGGGAAAAGTGCCGTCGAAAGCGACTATCGATATAATCTTGGCGGAATTGGTGTAACAGGGAATTTAGCTGCTAACACAATTGCTAGAGAAGCGGATTTAGTAATTGGAGTAGGCACGCGATTTACTGATTTTACAACAGCCTCTAAACAGCTTTTTCAACATCCCGAAGTGAAATTTCTTACCATTAACACATCTGAATTTCATGCAAATAAACTCGATGCTGTGAAGCTTGTAGCTGATGCAAAAGAAGGCCTGCTTGCTCTTAGGGAAGAGTTAACATCAATTGGCTATCAGTCTGGTTATACAACAGAAATTGCAAGTGCTAAAGACGCATGGGAAACAGAATTAGAACGTCTACATAGCATACGTTTTACTGGGGCAAATTTCATTCCAGAAATAAAAGGTCATTTAGATGAAAGCTTAGCTGAATATGCAGAATCACTTGGCACTCAATTAACGCAAACAGGAGTAATTGGAGAGGTGAATAAGCTCCTTGATGACAACTCCGTCATTGTTGGTGCAGCAGGAAGTCTTCCGGGTGACTTACAGAGAATGTGGAAGTCTAATAAACCCAATACCTATCATATGGAATATGGATATTCATGCATGGGATATGAAGTATCAGGCGCACTTGGAGTTAAGCTAGCGGAACCAGCTAAAGAAGTATACGCGATGGTTGGGGATGGAAGCTATCAAATGCTTCATTCAGAGCTCATTACAAGTCTTCAAGAAAGAAAAAAAATAAATATTTTACTATTTGATAATTCCGGTTTCGGATGCATTAACAACCTTCAAATGTCAACTGGAATGGGAAGTTTTGGAACAGAGTTTCGCTATCGAAGCGATGAAACAGGAAAGCTAAACGGGAACGTGATGAAAATTGATTTTGCAGCAAGCGCGGCAGGATACGGTGTAAAAACGTATAGCGTAAGTTCTCTTGAAGAATTAAAAACGGCGATGGCAGATGCACAAAAACAAGAGACTTCTACGCTAATTGATATTAAAGTACTGCCAAAAACTATGACAAATGGTTATGAATCATGGTGGCATGTAGGAGTAGCAGAGGTATCTGAAAATCAGCAAGTACAAGAAGCTTATAAAGATAAAGTGAAAAACCTTGAAATGGCAAGGATTTATTAAAAACCAAGAAAAAATTGCGGATGTTGAGGAGAAATATTCAGTACATGTAAAAGCGGTTTTAATTTCATATAAGGGAGAGGAAGAGATGTTCAAGGAAAATACGGTCAAACTGGGGATTGCTCCAATTGCTTGGACAAATGATGACATGCCTGAACTAGGAGCTGAAAATACATTTGAACAGTGTATCAGTGAGATGGCTTTAACCGGTTTTAAAGGAAGTGAGGTAGGAAACAAATATCCGCGAAACGTTTCCATCTTAAAAAAAGCACTATCGCTGCGGAACTTAGAAATTGCAAGTGCATGGTTTAGTACATTTTTAACGACAAAGCCGCTGGAAGAAACGGTGACTCCTTTTATTGAACATCGTGATTTTTTATACGAAATGGGAGCAAAAGTAATTGTTGTGTCTGAACAAGGGCACAGCATTCAAGGGCTGATGGATGTTCCTTTATTTAAAGAAAAGCCTGTGTTCACGCCAACAGAGTGGAGCAGACTTGCAGAAGGCCTGCACCATCTTGGGAAACTGGCACGAGAGAAAGATATGCATATTGTCTATCATCACCACATGGGAACAGGTGTACAAACAACAGAAGAAATTGAGCAGCTAATGGAGCTTACCAATCCGGAGCTTGTTTCGCTGCTATTTGATACCGGTCATCTTGTCTTTTCAGGAGAAGAACCTCTTTATATCTTAAAAAAATATCTGCACCGTATTAAGCATGTTCATTTAAAGGATATTCGTCAAGAAGTAGTTGATCGAGTCAAAGAACAAGACCTGAGCTTCTTGCAAGCGGTAAAAGAAGGAGCCTTTACTGTTCCAGGTGACGGAGCTATTGAATTTGATGAAGTATTTACTACGCTTGCCACTTCGGATTATAACGGATGGTTTGTCGTAGAAGCAGAACAAGATCCAGCCCTTGCTAATCCTTTTGAATATGCGTTAAAAGCAAGAAACTTTATTAAAGAAAAAAGCGGTCTTTAATTTCCATTGTAAAAGGTTTTACGCCTTTTATGTGCTTATGAAAGGAAAGGAGGAGAGGAAATGAAGCCAACCATTTATAGTGTGGCTGAAGAAGCAGGTGTATCAATTTCTACCGTATCAAAAGTCATTAATCAAACCGGTCATATTAGTGAAAGAACAAGACAAAAAGTAATTGAGGTTATGGCGCAGTTAAATTACCATCCAAGCGTCGTGGCATCTGCTTTAACAGGAAAGCCCACTAAAACGATTGGGCTTCTTATACCCGACATCTCCAATCCTTTTTTTGCTGACTTAGCAAGAAGCATAGAAGACCGAAGTCATGAGCGAGGCTTTCATGTGGTGATGTGCAATACCGATAACGATGCGGAAAAAGAGAAAAAGTATCTATCGCTGTTAATACGTCAGAGAATCGACGGTTTAATTGTAGCTTCTGCTTTTCGCAATGCTAATCTTTTAAAAAATATGCTTAAGCAAGATATACCGATTAGCGTTATTGCTTCAGAAATTCCTCATGTATCCGTTAATACAGTGACAGTGGATGACTACAAAGGAAGCTATTTAGCGACTGATTATTTACTGTCTTTACATCATGAAAACATTGCGATTATTACAGAAAATGCAAAAAGTAATCACGCCCGTTTAGATGCTTTTCGAGACGCTATGCAAGAAAATGGAATCATCATTTCACCTCAGCACGTTATTACGACCGAAGCAAGTATTCAAAAAGGATATGAAAGTGCTAAGCAAATTTTTTCAATGAAGGAGAAAGTGACGGCTATTTTTGCTTGTAACGATTTATTGGCTATCGGCGTTATGCAAGCTGCAAAAGAATTCAAAATTGATGTGCCGAAGGACTTATCAGTGATTGGATTTGATAATACGGTTCTTTCTACTACCATTACGCCCATGTTGACGACGGTAGCACAGCCGACAAAGGAAATGGCTGTAAACGTAGTGGATTTGCTGGTGAGAGAAATGGAATATCCAACGATGCATAAAGAACATTTGCTTCTTGAGCCAAAATTGATTACCCGGAAATCCACGGCTCCGTTACGAAGAGACGCCACAGCATCTACAAATAATTGAATACAATCAAGAATACTGCTGTTAATAAAAATTCAGCATAGTCACATATTCAAAAGAATTTATAGATTCTATAAAGAAAAAATGAGTGATTAGTAAATTCTAATTGCGCTACTACATAAAGGAGGAAGTTAAGCATGTTAGGTAAATTAGGTGAATTAAATAAAGGATATAACGTACTTACAGAAATGGCTGGTCAGCACAAAGATATGCTGATGGATATTGGGATTTATAAAATGTCCCAAGGAAAAGAGGCAACTTTACTAGACAGCAGCAATGAAACGGCTATTCTTCTACTAGAAGGAAAGGTAAAGCTAGAGTGGGAAGGCCATTCGAAAGAAATTCAGCGTCAGTCTCTTTTTGAAGAAGAGCCTTGGTGTTTGCATGTTTCGAAAAATGTGGAGGTTAAAATTACTGCGCTTGCCAATAGTGAAGTACTAGTTCAAAAAACGGATAATGAAAAAGAATTCTCATCAAAATTATATACGCCTGAAGATTGTCAAAATACAGTGGCTGGTGAAGGAGTGTGGGAAGGTACCGCTCAGCGTGTAATTCGAACAATCTTTGACTACAATAACGCTCCTTACTCTAACCTTGTTATTGGAGAAGTTATTTCTTATCCAGGAAGATGGTCGAGTTATCCCCCTCACCATCATGATCAGCCTGAAGTGTATTACTATCGTTTTGACAAGCCGCAAGGGTTTGGCTGTGCAATGGTTGGAGAAGATGCGTACCGTGTAGTTGATAATAGTTTTATTACAATTCCAGGTGAATTGGATCATCCTCAAGCAACGGCTCCCGGCTATGCAATGTATTTTTGCTGGATGATTCGCCATCTTGACAATAATCCATGGACAGACCGTATCATGGAAGAAGAGCATAAGTGGCTATTAGAGCCGGATGCAAAAATTTGGCCTGAGAAATAAAAGCCGATCCTTTATACGATGCTGAAAAAGCTCAAATAAATTATGCGTAAAATAATAGTTTATTTTTGTAAAATATGTTTTTATATGTTAAAGTATAACTTGTATTAATATTCAGGCGATGATATCGCTCTTTGCTGCAGATTCCTTTTTAGGAGTCTCTTTTTTTTGGAAACTGAAGCAAAAGATACAGACGATTCGTATATAAATTAAAAAGAAAAGGAGATAAGCGTAAGCCGCTTATCTCCTTTTCTTTTTAGCATTATCTAACGCTAAGTTCTTTTTCACTACTTTTTCTAAAGCAACTTCTACGTGAACATTTTTTTCATCGATGTCGTTCACAAGCACGACGGTTCCTTTTCGTCCTTTAATCTTTAAATCATCACCCGTAGAAGGAATATTTTCCCGCAGCTGGCTTAATAGAAGCTTTCTGTTTTCAAAAAAGTGGACAGCCACCATTTTATCTCACCTAATTTCATATGATATGTGTGATACAAAGATGTGTATATGAAATCCTTCCTATACATTATGTCGTCAATGGTGGTTTTAGAACACATTGAATAGACAATTGTTGTATCGATATATGAAATAAATAGGATGGCATAGTTATAAATCTCCTATCCTTGGACATACTTATACTACTAATCTAAAAAGGGATGTGGATGAAAATGAAGGTGGCTATCGGATTAAGTGTATTTACGGTCGTTACAGGGGCAATTGCGTTAGGGACGGTTTACTTTTTAGCAGGTATCTTTTCGTTTTTCTTAACGGTTTTTTCATAAAAAAAATCCACCAAGAGGTGGATTTTTTTTATTTAGCAGCGGCTTTTGTTTCATGAGGCGAATTGCCGATAAATCCAAATTTCCCGCCGACAACTTCTTTTACTTCGTGGATGACAATAAAAGAATTCGGGTCAATTTGCTGGATTTTCTTTTTAATTTTTAATAGCTCGTTCTTTTTAATAACAACGTAAATAATACGTTTATCTTTGTTGGCGTAGTAGCCATATCCGTAAAAGATGGTGGCTGCATTTCCAAACTCACTGGTGATAACTTGTGCTATGTCTTTGTATTGATCAGACATAATCGTCATTGCTTTTTTGTTGTGGAAACCTTCGATAACGACATCTACGATTTTGGCACAAAGATAGACAAATATAAAGGTATAGAGCATGTTATTGACGCCAATAGCAAAAACCGATGCTAAAATAATGACGCTGTCCATGTAGAACATGCTTTTAGAGATATTATAGCCTTTTGTGTAGTTTAATAAATAAGCCAAAAGAGTTGTTCCACCGGTAGATCCATCCGCTATAAAAATGAGAGCCAGTCCTGTTCCCATTAGTAAGGCGCCGAATACAATTCCTAAAATCATGTCGTGAACGTGAAAGGGAATATAACTGACCAGGCCGAGGAAAACGGACGTCATGACAGCTCCTAAAATAGTATAGAGAATCGTTTTTTTTGTTAGGAATTTATAGGCTAAGGCAATAAATACAAGGTTCACGAGGAAAGTGCTGATACTTGTAGGAATATGAAATAAATAATATAAAACAAGAGCAATACCAACCGTACTGCCGTCACCTAATTTATTTGGAATAACAAAAAAATCAATCGATGCAGCAACTAAAAGCGCTCCGGCAATAATTAAAATGATGTCTTTATAGATTGTTTTCAATATGCAAACCTCCCTGATCATTAGGATATTTTCACGTGGAATTTTATTTTTACTAGTGTTTCACAAATGATGAAATAAAAAACGTCTTAGAAATTGTCTAGTTATAAAACTGATCAACTTCTAAGACGAAGAATTACGATACGTGTATAGGTCTTGATCCTGCTTTTCTATGCTTCGATGTCACCGATTATATAAACCTCTGACCGCTATGTCAACGCTATGAGAGATGTTCAACTTTTCAAAAAATAGAAGGCGGTTTCCTACATAAAAAAAGAATCCTTTGCGACGGCGCAAAGGATTTTCAAATTTATTGGAATAGGGGGAATACGTTATTAGAATTGTCATTTTCATAAATTAATATACCTCTATTTTCAAAAAAAATTATTTGTTAATGACGATTGAAAGTTTGTAATTCACATGCTGATTTAGCTCTGTCAAAAAATCATTTAGTTCTTCATTTGAATGAAATTTGCATTCTAGTAAGTAGCAGCCATCGCCGCTGATTTTAAAGTTGTTGATAACGTACTCCTGCTGACTTTCTAAAAATGAGAGGTACGGGTGATGATGAAGACTCTGCTTATAGATATTTAAAAATGCATGGATGGTGTAGCCGAGTTTTCGTTCATCAATGTTAATTGTATAGCCTTTGATAATGCCTTCATCTTCTAACTTTAATACTCTAGCAGAAGCGGCTTGTCCGGTTAGATGCACTTTTTCTCCTAATTCTTTCATCTTCATACGTCCATTTTTTGATAACTCTTCTAGTATGCGCTTATCTGTATTATCTAACATCGCTACAAATCCTTTCGTATTTCAAATCAAAAGGGTTAACTATTTGATGTCACCTATGTATACTGATACGTCTTCTATTTTATACTAAAGAAAAGTAAGAAAAAAGAGCAGTCAATATGCAAGATATAGAAAGCAGCAGTAGTTTGTAAACAGCTAGATTGACGAAAGCTTAAGCTTGCTGTATGATTCTTTGAGTGTTTACGTGGTTCGTAACCATCCCACGTTAAAAAACTAAGGAGAGAATAGTAAGATGAATATAAGAACACTTTGCGTCAACGGTCTTTTAGCTGCTATGTATATTGCTGTCAGCATGCTAATTCAGCCGTTTGGCTTCACCAATATCCAATTTCGTATATCGGAAATGTTCAATCACTTAATTGTGTTTAATAAAAAGTACGTGTACGGCATTGTGCTAGGAGTATTTCTGACGAATTTGTTTTTTTCACCAATGGTCGCTTATGACCTGGTGTTTGGGGTAGGGCAATCTGTGCTATCGTTACTCATTACCATTTTTTCTATGCGCTACATTAAAAACATGTGGGCTCGTATGCTTGTTAATACACTTGTGTTTACGTTTACAATGTTTATTATTGCGTTTGAACTGCACTTAGCATTTGATTTACCATTTTTCTTTACATGGTTAACAACGGCTGTTGGTGAGTTCATTGTTATGCTTGTTGGAGCACCAATTATGGCGGCAATTAATAAACGTGTACAATTTAATAAGCTAGTTGGATAAAAAAGGATGTGGCTGTGATAAATCTCACAGCCACATCCTTTTTTCTTTGTTATTCTATAGGTGTAGTGATAAACCCCTTATTATTGAAGAGCTTTTCACGCATGGACAAATTACCCATATCTAGCATGTAAAAAGAGCAGGTCGCGTTTGCGTTCTGCTCTTTTTGCGTAAGGCAATAGGAAGTATTCGGTTAGATTATTTTGAAAGAAGGAGTGATAAATCTCACAGCGCATTCTTTTTTCTTTTGTTACGATATATATATAGTTGGCAAACTCCTTATCGAAAAGTTTTTCGCACAACAACACATTACCTATGCGTAGCAATTAAAAAAGCAGACCGATGACGGTTTGCTTTTTTAATTGTATTTTTACCATTAAATAACTTTTTTGAGTTATAGTTGTAAAATAACCTTTGTTACTAGAGAGGGGATTATTTTTTGAATAGAAAGTTAGGAATTCTTGTTTTATTAGCGTTAGCCATCTTATTTTCCGGGTGTTCAAAAGAAGAAGTAAAAGCTCCTTTAAGAGAACTAGAAAAGATACATATTAACGTAATCAAAGAACAAAAGATGAAGCGAGGGATTTCATATGAGATGGAATTAGTAAACAAGAGCGATTTGACCATCAAACAAAACAATGTCTTTTTATCCTATCCTTTAAAAATGAAAAACGGTTATTCTGAAAATAAATTTAAGGTGTTAGCAGAAGGTAATAAATTAAATATTAAGCCAAAACAAAAAGTGAAGTTAACGGCATTTCTTCCTTATAAAGGGATTAATAAAGAAGCGTTAGTTATTGATGAGCCTGACGTAAAGTGCATAGGGTATTGGAATAAAATTGATGACTACCATCAATTTTCTTTTGGAGGATCCTTGAAGCAAAAATAATATATAACTATTTGTTAAATGGTGGAACTGAGCGTGAGGGATTGATAAAGGCGGTGAATGAACAGTGAGTGTAGACACGGATAAATTAGTTAGCTTCTTTATTTTATGGGGAACACCCGCTACTTTTAGTGTAGTAGAGTACTTTAAACTGAGTAAAGCTGAAAAAAAAGAAGCTATACGAGACTTAACATCTGTAAAATCTATTGTAACAACAGGATTTATATTGACAGGAGGAGTTATGGCGAGTTTAGGTAGAGTATTATCTCTGCTGCCTCTGCAAGTTATAGGTACTTCTATTTTAGCTATTGGTGGTATTGTGAGCGCTATTGAAGCATGGAAAACAGAAAGAAAGAAAAGTATTGTTATCCTTGTTTTCATAGTATCTATGATTGCTCTTACATTTGTAATATAAATTCTGCATGTAACAAGAGCTGCTCAAATCATGAGCAGCTCTTGTTAGTTTCTTATCTATTGTGTTTCAAGCTGCTGATCTTTTTTCTTTAATGTAAGAGCGAGCAGGAACGAGACGACGGCGAAAGCGATGGCTACATAATAGACGGTATGAACTCCGCTTGTCATACTTTTTATTTGTAACAGCGTTTTATTCGTTTCATTTGATTGTTGAATAAAGTGCTGAGAAGCCATGGTCATGATGCTTGTATACAAAGCGGGACCAATCGCGCCTGAAACTTGGTTAATCGTATTTGAAATGGCTGAACCGTGAGCGTGAAGCGGTTTTGGTACTTGATTTAAAGCAAGCGTCATCACGGGCCCGATGCTTAAACCTACGCCAATTGTAAAGGCTGCGTATAAGATGGCTGCAGTCGTCGTGCTTGTTCCGCTTGAAATAGTAGTGAACAAACTTAAGATAATTGTTAAAAGGACTAAGCCCGTTAAAAGCAGCGGTTTAAATCCAATTTTATCAAACAAACGCCCTCCGACCATAGCTGTTAGAGCCAACGTTACTCCTCCTGGAAGCATAAGAAAACCTGTTTGCAAAGGAGACAGTCCCGCAGCCGTTTGGAAATAAAGCGGCAAAATTAACATCATTGAAAACTGAATCATCATAATGAGAAACATTAAAAAAATAGATCTTGAAAATACAGATGACCTAAAAGGCTTCATATTAATCATGGGAGAATTCAGTTTGGTTTGCTGTCTGACAAATAAGGCAAGAGCTACAACGCCAATGATGAGCGTAAGCCATACAATAGGATTACTCCATCCAGTCTCTTCACCAGCTGCGCTAAATCCATAAACAACTCCTCCAAATCCAATTGTAGAAAGAATAACAGACGGAATGTGAATCGTTGGTCTAGATGTTTCAGAAACGTTACTGAGTTTGAAAAGAGCAAATAGGAAGATAAGCGCCGCTGCAATTAAAAGACCTAGAAATATAATTCGCCATGAATAATATTGAATAATTAATCCTGAAAGAACCGGTCCTATTGCGGGTGCAAATAAAATAGCTACGCTAAAAATACCCATTACAGTGCCGCGTTTGCTAACAGGCACGAGTGTTAACATTGTGCTCATCACAAGAGGTAAAATAATGCCTGTTCCTAATGCTTGAATCATACGTCCGACAAAAAGTAGAGAAAACCATGGAGTGATAAAGCCAATGAAGGACCCAATTAAGTAAAAACTCATAGCTGTCACAAACAGCTGTCTTAACGTAAATCGTTGAATTAAAAAAGCAGACACCGGGACGGATATGCCAATCACAAGCATATATCCGGTAGTTAACCATTGAGCTGAGCTCGTCCTAACGTGAAAATCTGAAATGATACTTGGCAAGGCCACGTTCATGACCGTTTCACTAATTAAGCATAAAAAATTTCCTAAAATCAAAATGAAAAGGATAAGCTTACTTCGTGTACTCATTTTTTCTTCTGTTTGTGTCATAAGTGACCTCCTTTTACTAAATTAGTTTTTATTTGCAAACAGCTTGCCAATTTGGTCAGCTGCAATTTGCATAGGGACTGTACTATTTTTAGTTAATGAAAGAGTATAAGCACCTTCAATCCAAGACTGTATAGCTGAACCTAGCTGTCTTGCTTCCTCTTGTTCATAACCCGAACAAACTAACTTATCTGCATAAACTTGCTCCCACTCGTTATACACGGCTTCACAGGCCATACGAAGCGTTTCGTTTGATGACCATACTTCACTCGACATAGCAGCGAGAGAGATATCCGCTTCATTTTCCACTTGTTCAAACATTCGATCAGCCATCAGTTTTATATGATATTGAATAGCTGACGCGGCATCTTCATGAGAAGCGAGGGATTTTTCAATATAAGCTTTGACTCTTTCTCCCGTTTTTTGAATAGCTTCTTTTGCTAATTGTTGTTTTCCATCCGGAAAATAATAATAAATAGATCCTCTCGGAGCGCTGCTTTCTTTTGTAATTTGACTTAGACTGGTGGCGTGATAGCCTTTTTTGCGAAAAAGTTTAGCAGCAGCGCTTAAAATTTTTTCTTTTGAATTGGTTGGTTCCATGAAAACAGCTCCCTAATATAATTACTAGTTGATCGGTCAGTATAATGGTAGCAACTCTATACTGATCAGTCAATCCAGACGTCTAGGTCTTGTATATAAGTGAAGATTGATGCAAGTTTCACAGGTGTAAGCATTGATTGAAATGTTAAGAATAAGGTTACAAAGTATTTTGGACCTATACTTCTATTACTGTTAAAAAAATATGATTAAGTAATGAAATTAAAAGAAGACGAGAAGCGTATAGCATGTTACGATAGGGACGGTATAGAAATTGGCATATGTCTGTTTCTAATAGAAGAGACAAATTTTAAAATTTTTAAATGTAAGGTTGTGATTCACCTGAGACTGAATAAATTTATTAGCGAATCTGGAAAGGCGTCAAGACGCGGGGCAGATAAGTTAATTAGTGAAGGAAGAGTAACCGTTAATGGAAAGGTTGCAAAAATCGGAGATCAAGTTAAGCCTGGCGATGATATTCGAGTAAGCGGCCAACAGCTTCGGATTGCTCGAAATAATGTATATATTGCGCTTAATAAACCAGTCGGCATTACAAGTACGAGTGAAAAAAAAGTAAAGGGAAACATCATCGATTTAGTCAATCACCCTTTGCGTATTCATCATGTCGGACGGCTTGATAAGGATTCAGACGGCTTAATTTTACTTACAAATGACGGCGATATTATTAATGAAATTTTACGTGCAGAAAACAAGCATGAAAAAGAATATATTGTTGCAGTAGATAAGCCGATTACACCAGAGTTTATCAAAAACATGTCTGAGGGAGTAAAAATTTTAGGCACAAAAACGCTTCCTTGTAAAGTGACACAGCTGTCTAAGTATGAGTTTCAAATTATTTTAACACAGGGTTTAAATCGTCAAATTCGCCGTATGTGTGAAGTGCTCGGATATGAAGTATACCGCCTTCAGCGCACGCGTATTATGAATATCCATTTAAACAACTTACCTGTTGGGCAATGGAGAGATTTAACGAAAAAAGAGCGTACGCAGCTATTCAAAGAATTAGACTATGAACCTAAAGAGTGGTAAATCAAAAGACACCAGCCTGTTAGACTGGTGTCTTTTTTTATTCGCATACAACTACTTGTCTAGAAAATACGCTTTTGCGCGCTACGCAGCGATCTGAAATAGAAAAGCCAGCTTCATAAATCATATGGTCAATCGTATCTACTGTAATCACGACTACTTTATCCGCAAAGCGGCGAGCGTGTTTTAAAATAGAAAGCTGATCTTCAGGCGTCGCGTGGGTGTAGAGATTGTAAGGCATGTCGATGATAGCTACATCATAGTGAGTTGTAACGTCCGAAATCGGTCCAGTTTTGACATCACCGCTTAAGCCGAAATGCGCAATATTTTCACGAGATCCGTCGGTCACAAGTGGATTGATATCGCGTCCTACAATATCAATGCCCATTGAAAGTGCTTCTACAAGGACTGTACCGATACCACAGCATGGATCGATCGCTTTGATTCCTTCAGGGTTTGGAACGGCAATGTTAGCTACAGCTCTTGCAAGGCGGGTACTGAGTGCTGTAGAGTATTCACGCGGTTTCTTCAAATGATGCAGCCATACAGCTTCGCTTTTTTGATATTTCCCAAAATACCAGCGTCCTTCAAATGGAACAATGCCAAACAAATGGTCAGGGTTATGCAAGTCTGCTTCTGCTACAAAATGCCAACCCACATCACGTTCAATAGCACGCTGACCTTTATAACTTATTTTTTGATCTTTTTCCAAGTCATTAATTTTCATGAAAATGAGTTTAAATGTTTTGTCTCCAAGGTCAATATCTTCTACTTGCTTACAAATATCTGCAAGGTCATCTGATTCATACATAATATCTAATCGCTCTTTGATAAAAGGGCTTCTGCTTGGATCAAGTTTAACGGCACTTTTTATGATAGGTTTCTCAGTTTCAATTTCAAAAAGAGAGCGTCTCTCTAATTGACATAGTGAGAATTCCTCTTCGCTGCATGCGTATGTGTAGATATACTGAGGCAGCTGCGTATGGTTATTCAATATCGTATCATCCTTTATCGTATCTAATTATCCTTCTTCTCAAACAATAGCGAGAAAAGAAGAGAAAAGCAACGAATTTAAATATATTTGGCCGTGAATACTAAATTGAAGCGCTACATAGTCCACTTATTTGACAAAACATGCTAAAATAACTGGTGATAACCTGCATGTGCTGCTGTTTATACAAAAGAACTGGATCAAGGTTTCTCAAAAATCATTTACACACTGCTGACATTTTGATGAATAGGAGAGGCTACGTGATGTCTAAAAGTGATCATGAAAAGCAACAGATGAGTCGGGCTGATATGAAAAAACAAGCCAAAACATCCTCGCAAAACCTTGTGATGAACGTACTCATTGCTATTGTATCTGTATGTATTTTAGCTCTTATTATAAATATTTTTGTACTAATGAAATGAGCCGTTATGCTGCTCATTTCTTTTTATTAGGTTCAGCTTTTATTGAAGCGTTTGAGGTCTCTTTCACTAGAGAACACATTGTGAATAGCATATCTTTTTTTTACAAATGATAGTTGTGATATGATGAAGCAATAATACATTAGACAAAAAGCTGGAGGTTACTTAGTATGCCATTACTTAGATTTGATGTAATAGAAGGAAGAGATGAAAAAGAGTTAAAAACATTACTAGACGCTACTCACCGAGCGATGCTAGAAGCCTTTGGCGTCCCAGAACGCGATCGTTATCAAATTGTTCATCAGCATCCTGCTCATGAAATGATTATTGAAGATACAGGTCTAGGTTTTGAGAGAAGCAAGGATTTGGTTATTATAAGTGTAACGAGCAAACAGCGAACAGAAGAGCAAAAGCAAGCTCTTTACAGATTAATTGTAAAAGAGCTTGGAGAGAGCTGTGGCATTCAGCCAAACGACATTATGATTTCGATTGTTGAAAACGGTAATGCTGACTGGAGCTTTGGCATGGGAGAAGCTCAATTCTTAACTGGGAAATTATAAAACGGTTTATTATCTAGAGAAGCCCTTATTTCTAAGGGCTTTTTCTCATTTTGTCTATAAAAATATTATTCTCTTAGTCACATCTTACTCAAAATTAAATACAGACATCTGTCAAATGAATGATACAATAAGCTTATATGCCGTTTTGAGTGGAAAAACCATAAAAGAGTTCGGCGTACTAATTTTAGAACAACAATAAATTTACATAAAGATGTAAAGATTTAAAGGTTAAAAGAGAAATGTATAAAATCTGTAAAACAAAAGAACAGTTACGCGTTAAACATAGGAGTAAAAGGTTCTTCACGTGTTTTTTCGGATAATAAGAGAAAGTAATTTTGATCATTGAGGAGGAACTTAGAATGTTTGGATTTGATGCAGATGTATCGCCGCTAGTGCGAATTAAAGTAATTGGAGTCGGCGGTGGAGGAAATAACACCGTTAACCGTATGATTGAACACGGTGTACAAGGAGTAGAATTTATCGCCGTCAATACGGATGCTCAGGCGCTTAACTTATCTAAAGCAGATGTGAAAATGCAGATTGGTGCGGCATTAACGCGAGGATTAGGTGCAGGAGCTAATCCAGAAGTAGGAAGAGAAGCAGCCGAAGAAAGCAGAGAACAAATTCAAGAAGTACTGCAAGGCGCAGATATGGTATTCGTAACAGCTGGCATGGGCGGAGGAACCGGTACTGGAGCAGCTCCGGTTATTGCCCAAATTGCCCGTGAACTAAATGCTTTAACAATTGGAGTAGTTACTCGCCCGTTCAAGTTTGAAGGAAATAAACGTACCAAGCAAGCAGTAGGCGGTATTACTGCGATGAATGAATCGGTAGATACCCTTATTGTAATTCCAAACGACCGCTTGCTTGAAATTGTCGATAAAAAGACGCCTATGCTTGAAGCATTCCGTGAAGCAGATAATGTTCTTCGCCAAGGTATTCAAGGTATTTCGGATTTAATCGCTGTTCCAGGGCTGATTAACCTTGACTTTGCTGATGTAAAAACAATCATGTCTAATCAAGGATTTGCGCTTATGGGTATCGGACGAGCTTCCGGATCAGACCGGGCAATTGAAGCAGCGAAAAAAGCGATTTCTAGTCCGCTGCTAGATGCATCGATTGATGGAGCAAGAGGCGTGCTGTTGAACATTACGAGCGGCAGCAGCCTGAGTCTTTACGAAGTACAGGAAGCAGCAGATATTGTCACGTCCGCTTCTGATCAGGACTTAAATATGATTTTTGGGTCCGTGATCAATGAAGATTTAAAGGACGAAATGATGGTAACCGTTATTGCCACTGGATTTGATGATGAAGACATTTCACCATCAGCTTCTACTTCTAGAGTTTCAAGAGCACGCTACTAAATTAAATAACAAGCTTTTATGGTGGTAATTGTTTTTCAATTGCCTTAAAAGGGAATCCGGTGCAAATCCGGAGCGGTCCCGCCACTGTAACAAGGAGCCTTATGTCAAAAAGCCACTGTCTATTTAGAGACGGGAAGGCGGTATAAGGCAGTGACTTGAAGCCAGGAGACCTGCCATAAATCGCAGCACACAATAACCTACGAGGATAGGGAGGTGTTTTGGCAGAATCAAAAATACGATAAACAAGGGATACGTTTATCTAGATTTGTTGTGAAGACAAGCACTTCTTTTTAGAAGTGCTTTTTTTGTGTATTAAAATAGAAGGTGGAAAAATGAATGATAAATAATAAAAAACTCGTATCTATACTGCTTCTTGTTTTACTTGGTCTTACTGCTTGCGCGCCTCATGAAGAGAGTATGAGTATAAAAGAAAGAAAGAAAACGGATGAAAGCGTTACATTTTTATTTAATTTCACACCTGCAACCCTTGATCCCCATACCGATGATGATTACACGGCAGTTCGTGCAGGAGTGGGGGAGACGCTTATCAAAATCAGCGACGATTTAAAGATAAAGCCTTGGCTTGCTGAAAAGTGGAAAACAAAAGATAACGGCCTTACATGGACATTTACGATAAGAAAGAACATCACGTTTCAAAATGGCAAAGTGCTGGATGCAAATGCCGTGAAGTCTTCTCTTCAAAGAGCAATAGACCAAAGCTATGCGATGAGAAACGCTTTAAAAATCAAAGAAATGAAAGCGAACGGTCATATACTGACAATTACGTTAAAAGAGCCAATACCTAAATTCCCTTCTGAATTAGTGCATCCAAACACAGCCATTATAGACGTTAATGCTTCTCATATAGCTAAGAAGCCCATTGGCACGGGTCCATTTCACGTCTTGTCTTTTGATCAAGGAAATCAAGTGAAATTAGAAAGATATGAGGATTATTGGAATGGAAAAGTAAAATTGAAAAACGCGACCTTTGCATTTAACGAAGATGCTAATGCGCGAGTTGCTGCTCTTCAATCTGGAACAGCCGATATTATTTATCGCCCGCCTTTAGAAAGTTTGGGCACTTTACAAACAGATCCGTCTTTTAAGGTAAGTGGAGTACCTAGTGTGCGTACTCATTTATTACTTTATAATCAAACCAATGACGCATTAAAAGACGAAAATGTAAGAAAAGCTATCGATGCCTTATTGAACCGAAAAGAAATTGTCAGCAGCATAATGAACAATCAAGCGGCAGCGGCTCGAGGTCCATTTTTACCCCAATTTCCTTTTGCTGATAATACTGCTAATGAGCAAAGAGGTATCGCATCTGCTAAAAAATATTTAGAGAAAGCAGGCTATCAAATCAAAAATGGAAAAGCAATCAAAAATGGAAAGCCATTATCGCTCTCTTTGGTCACATACAGCTCGTTGCCAGAACTTCCTTTGATTGCTCAGCTTATACAGTCTAATGCGAAAGAGTTAGGAATTAATATTAAGATTCATCTCGTTGAGGACAGCGATGAATATTTAATGGCAAAAGACGATTGGGATTTAGCATTGTACAGCCTTATCACTGCACCTAGAGGAGATGCAAGCTATTATTTAAGTACGAACTATTTGCCGGGCGGTGGTTTAAATGCCAGCCGGATTAATGATGATAAGCTAACAAAAATGATTGAGCAGTTAAATTCAACCGTAGATGACGCAAAGCGAGATCAGTTAGCTAAGCAAGCAACCGCTTTGATTAATGGGAAAATGCTGACGTCATCGATTGTACATCCAAACATTGTTGTTGCTTATAATCAAAAAGTGAAAAACTGGACAACAAATCCAAGCGAGTATTATATGCTGACTCAGCATTTAGAGGTAACGCCATAGTCAATATTGCTGTTCCTATAGGGAAAAGAGAAAGTATACAATGATAGATAAAAGGATGTGACAGTAAACGTGCAAGAAGTACAAATGTATCAAATTAAAGAAATAAAAGAAAAGGATGCTGAAGTGATTCAGTTTGTCATGAATATGCGGAATGAGCTATTTCCTATGCTGGAAAAAAATCAGCTTCCTGTGGATTTGCTTCATTTTAATGAACATTATGCTCAAGCGAAAGGCGCTGCTTTTTTTTCAGCTGTCACGGAAAATCAACAAGTAATTGGAACAATTGGTTTATACGCTTACGATGGAAGGTTTCATGCATTAAAAAAGCGATATGAACATAAAACTGCAGCCGAGATTGTAAAATGCTATGTCGATCCAGCATACCGGCGTCTAGGCATTGGACAGCAGCTGTTCAAGGCAGTGGAACAATTCGCTCAAAATCATTTTTATGACACGTTGTATCTGCATACTCATCCTTTTTTACCGGGGGCTATCCCATTCTGGACTTCACAAGGTTTTATCGAAAGGCTAGCTGAACAGGATGAGCCATGGAATACGCTGCACATGGACAGAAAAATACAACCGGTCGTAATGTAACGATATTATACAGTAATTACCATGGAATCTAAATAAGAGCTCATGCTATAATGAACGTACTTACATTTATAGCCTGTAGGGCAAGTCCTTACAGAAAAGAACCACGTTTTGAATTGGCTGAAACGTGGTTTTTTTCTATGAAAAACAAATAACAAAATATTTTTAAAAATATATATGAAATCGCTTTCAAAATAATGAAATATATTATATAATTACTAGTGTTGTGTTGTACTTTGTTAGTGTTAAATCAATATCCTACATGTGTGAGCCGATTGCCTTATGGTAGTCGGCTTCCTTTTTTATGGTAGGAGTCTAAGGGGAAATAGCATTCGTTAAAATGGCTGTAATCGTCATGATAATAGTTGTCCCAAAGGCCCATTTAAAAAGAAACTTTTGATGCTCGCCGAAATCTATTTCAACCAGCCCAATCAGAATGAAAGTAGCAGGCACTAAAGGGGATAGAGGAAACCCAGTTGTGGAATGTCCCAATAAAGCTGCTCGTCCTATTTCTACAGGGTCTACACCAAAATTAGCTGCTGTATGGCTAATAACAGGCAAAATGCCAAAGTAATAAGCATCAGGTGAAAACACAAAGCTAAGAGGAAGGCTCGTTATTGCTACAACTAAGGGAAGGTGGGAGCCTAGCCATTCAGGAGTAAGGCTGACAATGGTATTAGCCATGGCATCCATCATTTTTGTTTCTGTAAAAACGCCTGTAAAAATTCCGGCTGCAAAAACCAATGTACTAACCATTACAAAGCTGTTTGCATGACTTAAGATTCTTTCCTGCTGTTCTTTTGGATGAGGAAAATTAACAAATAAAGAAATGGCAAAAGCAATAGCAAATAAAATAGGAATAGGAAGTATGTCTACGACCAAGAGAATCATTAAGCACAGTGTCAATAAGGCATTAAACCAAAAGAGTCTAGGTGGCTTCCCAGGGGTCTCATGAACTGAAAGCTGTTCAGCAAAAGCCATTGATGAACCTTTTAAATGAATGGTTCCTAAGCGCGCTTTCTCTCTTTTTCCGAGTAGATATGCTGAAAATAAAGTCCACATCAATCCCGCTGCCATAGCTGGAATCAGAGGGTTAAATAGATCTGATACTTCTAATTGTAAACTTGCTGCGGCTCTTACGAGAGGACCTCCCCAAGGAATCATATTCATAACACCTGCGCTTAAACTAATAACACAAGCCAGTATTAGTCGGTTCATTCCCAGTTTTGTGTACAAAGGAAGCAAGGCGGAAACTGTAATTAAAAATGTAGAAGAGCCGTCTCCATCTAGGCCAACAAGCATTGTAATAATGGCAGTTGCCATTACGACTTTTAAAGGATCGCCTTTCACAATGTTTAGGATACGAGAAATCATAGGATCAAATAAACCGACGTCAATCATTAGTCCAAAATATAAAATAGCAAAAACAATCATAATGGCCGTAGGAGCTACTTTTAAAATACCATTCATCATCATATCGCCCATATCAGCACTAAAACCTCCAATTACACCAAAGAGGATAGCGACAAAAATAAAAGCAACAACCACGGACAAGCGTCTACTAATGACGAGAAATAGAAAAGTCGCAATCATTCCAAACCCTAACAAAGAAAGCATTATCCATCACCCCTTAAAAGTTAGAAAATTCTATTAATTTATATTATAGCATTAGAATTAATGTTAAAGTTTGGAATTTTTAAATAAGATAGCTTCAACCTAAAACTAAAAAAGCCGCCTTATAGGCGACTGGTTTAAGCTAGGTCAGCTGTTATGGACTGCTTTTGAAGGTGATCAGACAGCAGGCTGTAAGCAATAATTTTCTTTTTATACTGTTTTACGACATCGACATGATCATCATAACTGTATACGCATAATCGAACATCTTTTTTTCCTTTTTTCGTATCGATAACCAGTGGAGTTTCACTGTCTTCTAGGTGTTTATAATAGTCCTTATTTCCTTCATGGACATAATATTGTTTTAAAAATGTTGCTTTATTAAAATAATCAATCACTTGCATTTTGTCTTTGCCTTCTAAATGTTTCCCATCAACTGTGACAGTAACGTTTTGATCATCAAGTGTTGGGTGTAATTGAAATTTAGTCATAAGCCATTTGACCACTGGAGTTGGAAGACACGTTACTAATATTTTGAGTGCACTTACAAGAATGATGGAAAGTAATACAATCCACGTCATAGTTAATCATCTCCGCTATAGTTTAAATGAAATAAGATTACATACTTATTTTACCACAGAGAACATGAGTACTTTTTGTACATTATGTGAACCTTCCTTAGTGAAAAGATGTATATGAAATGCGTTTATTTATGCACATTTAGGGAAATATAGAATTATAACAAATACTACATATAAAAAAGGAGAAAAAATTATGTTGTGGACGATTATTGGACTTTTATTTATTTTTTGGTTATTAGGATTAGTTTTTCATATTGGCGGCGGCATCATTCACATTCTTCTTGTCATTGCAGTGATTGTGCTAATCGTAAAACTTGTGAAACGAATTTAGATATAAAAGGCCTTTCCTTAGGGAAAGGCCTTTTATGTGGAGAGATTATAAAAACAAGACGTATTTTGATATAAAAAATCATATGCTTCCGTTCCAGAAACTCCTTTGAGACGTGCTATTTCCTCAACGGACTGATGTATCATTGATGGAACCGTTGTCTGGTTTTGAAAAGGTCCTTCAAATGGCCACGGACCATCTGTTTCGACCATCAAGTAGTCAAGAGGGTATTCCATGGCAAGCGCTTGGATTTTAGGCTTATATACAATATCAGGTGTAACTGAAATATAGTAACCGTTGTTTTTCATTCGTTCAACGGTTTTTTTAGCTCCTTTGAACCAGTGGAAGTGAGCTTTAGACACGGAATGTTTTTCTAGTAAGTCACACACAATTTCAGCGTCTTCATATACAGCGTGAAGAATTAACGGTTTTCCCCACTTTTTTGAATGAATAATAAAAGCTTCAAGCAGCTCCAAATAGGGCTCTAGAGAAAGAGTATAGGTCTGATTTAAGTAATAAGGTAGACCAACCTCACCAACAGCTATCATTTCTTCATTGTTTTGATCAATCCAGGCAAACAGCTCCGCTAATTCATTTGAAGAAGGCAGTATTTGTTCAGGATGAAATCCGTAGGCGGGTTTCACACAGGAATACAATTGGCTGATTTTTTGATTAAGTTGGCAAGACTGTAATGTGGAAGATACAGAAATAAGCGCTTGTAACGAAGGATCCTTCTCTATTATGTCCTTCCAGCTTTTCGGTTCATATTGATCGAGGTGAATATGAGCGTCAATGATTTGTTTCATGAGTATCGCTCCTTTCAGCCCAATTTGTTTAGAAATAATACGTAAGAAAATGTATGCTTCTGTTAGGCTTCCATCTTATTTTTTATGTGTTTTTTGTTCCCCCATTTAGTAATAGATGAAAACGTATAAACAATAAGAGCTAACCAAATAAAACTAAAAGCAATAACATGAGCTTTTGTTAGCGATTCATGGTATAGAATTACTCCTGCTAGCAGAGATAAGGTTGGTGAAATATATTGAAGAATACCATGCATTGATAATGATACTTTTTTAGCACTTTTTGTGAATAATAAGAGTGGTAGAGCTGTGACCATTCCACTTCCCATTAATAAAAGACTTGTTGAAAAAGAATCAAAAAACTGCAAGTGTGATTGAAACGTGAGGTAGCCTATGTATGCTAATGAAATAGGGGAGATGACCATCGTTTCAAGGGTTAATCCGATTGTCGAATCAGCTTTAATCTTTTTCTTTGCCAAACCATATAATCCGAAAGTAAGAGCTAAACTAAGCGAAATCCAAGGAACAACACCATAATGAAGACTGAGTGTTAATACGCCGATCCCTGCTAGTATAAATGCAAAAATTTGAGCTCCGCTTAATCTCTCTTTTAAGACAATAACACCTAATAAAACACTTGTTAGGGGATTAATATATTGTCCAAGGCTCGCTTCTACTATTTTTCCATCAATGACAGCCCACATAAAAATGCCCCAATTTGCACTAATAAGTACAGACGCAGTAAAAAGGGACCAGAATAAGGATGGTTTTTTCATTATTTCTTTTACAAACGTAATGTATGTACGCCATTTCTTTGTTATCAATAAAAGAATAAGCATAAAAATAAAAGACCAAAAAACGCGCTGAGCTAAAAGCTCCCCTGGTGCTACGTGGTGAACCAGCTTCCAATAAATTGGCGTAAGCCCCCACATAAGATAAGAAAGGACTGCATACGTTACACCATCTTTGTCATGATTTAAGTTCATTTAAAACCTTCTTTCTAACATGAGATAAATTTGGTAGTAAGAGTGATAGATTAACATAAAAAAACAGCATAAACGATTATATCACAGAGAAAAACGATTCTTCACATGTTGAATGGCTCAAAAAAGCGCTATGCGCAAGGTCATTGCTTTTCCATGTCTAAAATAAAATCAAATTGCATGTTTCTAACAAGGTAAGTGCTTACACAAGTGTGCATGATAAGCGCTCCTTCAGCTTATATTCAAGTGGTTATGAAAAACAGTTGATTTCCCCATTAGAAACTGTCAAGCTTAAGGAAGAAAAAAATCTTAGAGGAAAGAATATATAGGTGACGAATATGATCGAAATAAAAGTGTCTGCGATAAGCGACGGAGAATTTAATAGAGGTGTATTTGCTAAGCAAGATATTAAAAAAGGAACGCTTATTCACGAAGCTCCTGTTATCGCTTATCCTAATAAAGAGCATGATTTTATTGAGAAAACAACACTAGCGGATTATGCTTTTGAATATGGAGTGAATCATACGGCTATTCTTTTGGGATACGGTATGCTGTTTAATCACTCGTATACACCCAATGCTACGTATGAAATTAATTTTGACAATCATACCTTTGATTTTTATGCATATACGGATATCCAAGCAGGAGAAGAAATTCTCATCAACTATAATGGAGATGAAGATGATCAAGAGCTCCTTTGGTTTGATCGTGAAGATGAAGAAGAACAAAAGTAAAAAGTTAAGCCCATCGAAAATCGATGGGCTTTTTATTATGCTTTTTTATCTGGATACATAGTAGAATTCAAACGGATGAATTGATAAATATGCGTAATAATAACTTTTAAAACGGCATATCCAGGGACGGCTAAAATAATACCGATGATTCCGAATAAGTTTCCGGCGGTTAGAATGACAAAAATGACTGTAATCGGGTGAATGTCTAGGCTTCTTCCCATAATTTGCGGAGATATTACTTTACCTTCAAGCAATTGAACAACTGCCCAGACAATGGCTAGTTTTACAAGCATGAAAGGAGAGGTAATAAACGCAATAATAATTGCTGGTATGATGGCGATAATAGGACCAAGGTAAGGCACAACATTGGTTACCATGGCTATAATCGCTAAAAGTAATGCATAGTCTAATCCAATAATCAGATAGCCAATGAAAAGCAGTACACCTATACAAATTGCAACGAAAATTTGCCCGCGAATATATGCGCTTAGTGCATGATTCATATCGGCTAAAATAAACTTAGCCTCAGAACGAGAACGATTTGGAAGCAGCTTCACAATGTAATTAGGAAGATTTTTTCCATCTTTCAACAAGTAAAAAAGAATAAAGGGTAAAACGGCAACCGATAATATTATTTCTGTGATGGTTCCGACAAAATTAACGATACCGCTTGAAAATCCAGAAACATATTTACTCAAGTGTTTGGAAGCATCTTTTGAAAGCTTGTCTAGGTCCGTGTTGGCCGACTGAAGACCCTGCTCGACATATCGGTTATTTGAAAGATTCGTCACCGCATGCTGAACGTCATGCGTCAGCTCTGGGATATTATCAATAAGACGGTCAACTTGATTTTTTAGAGGCGGAATAACCGATGAAATAATAATGGCTAATGCGCCGATAATCACTATGTATAAAACAAGAATGGAAATAATTCGTTTTACACCTTTTCGTTCTAAAAAGTCAACAAGCGGATTAAATAAATAAAAGCAAATTCCTGCTAAGATAATCGGCAGTGCGATTGTTTTAATAAAAATAGAGATAGGAATTAAAATAAAACCGATTTTTGATAACGAAAAAATAGTCATGCTGAGAATAAAAATAATAATTGTATATACAACAAATTTATTATTTAAGATTTTTTCTCGGAAAAAAGTTCCTTTCTGAGGTCTAGGTTCCAAGCTGTTCAACTCCTTTAAAAAATAAATGTATAGTTATCATACCCTGATTTAGACTAATTTAAGAGGGTTTTTTACAAAGAAGTGTGCATACTAGTAGAAAATCTTCTAGAAAGAAGGGGTGAAATCATTGAAAGAACACAAACCGTATGATGATTTCTCTACAGTAGAAAAAAGCCACGAGTATATAACCGCTGAAGAATTTCCAGACGGTCCTTTCGGCTCTCCTGTTAATCAAAAACTTGGGAAATCTACTTCATGGGAAGAAGGGCAGCGAACGTATAGCGCATTTAATTATGAAAACAAAAATCTTCATGAAAAAGCGCAAAGATTATTTCCAGGCGCGCATCCTGTACATGATAACCCAGAGGAACATGAACAAAATCCAAGTTAATGTCTTTATTATGCTCTGAATATATTGCCCTATCTTTTTGCTGAATTATGTTGACAATAAGCAATTTAGCCTGTAATATAAAACGTAACTTATCACTGTTTCTACAGGATTCGACAAAATTTGATTTACTTAAACTTGTGATCTCAACTTCTATTTACAGCTATTAGAGCGCTGTAAGTAGAAGTTTTATTTATGTTATCGATAAAAAAGAAAAAAGCAGGTCTGCTCAAGCAGGCCTGCTTTTTTTATTATTGAACAGCGTCAAATTTATTTACTTTCCACTGAGAATTAGATTTATAGAATGTGACAGTGCGTTTTACGCTGCCGCCATCTACAGTTGGAACTGTGAATTCATAAGAGCGAACTGTTGCTGTTTGATACACAAGCTTTGTTTTTGCTTTTGACCACTCTAACATGCTGAATCCGTCGCCGATTGGATGTGCAAGTTTGCCGTTATATGTGATATAGCCGTAATTTGTTAATCCTTTTTCTACTGCACTATTTGTAAATGTCTCAGATAAGTAGCTTGATAGCTCAGCTTTTGTATCAAATTCAGGGCAAAGATACACGTACTCAGTTCCTTTATATTCAAATGTACGTTCTGTACATGGTTTGTTTTTATAACCGTGCAGAGCACTCCAGAAATGATTGCTGGCACTAGCTGCAATTTTGACAGCATTTGCATCCGTTAGTGTTGTAGATGTTGTTTGTGCTGTAACTCCAGTGCTTAGTGTAAAGAAAATAGCGATTGATGATAAAACTAGTCCAATTTTTTTCATTTCTAACTCACTCCTAATTAATTAACCTTATTTATGTAACAATTATGTGTTTTATATTTCTTTTGTTACATTTATATTACAATAAATCTGTAACAAAAGAAAGTGTTTTGTCTTTTTTTTCTTAAATTTTTTTAGTTTTTTACTAGTTTCTAAAATAGATATAGTAAGGGAATTACCAGTTAAATGTTGATTTATCAACGTTTTCAGGCGTTTCTTTCTACTTTTTAATCTTTTTGTTACAAAAATATTGTTTGTAACAAAACTGTAATAAAAGAAGCTTAATACCTTTACGATACAGAAAAATAAAGATAAAACGGTGAAAAAGTGAATGTGAAAACTGTTTTTTTTCCTTTTTTAGGCATATTTCTTTTACCATTTTCAGCTTTTTAGTAGGGTAGATTAAGAGGAGGCGAAATGATGAAAGGCATTATACATAGTGAAAAAAGTGGAATAGCAGGCATGAATTACAGAGATCTTCAGGAGATGCAACCTCAAAGAGGAGAAATAAAAATAAGGTTAAAAACAGCAGGTTTAAACCGGAGAGACTTGTTCGTTATGAAAAATCGAGGTAAAGGAGATAAGCCGTTTATTCCCGGTTCAGACGGTGCAGGTATTATAGAAGAAGTGGGAGAAGGCGTAAAAGGTTTAAAAACTGGAATAGAAGTGATCATTAATCCAAGTCTGGAGTGGGATCGTGTAGAGGACATTCCGTTTACACCTAAAATTTTAGGTGGTCCATCGAATGGAACATTTGCAGAGTATGTAATCATAAAAGCGGATAATGTTGTGCAAAAGCCATCTTATCTATCTTGGAAACAGGCGGGGGTTCTTTCATTATCCGCTTTAACTGCCTATAGAGCTCTATTTACAAAAGGGCAGTTAAAAAAAGGAGAGCACCTCCTTATTCCCGGTATAGGAAGCGGAGTCGCGACCTATGGATTGTTATTCGCAAAAGCTATCGGAGCTAACGTAACAGTCACTTCTAGAAGTGATGAAAAAAGAAAGCAAGCTCTAAAGCATGGAGCGGATTATGCGTTAGATAGCGGAAACAGTCTAAAAGAAGAAATCAACAATAGAAAAGTAGATATCATACTTGATAGTGTGGGGGCAGCTTTATTTCCTACTTATTTTGAAATATTAAAGCCAAATGGAAGAATTGTTAATTTTGGGGCGAGTTCTGGAAATGAAGTTGAATTGCCTCTAAGAACTATTTTTTATCCTCAATTCAATATACTTGGCACGTCTATGGGAAGTCAGGAAGAATTTGTGGACATGATGGATTTTATAGAGAAACATCAAATTAAACCAATCGTCGATCGATTCTATCCGTTGTCAGAGGCAGTTGCAGCTTGCGAACGATTAGATAAAGGAAAACAATTTGGCAATATAGGTTTACTTATTTCAGAATAAAAAGGTCCCCAGCGCTAACTGGGGACCTTTTTATATAATCAAACGTTTGTTTAAATGAAAGAAACAAGGTAATAACAGGATTTTTAGCAGTTTTTTATCATAACCACCAAGCTAACAAAAAGGTAACAAATCCCCCTAGTATCAAAAATCCCATGCTGTATTTGAGCGTGTATTTGAACAGTTCACTTTCTTTTCCAGCCAGTCCCACTGCTCCGGCAGCGACGGCAATTGATTGAGGAGAAAGCATTTTAGCCATCACTCCGCCGGCAGTATTGGCCGCTACAAGAATAATTGGCAAAACATTAATTTGCTGAGCTGTAGTTAGCTGCAAGTTGCCGAACAGCGCATTATTTGATACGACAGACCCCGTTAGAAATACGCCGATCCAGCCAAGAAATGGAGATAAAAATGGAAAATAAGCAGCTGATGTAGCGAGCGCTAATCCAAGTGTAGAAGACTGTCCTGAATAATTTGAAATAAAAGCAAAAGCAATGACCATCATAATAGTAATAATAGGTCTTGATAATTCTTTTACGGTTTCTAAAAGAGTGGTCCATGCCACTTTTGGCGATACGTTAAGCAAGAAAACTGAAAGGATACAAGCAATAAGAATTGCTGTGCCTGTTGCTGCAAATACGTCTATTTTTAAGACAGCAGCGTAAGGCGTAGGATCTTTTACTAAAGGCGCTGCTTTAATTACGTGATTGTGTAAAAATGGGACGTTAATAAGCAGGTTCATATGTTCAAGCATCGTTTTGACAAAAGAAATGCTCCAAGCCGTAACGAGTATCGTTAATAGAATAAAAGGAGACCAAGCCTTTAAAATCTGTTTTGGTGACAGGCTGAAGCTTTTAGCTGCTGCCGGGCTTGTTCGTTTAATATAAAAAGCAAGAGCAAGCAAACTCACAATAGAAGATGTGATATTTGGAAGTTCAGGGCCGATGTATGTAACAGTTAAATACTGTGTCAGTGCATAGGAAATGGCTGTGATGCTCGTTGCTTTCCATACGTCTTTTAATCCTTTTATCCCATCCATAATAAAGATAAGTAAAAAAGGGATAAGAAAAGAAATAATCGGAAGCTGCGTACCAAGAAAATGAGCAATTTCTTTTGGATTTATGCCAGATACTTGTCCTGCGACAATGACAGGAATCCCCATGGCGCCAAACGCTCCTGAAGCTGTATTAGCAATTAAACATAGCGCCGCTGCTTTTAACGGTTTGAAGCCAAGTCCAACTAGAAGCGCTGCTGTAATGGCAATTGGAGCTCCAAATCCCGCTGCACCTTCTAAAAAAGCATTAAAAGAAAAAGCAACAAGCAGCATTTGCAAGCGGGGGTCATCGGTTATTGAAATAATAGATTGTCTGATGGTAGTAAACTGTCCACTTTTGACAGTTAGCTTGTATAAGAACACCGCTCCGATAATAATATAGCTGATGGGCCAAAGTGCATACAGAAACCCATAGCCTGTGGCTCCTAAGACCATTGAGGCAGGCATATCATAAAAATAAATAGCAATAATCATAGAAAGAAGCACCGTAATACCGGCAGCAATGTGTCCTTTTAATTTCAAAAGAGTTAAAGCAATAAAGAAAAAGATAATGGGGATGAGTGCAATTAGTGCAGAAAGCCAAATATTATCTAACGGATTATATACCTGAGTCCACGTCATATTCATACACCTCTACTACATATTTAAAACAAGGGAGCGGGGGAGTCCCCCGCAAAAATCTTTAGATGTTACACAAAAGCTCTGTCGCGAGTTTGCTTAAGAATGCTAGCAGAGTGCTCGAGCTGCTGCTGTTCGTGAGGAGTTAAATTCAATTCAATAATTTGGCGCACGCCGTTTTTATTAATAATAGCTGGTACGCCGATATACACATCAGAAATACCGTATTGTCCTTCTAATAAAGCAGATACCGTTAAAATAGAATTCTCATCATCTAAAATAGCCTTGGTGATGCGTACAAGCCCCATCGCAATTCCGTAATAAGTCGCTCCTTTTCGATTAATAATATGGTAAGCCGCATCGCGGGTTTGTTCGAATAGATGCTGCATATCCGGTTCTTTTTCAATAGCGGCAGTATTGATAAAATGTTCGAGCTTCACACCGCCAATTTGCGCGTGGCTCCAAACAGGAAATTCCGTATCTCCATGTTCGCCCATAATATAAGCGTGGACGTTGCGAGAATCTACTTCGAAATAGTCGCTTAACAAGTAGCGGAAGCGAGCTGTGTCAAGAATCGTTCCTGAACCAATTACCCGTTCGTTTGGTAATCCTGATACTTTTTGTGTAACGTGTGCGAGAATATCAACTGGATTTGTTGCCACTAAAATGATGCCGTCAAACCCGCTGTTCATAATATCTTTTACAATGCATTCAAAAATTTTAACGTTTTTTTCAACTAGATCTAAGCGTGTTTCCCCTGGAGCTTGATTAGCGCCCGCTGTAATAACTACTAAATCAGCGTCAGCACAGTCTTTATAATCTCCAGCCCAGATTTTCATCGGTGTGGCAAATGGCATTCCATGATTGATATCGCGTGCTTCACCTTCTGCTTTTTCTTTGTTCATATCGATTAACACTAATTCATTGGCAATACCTTGATTCACCATTGAAAAAGCGTAGCTTGAGCCAACAAAACCAGTTCCGATAACGGCAACTTTTCGTGTTTTTGGTGTAAATTGTGTTTTCATTTGTATCATCCTTTGAATTTTATTTTGTGATGTTTTTCACAATGTTAGTGTAACAAGAATAAATACCCTCGGCTGTGATAAAAATCACACCCTTTAAGAAATAATAAATAATTTTACAGGGCGATTTGAGAAAAGGGTCCTCCTACATGAAATGCCACATTTAGAAAGATCTTAAACGTTTAAAGTGTTGAGTAAAGGCAACTTGTTTTGCAGAAAGCTAAAGAGTTTAACATTCTCTATTTGTATGTTAACAGCCAATAATGTTTCTATAGACCCACACCAAATCCATTTGTTACACTAAGTTTGCTTATTTTGAATAAAGGAGTGGAAGGGATGGAGAACTACTATGAGCAAGCCCAAAAAGGCGCTTGGGTTAGTATCTTATCATATATCTTTTTATCAGCATGTAAACTTATTATTGCGGGTATCACCGCTTCCTCTGCATTAAAAGCCGACGGTCTTAATAATGTTACAGATATTATTGCATCAATTGCCGTCTTAGTCGGCTTAAAAATCTCTAAAAAACCTCGCGATAATGATCACCCCTATGGACATTCCAGAGCGGAACATATCTCTTCACTTATTGCTTCTTTTATCATGATGGTCATCGGACTAGAAGTATTGGTCGATGCGGGTCAGTCATTATTTATGGACAAATCTGAAGCGCCTAATTTACTGGCTGCTTGGGTAGGTCTTGGAGCGGCTGCCATTATGGGTGGTGTCTATCGATATAATATTAAGCTTGCTAAAAAACTTGATAGCCAGTCTTTATATGCGGTTGCTAAAGATAATTTGTCTGATGCACTTGTGAGTATAGGGGCTGTTGTGGGAATTTTTGGCTCACAATTCGGCCTGCCCTGGCTGGACGTGGTAGCTGCTTTTGCTGTGGGAATTATTATTTGTAAAACAGCCATCGAGATTTTTAAAGAAGCGGCTCATTCCTTAACAGACGGATTCGACGAAGAGAAGTTAGGGCACTACAAAGAAAGCATCGAGCTTGTAGAAGGTGTAAAAGAAGTAGAAGATGTGAAAGCGCGCAAGCTTGGTAATCAAGTCGTGATTGATGTAACTGTTAAAGTAGATCCCCATTTAAATGTTATCAAAAGCCATGAAATTGCTGATCAAATTGAACATATGATGAACGATGAGCATCAAATTAAAGATACGCTTGTTCATATTGAACCTGATGCATACGAAAAGCAAAAATAAAACCAGCACGTTCTTTCGTTATGAAAGGATGCGCTGGTTTTATTTTGTGGGAATTTGAAATAAATCACAAAAACTTCTTCAAAAATGAAAATGAAAAGCCGTTATTAGTAATATAAAGATTTTTGTAGAAGGGTGAGGGAATGAAGAGGTTAAGTGCAAAGCTCGTAGTATTTTTTAGTATTTTTATAGCTAGTTTATTATTAGTTGTTTCAGGGGCTGTTTATCAATTTACCAAAACACAAATAGAAAAAGATGTAGAAGTTCAGTCTCAAAGTCAAGTGAAAGAGTTAAAAGAAACGATTCATACGTACTTAGACATGTATAGTCGTTCTTTGCTGACGTATAGTGAAAATGATGTAATTGTTAATTTTGTTAAGCAGGAAGGAGATCAAACAAACCAAGAGAAAAATCCGTATTTTACATGGAACACAGTTCAAAAAGAGTTTACGCAGTTTAAAGAAAAGTATCCAAACCTAGCACTTGAATACATAGGCACTAAAAATAAAGGAATGTATTCTGTTCCTAAACAAGAGTTTGGTTCAAACTATGATCCGACTTCAAGGGTGTGGTACAAACAAGCAGTAGAATCACCTGATAAGGTTATTTATACGGATCCATATGAAGATGCAGCAACAAAAAAGACGGTTGTGACAATTGCAAAGGCTATTTTAGATCCAGATACTAAAAATGTGCTGGGCGTTATAGCTACTGATTTAGACTTAGATGCATTAAAAAACATTGTAGGTAAAGCAGAAGTAAATCACGGTGGGTATGCATTTTTATTTGATCAAAATGGCACAGCGCTCGTTCATCCAACAGAAGCTGGGAAAAATTTAATGAATCAGCCATTTATGAAAAAAATGTACGAAGCAGACCGGAATAGAGATTTCATGAAGTATACGTTTCAAGGTGAAGAGAGAGTGATGGCATATGATACTCTCGAAGGGACGAATTGGAAGATAGGAAATGCCTTTATTTATAATGAAATGCTCTCAAGCGCTCATCATTTACTGACTGTTATTGTCTGGATTGCGTTAATTGGCATCTTATTATCAGTGGTGTTAACCATCTTTTTCTCAAGAATCATTACTAATCCGATTCGCCGCTTGAAAAATGAAGTAGCCAAAGTAACAGCTGGCGATTTAACGGTTCAGGTGAAGACGAAGTCAAAAGATGAAATTGGTGAGCTTACTCATTTATTTAATGATATGGTAGCCAAAATGAAAACATTGATTGGCACGGTTCAGACGTCTGTTGAGACAGTAAAAACGTCTGTTGAAGACTTGAGTGCCGTATCTGAAGAAGCAACTGCATCCAGTGAGGAAATCGGCCGGGCTATCCATGAGATTGCCAGCGGTGCCACGCAGCAAGCTTCTGATGCTGACTCTACTAATCATAAAACGATGAGTTTATCTTCGCAAATTGAAGAAGTCATTGAACAAAATGCACAGATTAATAAAATGACGATTGAAGCTGTAAGCATCAATGAAAAAGGTTTAAAACAGATGCAGCTCCTTCGCAACCAAACCACTGAATCGTCTCAAACGATTCACGCTGTTCAAGCTGTAATGGAAGAGTTAACAAATGAGATGAAAAAAATTGAATCTATTATTTTCACGATTAATAGTATTTCAGATCAGACAAATTTACTTGCCTTAAATGCTAGTATTGAAGCAGCTCGTGCAGGAGAACATGGCAAAGGATTTGCGGTAGTAGCTGAAGAGGTGCGAAAACTTGCTGAACAGTCCTCTCAGGCCACTGAACAAGTTCGCCATACGATTGCAGCGATTCAAGGGGAAGTCGCTGCTGCGCGTGAAGAATGCAACCGTACAGAAGAGCTTTCAAAGTCTCAAGACTTTGTGGTAGGAGATACAGAACGAGCTTTTCATGAAATTGCAACTACGATTGAACAAGTGGCGGCGGCTGTCGAACATGTGACAAGCAGCATGGACAGTATCGATGAGCATAAGGAAGACGTGGTAGCGGCCATTCAAAGCATAGCAGCTATTGCACAGCAATCAGCAGCGGGAACTGAAGAAATTACCGCTTCTACAGAAGAACAAATTAGAGCTATTTCTACTGTTTCTCAATCAGCTGAACATCTGCAAGAGATTAGTGAAGAATTGGCGAACTTGATTCGTCAGTTTAAAATTCAATAGAAAAAAAGAGGCTAGGACAAAAGTATTTTATTTAAACGAAAATCCGAACGATGAATTGAGATTCTTGATAAAGAATTCAAATCGTTCGGATTTTTTATTGATATGGTGAACGCAGGTTTCATGTATATGGCTGCTTCTAGCTGGTGATTGGAGGGCAAGACGAAGACTCCGGCCGCCCGCGGAAAGCGAAGTCTTGCACGGAAATCAGCAGCGGTGTCTCAAGCGATCCATACGAGCGTATTTCTCCTATTTGTTTGCCTTCAGCTGGTTGTGTCTTAACCTCTCTTTTATGTTTAATAGGAAAGCAACTTGCTGTAAGGCAAAAAGACTTGCTGAGTTGGAGGTGCAACAGCTGACACGCGCTGATGTGTAAACGGATGTATAAAAGAAAGCTTAATGGCATGTAAAGCTTGCTGCTGCTCTTTTAATCTCTTTCCTCCATAAAGCGTATCGCCAAGTAATGGATGGCCGATGTGACTCATATGAACACGAATTTGGTGAGTGCGTCCGGTCTCGAGCGAAAGTTCAATAAGCGTCTCATTTTTGGCCGTATTGCGTTTTAACACCCGATAAGATGTTTTGGCAGCTTGTCCCGTTCTAGATACTCTTCTTCTTGTAGCATGGTGACGATCGCGTCCAATGGGTTCATTGACGATTCCGTCCTCTTTTTTTATGATTCCTTGGACGAGGGCAATATAAGTCCGATTAATTTTACGTTCAGCCAGCAGCTGATCAAACACAGAGCTTGCTACAAAATGCTTCGTGAATAAGATAGTACCTGATGTATCGCTGTCCAAACGGTGAACGTGTCTAGGCTTTGTTTTGAGGCCTATTTTTTGAAAATAAGCAGCTACAGCATTTAAAAGAGTTTTTTGGTCTTGTTCTGATGAAGGATGAGTATCTAGGTTTATTGGTTTGTTTACGATTAGTGCGTGCTCATCTTCAAACAAAATCTCTATATCAACATTGTAAGGTGTTATTTCATTAGGCTCTGCTTCAAAAAAAGGGAGTGACACTTTATCATTTTCCTTGAGAGTGTTTCTCCATGGTAAAGGCTCACCGTTTATAAGCACATTTTTATTCATCCGAAACTGATGCAACGTTTTTTTAGGAATACGCCATTTCGTTTTTAAATAATCTTCAATTGTTTGCCCTGCATCATTTTTTGCGATTTTATCTTCTAGCCATTGGCCGTGTATACTCATATTTAATCCCTTCCTTACATACTAGTAAATATCCTTTAATCTTTTAAAAGAACTTGTAAATAATTAGGAGGAAATAACTACCTGAAGTTCTCGTTTTATGTTTATGTTATGCTAAATAAAGAGACATAAGTTAAGAGAAAAAAGGGGGGGTAACCATGAAAATTGCCCAAGCAGCTCCGCCAGAAATGGAGAATTACATAGAAGAGTTGACTGAACAGCTTCGCTATGACTTGTTACCTCGGTATGTATCTGTAGATAAGCTTAATCCTGATGAATTATTAAATCCAGATTATTGTACAGACCATTTATATAATGGCTTACTCGATGAAGCATTGCAAGTCATTAGTAGCCTTCAGACAATAATTGCCGTGATTGAAGCGATTCAACATCGGCCGATTGAAGAAAGCGACTGCGAGCAATTCGAAAAAAATATTGCAATTTTAAAAAAATACGGGTTCTTATTTCCTGTTTCCATTGAATGTTTTGCAAAAGAAAACAATTTGATTACGTATTCGTATGAATCGTTTTATAATTCATACATAAATTGAAAAGAAAAAAGCATGATTATCCCATGCTTTTTTCTTTTTTTTTATGAATTTCGGCTTTCAATTGGATAAAAAAAGAACTTGTGATATCGTTAAATTTGTATAAAGTTCTTATAGAAACATGAAATCAAATACTATTGCTTTTCATATAACAAATAAATTGAAATAATACAGATGTATAAGGTGCTGTAAATTATGTAAATCATACTAAATAATGTTATGATTAGACAGGCCGTATAAAGAAGAGCATTTATCTTTCATAAGATTACAAAACGTTTCAATCTTATTACATATGTTTAAAATTAGCCTAAATGGTTTCTTTTTACGCCTATATCATATACAATGCCCCCTAGATGATTTTTTCGAATAGCTAATAATCGTTTGGGATTATGAAAGGAGATTAATCATGAAAAAACTGATGTATACATTGCTCATTGGGTTAATTGCTGCAGCTTTAACAGCATGCGGTTCAAACGATGATGCAAAGCAATCAAAAAGTGATGATCAGAAAACTGCACAAACTGAGAAGCAAAAAGAGGCTCAGGAAAAGCAGGAAAAGCAAGCAAAAGAAATGCAGAAGAAATTAGATAAACAAAAAGTAGATGAGAAGAAAACCGTAGCGGTTGTAAACGGTAAAAAAGTTTCTGGTGAAGAATATAATGCTGCATTATCCTCATCACAAGCCCAATATCAACAAATGGGACAGGACCCAACATCTAAAGAAGCAGCTAAACAAGTAAAGCAGCAAACAATTGACAATTTAGTAGGTCAAACGCTGCTATTGCAAGAAGCTGAAAACAAAGGCTATAAAGCAACTGATGAAGAAGTAAATAAAAAGTTAAAAGAAACGAAAAAGCAGTTCAAAACAGATAAACAGTTTAAAGCGGCTTTAAAAGATGCAGGACTAACTCAATCACAATTAAAGTCTGAGCTGGCTGACAGCATTAAATATCAGCAGTACGTAGATAAAGACATCCAAACACCAGAAGTAACAGATAAAGAAATTCAAGATTATTACGATCAATTTGCAAAACAAAGCCAAAGTCAAGCAAGCGGCGGTAAAGAACAATCTCAAATGCCAAAGCTTGAAGACGTAAAGCCTCAAATTAAGCAGCAGCTTGAACAACAAAAGAAACAAGAAGCGTTGGAGAAAAAAGTTGAAGAACTTAAGAAAAATGCAAAAGTTGAAGTAAAGCTTTAAATACAAATGAAACGGCCCTTTAAAGGGCCGTTTTTTGTTATGTACATTTATTGCTTCTTGTCAGTAAAAAGGGGTGCGTGAAAGATTTTATTGTATTTTGACTTATAAGGTAAAAAGTGTTCTGATGGTTTGCCTTTCATCCTATACTTTTCTTATATAGATATAAGAGAAATTGGGGGGAGTCGATAAATGAAAAAGGTGGCTGTTTTTTTTGTTGGGCTTGTTTTTTTACTCGCGGGGATGGGTCTGACAGGCAATGCTTCTGCGGCGTCAAATCAACTTATTATTATTAACAAATCTACTAACACCCTTGCTTTTTATGATAGAGGAAAATTAGTAAGGACGTTCAAAGTTGCGACGGGGAGGCAGATGAGTTATACACCAGAGGGTACCTTTAGCATTGTGAATAAAATTAAAAACCGGCCTTATTATAAAGACAACATTCGGGGAGGAGATCCTAGGAATCCACTAGGTGATCGCTGGCTAGGATTAAATGCGCGCGGAACATATGGAACGACGTATGCTATTCATGGAAATAATAATCCAAGTTCTATCGGGACTTACGCAAGTTCTGGGTGCATTCGTATGTATGATGAAGAGGTACGCTGGCTGTTTGACCGCGTTCAAACCGGTACAAAAGTGGTTATTGGTCAATTCCATTCTCAAAGTTTTGATTCAATCGCTGTTAAAAACAAATACAAAGTAAGCAGTGCTCCAGTCGCCCAGAATCTTTGTAAAACGAAAAAGCTCTCAAAAGGCCAAATTGGTTTTGTAACGATTCAATCACCGATGGTTTTGTTAAAGGAAGAAAAAGGAAAATGGATAAAGATTCGTACGTTAAATCGCGGTGAACGCTATAATGTATATAAAATAGATGGCATTAAAGTCTCTTTAGGACCAGGATTTATTGAAAATTATCCTAATAAAAAAACATCCATAAAATTAGATATTTGCAAATAGAAAATACCGTTCATATAGCTGACTATATGAACGGTATTTTTTGAATTTTTAATAATGTTTATTATAATAAAAAACAGGGAAACTAATTGCCTAATGAAGAGAGAGAAAGGGTTGTTTGAGCGTATGTCTACAATAGATTTATCAAAATTCGAGAAAAAAATGATTATTCGTAACATCAAACCGGACGATATAGATGAAATTTTAGCACTTCAAAAGCTATCATTCCCGGGAATGGATCCGTGGAAAAAAGAACAGCTTGAAAGTCACCTGGCCATTTTTCCAGAAGGACAAATATGTGCAGAGTACGACGGGGAAATTATCGGATCTTGTTCAAGCTTGATTGTGAACTTTGATGAGTACGATGATCAGCATACGTGGGACGATATTACAGACGAAGGATACATTACAAATCATAACCCGGAAGGCTACAATCTGTATGGAATTGAAGTAATGGTTCATCCAAAGTATCGCGGCATGAAAATAGGACGCCGCTTATATGAAGCGCGTAAAGATTTAGCACGTGAATTGAACCTGAAAAGTATCATCATCGGAGGAAGAATTCCTAATTACCATAAGCATTCAGCTGAAATGTCGCCTAGAGAATATGTAGAGCAAGTTATTCATCATAAAATTTATGATCCAGTGTTATCTTTTCAGCTAATGAACGGATTTACGCTTATGCGTATAAACCCTGGTTATCTTCCTGATGATCTAGCTTCTAATAAGTATGCAACGTTGATGGAATGGAACAACGTAGATTACGTTCGCCGTTCAAAACGTCATTTTAAAACATCATTCCCAGTGCGTATTTGTGTTGTTCAGTATATGATGAAACAGATCAATTCATTTGAAGAGTTTGCAACACAGGTAGAATATTATACAGATGTTGCTTATGATGCAAAAGCCGACTTCTGCGTATTCCCGGAAATTTTCACAACTCAGCTAATGTCTTTCTTGAATGAAAAGATCCCAAGCAAAGCGGTTCAGCGCGTAGCAGAATATACCGAAGAGTACATTGAGCTATTTACTAACTTAGCGGTTAAATATAACGTAAATATTATTGGAGGATCCCACTTTGTCGAAGAAGATAATGGAGATATCTTTAATATTGCCTATCTATTCCGCCGAGATGGAACAATTGAAAAGCAGTACAAAGTGCATATTACACCTAATGAAAGAAAATGGTGGGGAATTAGCCCAGGAGACAAAGTTGAAGTGTTTGATACAGATTGCGGTAAAATTGCGATCCAAATTTGCTATGACATTGAATTTCCGGAGCTTGCTCGTATTGCTACCGATAAAGGTGCAAATATTATTTTTACACCATTCTGTACGGAAGACCGTCAAGGCTATCTGCGCGTAAGATACTGCTCTCAGGCGCGCGCGATCGAAAACCAAATTTATACGGTTATCGCAGGTACAGTTGGAAACCTGCCTGAAACAGAAAACATGGATATTCAGTACGCTCAGTCTGCTATTTTTGCACCGTCTGACTTTGAATTTGCACGAGACGGTATTGTAGGAGAATGTAATCCTAATATTGAAATGGTGGTTATTGGAGATGTAGATTTAGAAATTCTTCGTCGCCAGCGTCAATCAGGAACGGTTCGTCAATTAAAAGACCGACGCCATGACGTTTACAATATTAAATATAAAAAATAACGCAGTTTCTAAAAACATCATGCAAATGCATGGTGTTTTTTATTTCAACTTTTGCCATAATAAAAACTATTACAATGAATTTTATGGACTAACCATGGAAAAGAGGGGAAAACATGAGTTTTCATGGACAATCGGTATTACCCGCTGTTCGAGATATGAAGCAATTGGAAAAGTTTTTAGTAAGTAATTATGAGTACGGAGTTCTTTTAGATAATCAAGTGGGCATGCTAAAAGGAATTATGAAAGAGGTCCATAAGCATGAAAAGAAGCTAATCATTCATTTAGATTTAATTCATGGCTTAAAGCACGATGAGTATGCGGTTGATTTTTTGTGTCAGGAGTTTAAGCCTGCGGGGATTATTTCGACAAGAACAAACGTCATTTTAAAAGCTAAACAAAGAGGGATCTATGCCATTCAACGGGTCTTTTTATTAGACAGCACGGCTTTGAAGAAAAGCTACGAGTTAATGAAGAAAGTAAAACCCGATTATATTGAGCTTCTTCCTGGAATTGTGCCCACTTTAATCCAAGAAGTCAAAGCTGAAACAGGCATTCCAGTGTTAGCTGGAGGTTTAATACGAACAGAAAAAGAAGTTCGTAATGCTTTAGGAGCCGGGGCTTCTGCTGTTACAACATCAAATAGAGAACTGTGGAGTATTTCAACTTAAAAAAACTGTTTGACAACGCTTTCATCATCTAGTAAACTTCTAGATAAGTTAATAGATGTGAGGGAGAATAGGAGATCCACGGTATAGCCTTTTAATGATTTTATTAGGGGGATGTATTGTGGATTTTCTTATTTTCTTGTCATTTTAATCGTTTTCATACAAAGGGGAGGTTATCTATATGCAAGCATTCTTAGGAGAAATAATTGGAACAATGATTTTAATTATCCTTGGCGCTGGTGTATGTGCGGGCGTCAATTTAAAAAAATCGTTTGCTGCTAATTCAGGATGGATCGTTATCACAATGGGATGGGGAATGGCAGTAGCGATGGCAGCATATGCGGTTGGTAATATGAGTGGGGCACACTTAAATCCAGCGTTAACCGTAGCGCTTGCTATTACAGGTGATTTTCCGTGGTCACAAGTACCGATGTACATCTTAGCTCAGTTTATTGGAGCCATTCTTGGTGCAACAGTTGTTTATTTACACTATCTTCCACACTGGAAAGAAACAAAAGATGCTGGTACAAAATTAGGCGTATTCGCAACGGGACCAGCAATTGCTAACCCATTTGCAAACGTTTTAAGTGAGGCAATTGGAACGTTTGTATTAGTTGTAGGAATCTTAGCAATTGGAGCAAATAAATTTACAGATGGATTAAATCCTTTAGTAGTAGGATTTTTAATCGTAAGTATTGGTTTATCATTAGGAGGAACAAC
The DNA here is from genome assembly GCF_023824195.1 of Priestia megaterium. Lineage (NCBI taxonomy): Bacteria > Bacillati > Bacillota > Bacilli > Caryophanales > Bacillaceae > Priestia > Priestia megaterium. The sequence continues at coordinate 512,392 of NZ_CP085442.1, forward strand.
AGGCTATGCCATCAACCCTGCTCGTGATTTAGGACCTCGTATTGCTCATGCTATCTTGCCGATACCTGGCAAAGGCAGCTCGAACTGGAAATATGCTTGGGTGCCAGTAGTGGGTCCCTTAGTAGGCGGATCAATCGGGGCAGTATTTTACCAAGCGGCATTTTTAAATAAAATGTCAAGCAGCTTATGGGTTGTTTTAAGTCTAGCGCTGATTGTTTTAGCAGTTATCTACGCTGTTTCTAAACAAAAGGCAGCACAGATTCAATCAGCAGTAGTACCGAAAAAATGAATGCGCTTTACCATCTAACTATGTACAATAAAGAAACGACACTATACAGAGAATAGGGGATATTGATATGGAAAAATTTATTTTATCTTTAGACCAAGGAACAACAAGCTCACGAGCAATGTTATTTAATAAAAAAGGTGAAGTTGTACATGTAGCTCAAAAAGAGTTTACACAGTACTTTCCAAAACCAGGTTGGGTAGAGCATAATGCAAGTGAAATTTGGGGTTCTATCCTAGCAGTTATCGCATCTTGTTTATCTGAGTCAGGTGTTCATGCGGATCAAATCGAAGGAATTGGGATTACCAATCAGCGTGAAACAGCAGTAGTATGGGAAAAAACAACAGGGAAGCCGGTGTACAATGCAATTGTATGGCAGTCTCGACAAACGTCTGGTATTTGTGAAGAATTAAAAGCAAAAGGGTTAAACGATACGTTCCGCGACAAAACGGGATTATTAATTGATGCATACTTCTCTGGAACAAAAGTGAAGTGGATTTTAGATAACGTAGAAGGTGCACGAGAAAAAGCAGAAAACGGTGAATTGTTATTCGGAACAATTGATACATGGTTAATTTGGAAGCTATCAGGCGGAAAGGCGCATGTAACGGATTACTCAAACGCATCCCGCACGCTTATGTTCAATATCTACGATTTAAAATGGGATGATGAACTGCTAGATATCTTAGGGGTACCGAAATCAATGCTTCCAGAAGTAAAGCCTTCTTCTGAAGTATACGCTCATACAGTAGATTATCATTTCTTTGGTAAAAACATTCCAATTGCTGGAGCAGCAGGGGATCAGCAAGCCGCTTTATTTGGACAAGCTTGCTATGAAAAAGGAATGGCGAAAAACACCTATGGAACAGGCTGCTTTATGCTCATGAATACGGGTGAAAAAGCAGTTAAGTCCGATCACGGCTTGTTAACTACATTAGCATGGGGGATTAACGGCAAAGTAGAATATGCGCTTGAAGGCAGTATTTTTGTAGCAGGATCTGCTATTCAGTGGCTTCGCGACGGTTTAAGAATGTTTAAAAATGCGGCTGAAACTGAAAACTATGCAACGCGAGTAGAGTCTACAGACGGCGTATATATTGTGCCAGCTTTCGTAGGACTTGGAACACCTTATTGGGATAGCGATGTACGGGGAGCGATGTTTGGATTGACTCGTGGTACAAAAAAAGAACACTTTATCCGTGCAACGCTTGAATCACTAGCTTATCAAACAAGAGATGTATTAAGTGCGATGGAAGCAGATTCTGGAATTACATTAAAAACATTGCGTGTAGACGGGGGAGCAGTTAAGAATAATTTCTTAATGCAGTTCCAAAGTGATGTGTTAAACGTTCCGGTTGAACGTCCTCAAGTGAATGAAACAACGGCTCTTGGGGCAGCATATTTAGCGGGTCTTGCGGTCGGCTACTGGAAAGATTGCGATGAAATTGCGCAGCAGTGGAATATGGAAAAATCTTTCGAACCAAATATGGAAGAAGAAAAGCGTGAAGAATTATATAGCGGCTGGAAAAAAGCCGTATATGCAACAATGGCTTTTAAGTAATTATTTGATGAAAACACTTTAATTAAAAGCGCATGTATGATATAATTTAGTCAAGTTAATAAATTGGTTGGAGAATCGGAGAGACCACAGATCCATATGTAGACATACTATATATGTGATTTGTGGTCTCTCTTTTTTGTATATTGGAAAATTTTGATACCTTTAAAAATTGAAAGGGGAATGACTTATGTTTTCAAGTCAAACACGTTCGAATAAATTGGTAGACATGACACAAAATCAATATGATTTACTAGTAATTGGTGGGGGAATTACTGGGTCAGGTATTGCACTTGATGCGACTCATCGAGGCATGAAAACGGCATTAGTTGAAATGCAGGATTTCGCAGCAGGAACATCTAGTCGTTCAACGAAGCTTGTTCACGGCGGTCTACGCTATTTAAAACAGTTTGAAGTTAAAATGGTAGCCGAAGTTGGTAAAGAACGTGCCATCGTATATGAAAATGGCCCTCATGTAACGACTCCGGAGTGGATGCTGTTACCTTTCCATACAGGTGGAACATTCGGTAAATTCTCAACTTCAATTGGACTGCGCGTATATGATTTTTTAGCTGGTGTAAAACGCTCAGAGCGCCGCAAAATGTTTAGCGCAGAAGAAACGCTTAGCCGCGAGCCATTGGTGAAATCTAAAGATTTAAAAGGCGGCGGTTACTACGTTGAATATAAAACAGATGATGCACGTTTAACGATTGAAGTAGCTAAGGAAGCTGCCGCAAGAGGAGCAGACTTAGTCAATTACACAAAAGTGGAAAACTTCATCTACGATAAAGGAAAAGTAGTAGGGGCTGTTGTTCGTGATCAGCTTACGAATAAAGAATATAATATCTATGCGAAAAAAATCGTTAACGCTGCAGGTCCATGGGTGGACACGCTGCGTGAAAAAGATAATTCAAAAAAAGGCAAGCAGCTTCAATTAACAAAAGGAATTCACTTAGTTATTGATCAAGAGCGCTTCCCTTTAAAACAAGCCATTTATTTTGATACACCTGATGGACGTATGGTATTTGCGATTCCGCGTGATGGAAAAACATACGTAGGCACAACAGACACGGTCTATAAAGAAGACGCTAGACATCCGCGTATGACTGTAAAAGACCGTCAATATGTTATTGATGCGATTAACTATATGTTCCCAACGGTTGATATTACAGTAGACGACGTAGAATCAAGCTGGGCGGGTGTTCGTCCACTTATTCACGAACAAGGAAAAGATCCTTCTGAAATCTCGCGTAAAGATGAAATCTGGACATCAGAATCAGGTTTAATTACAATCGCTGGAGGGAAATTAACTGGGTACCGTAAAATGGCTGAAATTGTCGTAAATCGCGTAGCTGAAGATTTTAAAGCAGAAGGACGCGAATTTGAAAGCTGTCAAACTAAACATTTACCGATTTCTGGAGGTAATGTAGGAGGTTCAGGTGGGTTCCCAACGTTTGTAGAGCAAAAAGTCAAAGAAGGCATCAAACTAGGGTTATCACGTGACGCTGCTGAAAAGCTTGTAAAACGCTATGGCTCAAACGTAGATAAAGTATACCGCTACATGATTGAACGTCCGGATCAGCTAAAAAACAGCGACCTTCCAGCTAGTGTATTTTTGCAAATTCAATATGGCATAGAAGAAGAAATGGTTTCAAAACCAGTGGACTTCTTCATTCGACGTACGGGCGCTTTATTCTTTGATATCAACTGGGTAAGAAGCTGGAAAAAACAAGTGATTGCTCATATGGCCGAAGAGTTAAAGTGGACGCCTGAGCAAACAAAAGCTTATACGGATGAATTAGAACAGCACCTTCATGACGCAGTTGTACCAGTAGATGAAAAAGTTAACCGTATGACAGGTATTTCATGATAAAATAAAAAAGTACCTCAAAATTTGTCAATACAGCCATAATATAATAGCAGGAAGTCAAATTTTGACGAAGAAATATAATATGACTGTTAAAAAAAGAGAAAGACGATTACTCGTTTTTCTCTTTTCATACATATTTACATTTATATAAGGGGGTTTTTTTATGAGTTGGAAAGAAACGTATACATCTTGGATTAATCATCCAAATTTAGATCCTGAATTACGTCAAAATTTAGACGCAATCAAAGGTGATGAAAAACAATTAGAAGATAGTTTTTACAAAACATTGGAATTTGGAACAGGCGGAATGCGTGGGGAAATTGGAGCGGGTACAAACCGTATGAATACGTATACAATCCGAAAAGCTTCCGAAGGCTTTGCTGAGTACATTAAACAAGCTGGCGAAGAAGCTATCAAGCAAGGCGTAGTCATTGCGTATGATTCTCGCCACAAATCGCCTGAATTTGCGATGGAAGCAGCAAAAACATTAGCAAGTCACGGAATTAAAACGTATGTATTTGAAGAGCTAAGACCAACACCTGAACTTTCATTTGCAGTGCGTGAGTTAAACGCATTTGGAGGTATTGTTATTACAGCGAGCCACAATCCTCCTGAATATAACGGATACAAAGTATATGGTCCAGACGGTGGTCAGCTGCCGCCAAAAGAAGCTGATGAACTAGTTGGCTTTGTAAATGCTGTGGAAAATGAACTTACATTAGCTGTTCAATCTGAAGCGGAGCTAAAAGAAAAAGGTCTTATTGAAATGATTGGTTCAGCGATTGACGAAGCATACAATGAGAAACTAAAAACGATTTTAATTAATCCAGAGCTAGCTTCTAAAACAGGTAAAGACTTAAAGGTAGTTTTTACACCTCTACATGGTACAGCTAATAAGCCAGTTCGCAACGCGCTTCAATCCATCGGTTACGAAAATGTCACGGTTATCGAAGAACAAGAACTTCCTGATCCAAATTTCTCGACGGTTAAATCTCCGAATCCTGAAGAGCCAGCTGCATTTGAATATGCTGTTCGTAAAGGAAAAGAAATTGATGCAGATATCTTAATCGCAACGGATCCAGATGCAGACCGTTTAGGAATTGCTGTCAAAGATCCAAGCGGCGAATATGCGTTATTAACAGGAAACCAAACGGGCGCTTTATTGCTTCACTATTTGCTTTCTCAAAAGAAAGAAAAAGGCGTGCTGCCTGCTAATGGCGTTGTGTTAAAAACGATTGTAACGTCAGAAATCGGCGCACAAATTGCTCGTTCATTTGGACTGCAAGTTGTTGACACTCTAACAGGTTTTAAATTTATCGGTGAAAAAATTAAGCAATATGAGCAAACGGGCGAGTATACATTCCAATTCGGTTATGAAGAAAGCTACGGCTATTTAATTGGTGACTTTGCTCGTGACAAAGACGCTGTACAAGCAGCCATTCTAGCAGTAGAAGCTTGTGCTTATTATAAAAAGCAGGGCATGACGCTATATGAAGCGCTTCAGCAAGTATTTACTAAATATGGTTTCTATCGTGAAGGTCTGAAATCTTTAACGCTTAAAGGAAAAGAAGGATCTGAGCAAATTCAGCATATTTTGGCTACATTTAGAAATGAACCTCCTACTGACATTGCGGGATTAAATGTTTCGGTTGTAGAGGATTATACATTAAGTGAGCGTCAGCATATTAAAGCAGGAAAAGTAGAAGAAATTACATTACCAAAATCAAATGTATTAAAATATATCTTAGAAGACGGTTCTTGGTTCTGCCTTCGTCCGTCTGGTACAGAGCCAAAGGTGAAGTTCTATTTTGGCGTCGTGTCAGAAGATGAAGCAACGAGCATTGCCCATTTAGAAGCTGTACAAACAGCTGTAATGGGTGAAGTAGAACGTGTATTAGATAAAGTGAAAACGGTATAAAAGTAAAGCCTGCTCAAACTTGAGCAGGCTTCTTTTATGATACTTTATTTGATTGCGTATTTGACAAATATGAAGAAGATCGTAGGGCTTTATAAATTCTCGGAGCAAGCATAGCCCCAAGAACAGTAAAAATAAGATCCTTTACCGCAAACCACGACATAATCTTCCAAGCGGCTGCATATGTCATTGCAGGAGCTTCAAGCCAGTAATTAACCGCTACATACATATACGTAGTACCAATTAAATAAATAACTGCAATACCAACTAGCGATGAAATTAAAAAGATAGAAAAAGTTGGCTTGCCGCGCATTTCCATAATTTTTCCCGTGATAAATGCAGCTACAATATAAGAAAGCAAAAAGCCGCCGGTGCTTCCAAATAAAATGCCAATTCCTGCTTTAAATTGAGCAAATACCGGAGCGCCGGCAATGCCAATTAATACGTATACAATCATCGAAATAGAACCCATTCGGCTCCCAAGTAAAAGTCCTGCTAATATAACAAAAAAAGGCTGAAGTGAAAGAGGCACGCCGCCTACTTGTAAAAAAGGTGCCCAAGAAGTAATGTTTGCACCAATAGCCATAAGAGCTGCAAACATACCAGCTAGCGTTAAATCTAATGTGCGAAACCTTTTAGTACTCATATATGTTCCTCCCAGTATGTACTGAAATATCTTAGCGTATGTATTGAAGATTGTACGTCGAATTCACTTTTATGTCAACGATAAAAATAAATATGTTTACATATATTATTTAATGTTTTTTGAAATAAAGCATGCATATTTTTAGTGCAACATAAAAAAATAAAGAAGGGAATTCATCCCTTCTTTGTCCAAGTGTGTGTATCAAAAATACTAGTACAATGATTCTTCCAGAAGCTCCGGGTTGTGCTCCGAATATTCCGTTGCATGATCAATGTAGCGTAGTAAAGAATAGAGCTCTTCTTGAATGATGCGGTAGTTTCGTTCAAAATTGTAGGCGTGCAAAAAATGTTCAATCTTTTTTGAAAGAAAATCGTCGTCTGTTCGAACCATTAAAATTAATAAGTTATCCCATTGTGAACGGTGTGTGTAATATAAAGCTCGATCATAATCAATTACATCCATTAATAACGTTCCTCCTTTTGAGGAGTTGAAATTAGTGTATGATATTTGCGGGAATTCTTACGCTGTAAATGTTGGGCAAAAGACCAGTGCATAATTAAAAGAGGTTGTAGTCATTATGCAAGAAGAATAAACGTACAGCACCGGATAAATGATAAGAAAGGCAAAGAATGATGCAGCGTAACAGTTATATTACATTCATTATTTAAGACAACTAAATAAAAATCCCCTTTTCTTGAAAAAATGAATCTTCTTTTTGATGAAAACACATGAATTGACATGTTTGTACATAGATTGAAGTAAGGAGTGAAAGGGGGAGCTGTCGTGAAAGAAGCAGATTATAAGCAATTATACCGTGCGATTGATGAAATTACGGAAATAGCTAGCGGTTTCGGTTTGGATTTTTATCCGATGCGCTATGAAATTTGCCCGGCAGATATTATTTATACGTTTGGTGCATATGGGATGCCAACTCGTTTTTCACATTGGAGCTTTGGAAAACAATTTTACAAAATGAAATTACACTACGATCTTGGATTGAGTAAAATTTATGAATTAGTTATCAATTCAGATCCTTGTTATGCATTTTTATTGGATTCCAATGCGCTTATTCAGAATAAATTAATTGTAGCTCACGTGTTAGCCCACTGTGACTTCTTTAAAAATAACAGCCGTTTTGCCAACACTAAACGGGATATGGTAGAAAGTATGGCAGCGACTGCTGATCGAATTAAAGAATACGAAGTAAAGCACGGTAAGCGTGAAGTAGAAAAGTTTTTGGATGCTGTCCTATCGATTCAGGAACATATTGATCCGTCTCTTATGCGTGCCAAGCTTTCTTGGAGCATAGATGATGTAGAATCAGCGGAAGAAGAAAGCATTTCTCCTTACGATGATTTATGGAATTTGGATTATAAAGAAAAGAAAAAACCAAAACCTCCAAAGTCTTTTAAAAAATTTCCGCCTCAGCCTGAAAAAGACATCTTATTATTTATTGAAGAATACAGCCCTTATTTAGAGGATTGGCAGCGGGATATTTTAACGATGATGCGAGAAGAAATGCTTTATTTCTGGCCGCAGCTTGAAACAAAAATTATGAATGAAGGCTGGGCTTCTTTCTGGCATCAGCGCATTATTCGAGAAATGGACTTAACGAGTGATGAAGCGATAGAATTCGCCAAGCTAAATGCAGGGGTTGTGCAGCCGTCTAAGACGGGAATCAATCCATATTATTTAGGATTAAAAATCTTTGAAGACATTGAAGAACGCTACAATAATCCAACAGAAGATATGATTCGCCGGGGCGTGGAGCCCGGATCAGGAAGAGAGAAGATGTTTGAGGTACGTGAGGTTGAATCAGATATTTCCTTTATCCGCAATTACTTAACAAAAGATTTAGTCATGCGGGAGGATATGTACTTATTCCAAAAACAAGGAAAAGACTATAAAATCGTCGACAAAGAGTGGACAGAAGTTAGAGATCAGCTTGTTAATATGCGCGTAAACGGCGGATTTCCTTACATCACAGTAACCAATGGAGACTATTTAAAAAATGGAGAGCTCTATTTAAAACACTGGTATGAAGGAATTGAATTAGATGTCAAATACTTAGAAAAAGTGGTACCGTACGTTCATCAGCTTTGGGGCCGCCCCGTTCATTTAGAAACGGTAATGGAAGGCAAGCCAATCGCCTTTACGTATGATGGAAAAACAGTGCATAGAAAACATTTGTAAAAAAGAAGACCGCTTAAACAGCGGTCTTTTTGGGCTTCTGTAACTTATCCATATAAATTGAAAAAATAAAATTACTATGCAATAATCGAATGAGAATTACTTTCATTTAGAAAGGAAGATAAGATGTTTGTTGTAAACGCAAGTTTTGAAACAGAAAAGAAATTTGAAGAACAGCTCAAGCAAAAAGCTAAGAAAAACAAAACAGAAATTGAGGCAGCCAAAGGAAATTTATCGTTCGAATGCTGGAAAAAAGATTCCGCAGATAAAGTTGAATATGTCTTTGTATCCAAGTGGGAAGACAAGCAGTTCTTTCAAGCGTGGATCTCAAGAGAAGAACATGTGAACGAACATAAAGAAGCGAATAAAAAGAAAACGAAAGCATTTTCTGAAGCTATGGAAATCAAGAAAACGCTGCGCTTTTATGAGGCGGTAGAAGAGGACATTCTTTCCTAAAAAAGCATGCTTGACTTTCAAAAATGTTGTAACTATAATGATTACAACAAAATAGGAGTGAGAGCAATGAAAATTAGCAGTCGATTCACCGTGGCCGTTCACATACTATCTTTAATTAAAGTAGATAGCAGTCATCCTAGTACTTCAGAGTGGATTGCTAGCAGTGTAAATACAAATCCTGTTGTTATAAGACGAGTAATTGGGATGTTAAAGAAAGCTGGACTCGTGGGTGTAAAAGCCGGAGCTGGCGGAGCTTATCTATTGAAAGATTTAGAAGAGATAACGTTGTTAGACGTTTATCGAGCGGTGGCGGCAGTGGAAGAAGGAGAATTGTTTCAAATGCATGAAAATCCTAATGTGGAGTGTCCTGTAGGAGCCAATATTCAAAGTGTCCTTGAATTGATTTTAAAACGTTCTCAAGATGCCATGGAACAAGTCTTAGCCGATGTGACCATGAAAGAATTAGTGACGGATTTAATAGCAAAAATAGATGCATAATAACATGCTTCTGTTCGTAAAAAAACGGAGAAACCCAGGTTTCTCCGTTTTTTTATAGCTTTACAATTGTTCGTCCTCGAGCTTGTCCTTGTAATAAAGTCGGAAGTACCTCAGGGAGCTGTTGTAGTGAAATTTCCTGCTGAATGAAAGGTTCGAAGCTTTCAGGCTTAAAGTCATTAGCGAGTCTATTCCAAATCTCTTTTCGAGTAGGCATTGGGCAGTAAACAGAATCGATACCTAATAAATTAATCCCTCTTAAAATGAAGGGAAAGACGGTTGTTGGCACTTTGCCTCCAGCTGTTAGCCCGCTGACAGCTACAGAGCCTCCGTACTGAATTTGACTGAGGACAGAAGCTAGAGGCTCTCCGCCCACAGGATCCACTGCAGCGGCCCATTTTTGCTTGCCTAATGCTTTTAATTTGCCGTTATAAACGTCTTCACGCGCTACAATAGAGGAAGCGCCAAGCTCTTTCAAATAAGCTGCTTCCGAGCTTTTTCCCGTACTTGCTTCCACTGTGTAGCCTAATTTTGAAAGAATGGCAACCGCAAAGCTTCCTACACCTCCCGTAGCGCCTGTTACAAGCACAGAGCCATTAGATGGACTAGTATGGTTTTCCTCTAAGCGATGCACAGATAAAGCAGCTGTAAAGCCAGCTGTTCCGATAATCATTGCTTCTTTTAACGTTAAATTTTCAGGAAGAGGGACAATCCATTCGCTGCGTATGCGCGCATACTCACTATAGCCTCCAAAGTGTGATACGCCAATGTCATAGCTTGTTGCGATGACACGATCACCTTCTTTAAAATCAGGGCTGTCAGAAGATACAACGACTCCTGCTAGGTCGATTCCTGGGACAAATGGATAGCTTGTCACAATATTGCCGTTTGCGATGCTGGCTAAGCTATCTTTATAATTCACCCCTGAATAATGAACGCGAATAAGTACATCCCCTTCTGGCAAATCGTTTAGCGTCAATTCTTGGACGGACGTCTGGACTTGGTCTTCACTTTTTTTATCTACTATTAATGCTGAAAATGATTGCTCCATTTTATTTCTCCTTTCTATACTGAGATGTATATATCTATACATAGATTACCTTATTTCTATACCCATTATAGAAAATAGTAAAAGAAGTTCCTAATACTTTGATTACGAAAGAGATTATTTCATTATAAAATAGCGGTATAGCTATTAGTTAGCAATACATAGAAAAGAGGAGAAGAGAAATGAGTACAAACATATATTTTAACCATGATGCAGGTATTGATGATTTAGTATCACTTTTTTTACTGCTGCAAATGGATGATGTAAAGGTAACGGGAGTATCTGTTATTCCTGCTGACGGATACTTAGAACCGGGTATCAGCGCAAGCCAAAAAATTATTGATCGTTTTGGAAGTTATGATATCGAGGTAGCCAAATCTACTTCACGCGGTATGAATCCATTTCCAAAAGAATGGCGCATGCATACGTTTTATGTGGATGCGCTGCCGATTTTAAATGAAAAAGGGAAAGTGCAAACAAAAATAAGTCAGCTGCCTGCTCACGATCATTTAATTGAAACATTGCAGCACACAGCCGGGAAAACGACTTTATTATTTACAGGACCGTTAACTGATTTAGCAAGAGCACTTGAAAAAGCGCCGGAAATAGAAGAGAAAATTGATAAGTTAGTGTGGATGGGCGGTACATTTCAAGAAGTAGGAAATGTACAGGAACCTGAACATGATGGAACGGCGGAGTGGAATGCTTTTTGGGATCCAGAAGCAGTAGCAAAAGTATGGGAAAGCAAAATTAAAATTGAGATGGTTGCTTTAGAAAGCACGAATCAAGTTCCCTTAACGCCGGCTATTCGTCAAATGTGGGCTTCGCTTCGAAGATACGAAGGAGTAGACTTTGTAGGGCAGTGCTACGCGGCCTGCCCGCCGCTTGTCCACGTTGAAACCAATTCAACATATTATTTGTGGGATGTACTCACAACAGCATTTACAGGGAATTCAACACTTGTGAAGGTAAAAACCGTTTCGAGTATTGTGCATACAGAAACACCGAGCCAAGGAAGAACAGAAATTTCCGAAGAGGGACGACCTGTAGATGTCGTATATGATGTCACAGCCGAAGCGTTCTTTATGTACATTACAGATTTAATGAAAAAAGCAGTAGCCAAATAAAGAAAAAGGTTGCACATGAAAGTGTGCAACCTTTTTAATGAATCATATTCAAGAATTGACGTGTCCGCTCTTGTTGAGGATTTGAAAATATTTGATCCGGTGTACCTCTTTCCATAATGACACCTTGATCCATAAAAATAACTTCATCTGCTACTTCACGGGCAAAGCGCATTTCGTGAGTTACCACCACCATCGTCATTCCTTCTTTTGCCAAGTCTTTCATCGCTTGAAGAACGTCTCCTACAAGCTCAGGATCAAGAGCTGAAGTAGGCTCATCAAACAGCATAACTTTTGGGTCCATCGCCATTGCTCTGGCGATGCCAACACGCTGTTGTTGTCCGCCAGACAGCTGGAAAGGATAAAAGTCAAGCTTATCTCCTAAGCCAACTCGTGTTAATAATTCTTTCCCTCTTTTTTCTGCTTCTTGAGTAGAAACGCCTTTTACAATTACAGGACCTTCCATAACATTTTCAAGCGCACTTTTATGAGGAAACAAGTTATAGTTTTGAAAGACCATACCTGTTAGGCTTCGAAATGAAGTAATGTCTTTTTTACGAACAGGTTTGGTGAAATTCATGCTTTTTTTATCAAGTTCAATCGTGCCGTCTGTTGGGATTTCTAAAAGATTTAAGCAACGTAAAAAAGTAGTTTTACCCGATCCAGAAGGACCAATTAATACAATTACCTTGCCCTGTTCAACTTCTAAATCAATCCCTTTTAATACTTGCAAATCACCGAATGATTTATGCAAATTTTTGATATTAATCATATGAAAAACTCCTTTAGCTACTTGAAACGGTTATTTAGATACGTAACGATCTAGTCTTATTTCAATGCGTCCTTGGATAATGGATAAGATTGTGCACATAATCCAGTACAAGAGCGCTGCTTCACTATAAAGAAGTAAAAATTCATAGTTAGTCGAAGCAATTTCTTGAGCTTTACGGAACATCTCAGAAACAAGAATAAGCGATGCAAGTGACGTATCTTTAATAAGGCTAATAAAAGAGTTAGATAATGGCGGAATCGATACACGTGCTGCTTGCGGTAAGATAATCCGTCTTAACGCTTGGGAATAGGTCATACCAAGTGAGTAGCCAGCTTCCCACTGGCCTTTAGGAATAGATTGAATCGCTGCTCGGATAATTTCAGATGCATACGCACCTACACTTAATGAAAATCCAATAATAGCAGAGATAAATGGGTCAATTGTTATATCTAAATTGGGTAAGCCGTAGAAAATAATAAATAATTGCACAAGCAGCGGTGTACCTCGAATAATCGATACATAGATGCGCGCAATTATATTTAAAACTTTTATAGATGATAAACGAGCCAAGGCTGTTAAGACAGCTAAAATGATACCGAGTACAAACGTGATTAATGTTAGTGGAATAGAATATTGAATAGCTCCCTTTAGCATTGGTAAGAGAGATGATTGAGCGATTGAAATCAATTGATTCAATCGCTCTCCATCAGGAAAAATATTATTTAGGAGAAACATCTTCGCCAAACCATTTCTTAGAAATTTTTGCGTACGTTCCGTCTTTTTTCATATCTTTTAATGCTTTGTTTACTTCATCCACTAACTTACCGCTGTCTTTTCTAAACATAAAGCCGCTTGCAGCACCATCGGATTTTTCATCCGCGATTTTGATAGGTGCGTTAGGGTGCTTTTTCTTATAGTCAAGGAACGATAATTTATCGTTGATTGTAGCATCAACACGGTTTGCGCTCATTAGTTCTACTGCTTGAGCAAAACCTTCAGCACTCGTAATGTTTGCACCATAAGATTGAGCCATGTCTTTATAGTTACTTGTTAATGACTGCGCTGATTTTTTTCCTTTTAAATCTTTAAATGATTTGATATCTTTTTCGTCTTTACGAACAATTAATACGGCGCCTGACTGGATGTATGGGTCAGAGAAATCGTATTTCTTTTGACGATCTTCACGAATACCCACTTCATTAGCAATCATGTCAAAGCGTTTAGCATCTAATCCGGCAAACATGCCATCCCACTGTGTTTCTTTGAACTCAGCTTTTACGCCAAGACGTTTAGCTACTTCTTGAGCCAATTCTACATCAAACCCAGTTAGCTTTTGTTTGTCATCATGAAAAGTGAACGGAGGGTATGTACCTTCAGTTCCAATTGTTAATACACCATCTTTTTTCACTTTATTATATAAATCCTCTTGTGAAGATTTATTGTCTCCATTGTTTGCTTCATTTTTTGAGCTAGAACCGCATGCGGCAAGCACAACTGTGAAAGCTAATAGTAGCGACAAAAGTGCAGCAAATTTCTTCATTTTCTAAACCCCCTAGTATTCTGATAGGAAATGATACTCTGTGATACTAAACAAGAACACAGCAAAAGTCAACAAAAAAAACTTATACGATTAATGTGACTTAAAATAAGGAAAATATACCTTCTATACACGGTTTGTCATAAGGATACAGAAAGATTTTAAAATTTGGATTAAGTGGATTTTTAAGGGAGATTTGAGGAGTAAAAAGGAAGTTTCATGCGACGATTTTCTCTTTCATTTTTTCATGACTTTTGGTGCAATAAACATATAGTTAAATGTTAAGGTAGAAATAAATTCCTTATGGTACACTTAAAGAAGAATTTATGAAACGGAGCGATATGATGAAAGCCATAAACTTAATCTCAATTGCCTTTGGTGCTATCGCTGGTACATATGCACGTTATTTGCTGAATCTTTCCTTATTATATACGGGCTATCCAATAGGAACGGTAATTGAAAACCTATTAGGAAGCTTCATACTAGGCCTCTTAACAGGATTTTTTGTGTGGAAAAAGCCAAAAGAATGGATAAAGCTTGGACTAGGAGTTGGCGTGTGCGGCGGTTTTACAACGTATTCAACGTTTGCAGGAGACGTCATTTCTCTCACTCAGCACCATTTATTTTGGGGAGCCATTTATGTCATTGTCTCTTTAGTAGGTGGAATCCTTCTTGCTTTAGCAGGCTATCTATGCGGTGAAGCGGCAGGGGAAAATTTAGTGAAAGTACATGAGGTGAAGTAAATGAGCATAGTGAGCTTGGCACTTGGCGGGGCAGCTGGAGGAATATGCCGTTATCTTTTAGGTTTAAAAGTTACAAAAACAGTTTCAAACCCTCCTTTTCCAGTATCAATGCTGTTTGTAAACTTGCTCGGTGCGTTTGGGCTTGGTCTTTTTTACGGTAGTTATTATGGAAAGGTTCCGAGTCATGCTTATGATGATTCAATATTTTTAATGATTGGCATTGGGTTTTTTGGTGCCTTTACCACTTTTTCAACGTTTAGTGTGGAAACCGTACAGTTAATTCGAGAAAAATCTTATCGAAAAGTGTTGGCGTACGTGGGGATTTCAGCATTTGGAACAGTTGGTTTATTTACAGTCGGTTTACTGGCAGGAACGTTTTTATTTAAGTAAAGAGAATGTTTCTAGTAGGGAAAAACAAAAAGACGGAGAAGTAGAGAATGGATAGAAAAGCAGAAGTTTGGAAATACATTTTGTTGATTGTAGCTGTTGCAGGTCAGATCATCGGTTTTTTATTTTTATTTATAAATGTTGTGGCGGCATTTATTTTTTACGGTTTTTATATTCTAACTTTTATTATGTTACTCCTGCTGTTTATATGGGATCGGAAAAAGGAAAAAGACAAAGAAGAATTTGACGACTATACCGATTACTAACCATATAAAAAGCAGAATGATGCGGTGCGCCGGGCCTCTTAGTGAAGAAGCTTAAAAGATACATCTATAAAAGGAAGAGAGCCGTAAGAGCATAAAGAGATATTGTATTTACATCTAGTTGTGTTATAATTTTAAGTGCGAAAACAAAATCAATAAATAGCAATCACTAGGGGAGCTTTTTGAAGCTGAGACGAATGTATTTCGGACCCTTTGAACCTGATCTGGTTTGGACCAGCGTAGGGAAGTGGCGATCATGTTTACATAACGATGCATGCTAACCACTCTACGTTGTAGAGTGGTTTTTTGTATGTAATAAAGCCCTCTACACAAGATGAGGTGATTGAAATTTCTCTTTATTCTGAATAGAAAGGTTTCGATCATGTGGATATTCCTAAATTTCATGTCATTACAACAGATAAGCAGCCAATCGAAGAGCTTCAAAAAATTTTAACGGCTATCGCGCCTTTTGCGGGCGCCGTTCATATTAGAGAAAAAGAGAAAACGGCAAAGCAGATTCAATGTTTACTAGAAAGCCTGCCATTTTGTCGCTCTAAAATTATTGTGAATGACCGAGTTGATGTAGCGCATGCTTTAAAAGCAAAAGGCGTACAGCTTGCCTATCATAGTTTAGACGTTTCGTTTGTTATAGACGCATTTCCTTCTCTTATTGTCGGAAAATCAGTTCACTCTGTGGAAGAGGCTTTAGAAGCTGAAAAAGATGGTGCTCACTACATTCTATACGGACATATTTATTCAACACATTCAAAAAAAGGATTAAAAAGTCGAGGGATAGCAGCACTAAAGGAAGTAGTAGACGCTGTACAGATACCGGTTATTGCCATTGGAGGAATTACACCTGTAAATGCCAAAGAGGTACTTCAAACAGGAGCACACGGCATAGCTGTGATGTCTGGTGTCATGCTTGCACAAGATCCCCTCAAAGCGATTAAACAATATTCTCATATATGGACATCTGGAGGTGGAGAAAATGAAGCAGCATTATGATGTACTGTTAATCGGAGGAGGTATAATCAGCTCTTCTATCGCTTATCATTTGTCAAAACAAGGAGCGTCAGTAGCTATTCTTGAGCGCAATCAAATTGGTTGTGAAGCTTCAAGTGCAGCCGCTGGTATTTTAGGTGCTCAAGCTGAAATTGATGAAGAAGGCCCTCTTTTAGACCTTGCTATTAAGAGCAGAAGCATGTTTCCTGAACTGGTGAAGGAACTAAAAGAAAAAACGGCTATCGACGTAGAGCTCATTCAAAAAGGCTTATTAAAAGTCGCTGTAACAGAAGAAGATGCACACGTATTAAAGAAAAAAGCCGCTCAGCACCACCGGTGGGATGAACATGTAAGATGGATCGATGTAAAAGAAGCGCGTTTGTTAGAACCCGGGCTCTCTCCAGACATATACGGAGCCATTACAATACCGGGAGACGGTCAGCTAGCTCCGGCTAAGTTAACGCAAGCTCTTGCTCATGGAGCCTTGTATCACGGAGCAGATGTATTCGAATACTGTGACGCTCATTCTCTTATTATGGAAAATGAAACAGTAAAAGGTGTACAGACGTCCAAAGGCTCTTTTTATGGAGAAAAAGTAGTTATTGCAGCAGGCTCATGGGCTAAACGCTTTATTTCTTCTGAACATTTAGGTCAGGTGTTTCCTGTAAAAGGGGAGTGTATTGCTCTTCAAAGTCATAAGCCGCTGCTTTCTAAAACGATTTTTTTAGATGAAGGTTTTTACTTAGTGCCTAAGACTGGTGGAAGAATCGTAATAGGGGCAACTAAGCTACAGCATGATTTTACCAAGACGGTTTCTGCACAAGGTATTCAATTTTTGCTGAATAAAGCTTCTGTGCTTCTGCCGGCCATTAAAGAAGCCACATTTGAAAAAGCATGGGCAGGTCTTCGTCCACAAACAAATGATGGTTGGCCTTATTTAGGAGAGCATCCTGAAATAGCGAATCTACACATGGCGTTTGGCCACTACCGAAACGGTATTTTATTAAGTGCTGCAACTGGAAAAATTATGGCTGATGCTTTGTTAGGGAAAAAGCCGAATCATTCATTTTTTACATCATTTCAGCTAACGAGAGTAATGGAGGGAGTTCATTGAATCTAATCATTAATGGTAAGACCGTCACTTTCGGAGATGAAATTGAAACGGTCGAGCACTTGTTGCAGGCTCAGAACCTGCATGAACGAGTGGTAATTGTTGAGCTAAACAAGAACATTTTGCAAAAAGAAGAACATAGCGATGCATGCTTAAAAGATGGCGATATATTAGAAGTTGTTTCATTTGTCGGAGGAGGATGAAGAGTATGTTAAAAATTGGACAATATACATTTAATTCACGTTTATTATTAGGAACAGGGAAATTTCCAGACTTTACGACTCAGCGTCAAGCGGTAGAAGAGTCGGAAACAGAAATTTTAACATTTGCTGTTAGACGAATGGATATTTTTGATCAAAATCAGCCTAATTTATTAGAAGCGCTTGATGTGAAGCGTTTCACTCTTTTGCCTAACACTGCTGGAGCAAAAAATGCAGAAGAGGCCGTACGTATTGCTAAATTAGCAAAGGCTTCTGGACTTTGTGACATGGTGAAAGTAGAAGTAATTGGATGTGATAAAACGCTGCTTCCTGATCCAGTTGAAACATTAAAAGCTAGTGAAGAACTGTTAAAAGAGGGCTTTACCGTTTTACCTTACACATCAGATGATGTTTTACTTGCGCGCCGTTTGGAAGAGTTAGGCGTACATGCCATTATGCCAGGAGCTTCGCCTATCGGTTCAGGTCAAGGTATTATTAATCCGTTGAACATGCGTTTTATCATTGAACAATCAACTGTTCCAGTAATTGTAGATGCAGGTATTGGAACAGCTTCAGACGCAGCTCAAGCTATGGAGCTAGGAGCAGATGGTGTGTTATTAAATACAGCTGTTTCAGGAGCAAAAGATCCTGTGAAAATGGCTCGTGCTATGAAGCTAGCGATTGAAGCAGGACGAGCAGCATTTGAAGCAGGACGTATTAAAAAGAAACAATATGCAACGGCAAGCAGTCCAACAGAAGGGATGAGTATCGGTTGATTAATCGTTATTCCCGCCAAGAATTGTTTCAACCTATTGGAAAAGGCGGACAGCAGCAAATTCAAGAAAAGCATGTTCTGATTGTAGGAGCAGGTGCTCTTGGAACAGGGAACGCCGAGGCCCTTGTGCGAGCGGGGGTAAAGAAAATAACGCTCATTGACCGGGACTATGTAGAGTGGAGCAACCTTCAGCGGCAGCAATTGTATAGTGAAAAAGATGCTGATAAAAGAATCCCAAAAGCAATTGCCGCTAAAAAACGGCTTCACGATATTAATCATGATGTAAAAGTAGAAGCGCACGTAGCAGACGGTACCCCTCAAGTTTTAGAACAGCTTGTTGAGGGGGTAGATGTTATGATTGATGCAACCGATAATTTTGACACACGCCTTGTAATGAATGATTTATCACAAAAATATGATATTCCTTGGATTTACGGAGCATGTGTAGGAAGTTATGGAATTAGTTATACTATCATACCAAGTGAAACACCGTGTTTATCCTGTTTGCTTGAATCTGTACCGCTTGGAGGGTTAACATGTGATACAGTGGGGATTATTAGTCCTGCTGTACAAATGGTAGTCGCTCATCAAGTAACAGAAGTGTTAAAAATATTAGTCGGAGACTGGAATGCGCTTAGGAGGGAACTTGTTTCGTTTGACGTATGGAAAAATGAGTATACGAGCATCAATGTGAACGTGTTTCGCAAATCTGCTTGCCGCTCATGCGGCAGTGAACAAACGTATCCCTTTTTACAATATGAAAATCAAACGAAAACAGCTGTGCTATGCGGAAGAAACACGGTACAAATCCGTCCGGGCAAATCAGCCAAGCAGCCGCTGCAGTCTTTAGGTGAACGATTAAAAGAAAAAGGATATAAAATTGAACAAAATCCGTATCTGCTTTCTTTTTATGTAGATGATTACCGTTTAGTGATGTTTCAAGATGGGCGCGTCTTTGTCCATGGAACAAACGATATAGTAGAAGCAAAGTCACTTTATCATCGGTATATTGGGTAAGAAAGAGATGGAGGTTTCAAGCATGACAGTACCAAAAGCATTAACCATTGCTGGATCAGACAGCGGTGGAGGAGCAGGCATTCAAGCAGATTTAAAAACATTTCAAGAGCGTGACGTTTTTGGCATGTCTGTTATTACAGCTGTGACTGCACAAAATACAGTTGGCGTTCAAGGAGTTTATCCTTTAGAAGTAGAAGCAGTTGAAACGCAGTTAGATTCAATTGCCACTGACTTATTTCCTAATGCAGTGAAGACAGGTATGTTGTTCAGTGCTGATATTATTTACGCAGTGGCTCGTAAAATCAAACAGTACGGACTGCAAAATGTTGTAGTTGATCCCGTTATGATTGCAAAAGGCGGTCAGTCTCTTCTTCAAAGAGAAGCTGTACAGGCTCTAAAAGAATTATTGCCTCTTTGTGAAGTCATTACGCCGAACATACCGGAGGCGGAAGTCATCACGGGTAAAGAAATTCACACGATTGAAGACAGAAAAGAAGCGGCAAAACAGATGCATGAGCTAGGTGTAAAGTACGTGGTAATTAAAGGCGGACATGATCAATCTCATCAAGATATGATTGATATAGTGTATGATGGTCATACGTACGTTGAAATCAAGCATGAAAAGATGAATACAAAGCATACACACGGAACGGGATGCACGTTTGCTGCTTGCGTCACGGCTGAACTAGCGAAAGGCAAAAGCGTGGTTGAAGCAGTTCAAACCGCTTCGGATTTTGTTCACTATGCGATTAAGCATACGCTTGAAATTGGTTCCGGACACGGTCCTACTAATCATTGGGCGTATAGAAAATACTTTCGTTCAAACATATAAAAAAACGTGCCTACAATCTAGGCACGTTTTTTATGAAGAAGGAATATGTGTAGGAATCTCTCCATCGATGCCTAAATAATAATGTCTAATGGGCTTTAAATTATCATCAAGCTCATAAACAAGCGGCACGCTTGTGGGAATATTCAAGTTCGCAATGCCATCAGGCGAAATGTTATCCAAATACTGCATCAGAGCTCTAATCGTATTACCGTGAGCGGAAATAATGACTCTTTTGCCAGCTTTAATAGAAGGAGCAATGATTTCATCCCAGTATTCAAGAACCCGCTTTTCTGTATCAGCTAAGTTTTCAGTTGCAGGAAATTGCCCTCTACTTAAGTCCTTATACTTCGGATTGGAAGCTTCATAGCGAATATCTGTTGTCTCTAAAGCAGGAGGGCGTTCGTCCATCGACCTTCTCCACAAATGTACTTGCTCTTCTCCAAATTTTTTTGCGGTTTCTTCTTTGTTCAAGCCTTGAAGAGCTCCGTAGTGACGTTCATTCAGCCTCCAAGATTTATATACGGGAATCCACATGAAGTCCATTTGATGTAAGATAATCCACAGAGTACGAATGGATCGTTTTAAAACAGAAGTATAGGCAATATCAAACACATACTCGTTTTTTTTTAATACTTTTCCGGCTTCTCGCGCTTCTTGCAATCCATTTTTAGAAAGGTCTACATCCGTCCAGCCTGTAAATTTATTTTCAAGGTTCCATACGCTTTGTCCATGCCGAATCAATACAAGTTTTATCATCATGTTCTCCTTTCAACAGTGACTAAGGACTATATTCTTTTTTATTATGAGAAGGAA
Source organism: Priestia megaterium (assembly GCF_023824195.1). NCBI lineage: Bacteria > Bacillati > Bacillota > Bacilli > Caryophanales > Bacillaceae > Priestia > Priestia megaterium. The sequence continues at coordinate 533,435 of NZ_CP085442.1, forward strand.
AGAGTTTTTTATCCTAAAGCTGGGAAAAGGAGTTTTTATCATTTAGAAAAAGTGATGCCGAAAAGTAAAGCTTTAACTTTTTTACGCATATGATAAAAATAAAAAAGGAAGGGAAGATAGTGGATGAGTGACCAAGAACGTCAGATTCAAGCGCTGCACGGCCAGATTGAAGATTTAAAAGAAGAAATGTATCAAATGAAGCTTGATATTAGCACATTAGAGAAAGAAAAAGGAAAGCCTGTTTTGACACCGGCTCTCGTTGGTCAAATAGGAGGTTTTGTTCTAGGTGGATTAGCTATAATTGGTATTTTTTGGATGTAGAACTTCTCGTTTTGAAAACGAAAAGTTCTCCTGATTTTTCAATAAGCAATTCCAACGCGGCATTTGGAAAACTTTTGAGCCCATATCTCATGGTAGGTAAAGTGAGCGGTATCTCCCGTTGAAATTTTAACGGCATCTGGAGGTAAAATATCTTTTTCCACTCGATACGTGCCTGTTATTTCACCCTCAGGCAAGTATGTTGGGCATATAACAGTCCAGTTTAGATCACTTTCCTTCAAGTGTAAGTATCCTTTTAAATGATCTACTGCTGCTCTGGTAGTTTTACGCTTTGATTCATTTGATTGAAAACGATACTTTTCTGGTTCTGTTCGTGATTGTAAGATGCCTGCAGTTCCAATAGTAAGAATACGATGAACGCCGTAATGCTTCATGCTGTTTATAATAAGCGGCATACTTTTTGAAATCGTCTCTGCACCATCTGTATTTAACGCGCTGACTACGATATCTTGGTGCTTGAGGGCAAAGTTGATATTTTCTTGATGAAGTACATCGCCTTGTAAGATATGTAGGTTTGGATGACTAACCTTTAGCTTATTGCGGTCTCTAACAAGTACAGTAACGTCGTTTTCATCTTTTAGCATCATTTTTAATAAAGACTGTCCAACTCGCCCTGTAGAGCCTAATAGTAAAATTTTCATTGGCTACACTCCTCTATAAAAGATAGTATCTATTCTTTAGGATATACAATCTGTATACTTATTCATAATAAAAAGCATGCGTAGCATAAAGTAATACAAAGTTGATGAATGAAATATTCAACAACAAAAAAATTTGATATGATAAAAAGACAGAAAAATCAAAAAAACAGGAGAGTGAATGTCTTTTGGGAGACTTGCCTCTGAATCAAATGATGATATTAGTCGTTTTGCTTATGTTATCAGCTTTCTTTTCATCTGCTGAGACAGCCTTTTCTAGCGTAAATAAAATTCGTTTAAAACATTACGCTGAGAAAAAATATCGGGGAAGTAAAAAAGCGCTGCATATTGCTGAACACTTTGAGCAGACGCTATCGACAATTTTAGTAGGAAATGTTGTCGTAAACATTGCTGCGTCCTCTTTGGCAGCTAAAATTGCCCTCGATGTGTTTAAAGGAAACCTAGCACTTGTGATTAGTATCATCGTTATGACCATCATCATTTTGATTTTTGGTGAAGTCTTGCCAAAATCGTTAGCTAAAGAGCATGCCGAATCTTTTGCGCTGATGATTTCTTCCTTGTTATTTATTATTATTAAATTGTTAACCCCGATTTCCTTCTTATTTTTACAGGTAAAAAAAGGAACTTCTCGCTTGTTAACGTCTGCTCCTACACCAACGATTACAGAAGATGAAATTAAAGTGATGGTAGATTTAAGCGAAGAAGAAGGAACGATTAATAATATTGAAAAAGAGCTAGTTCATCGTTCACTCAATTTTAATGACATTGTGGTGGGGCAAATTTTAAAACCTAGAATAGATGTCACAGCAGTTGACGTAAATGCCGATATTGATTCGGTTTGTCAAATGTTTCTTGAAGAAAGATATTCGAGAGTCCCTGTATACGAAGATCATATTGATAATATTATTGGCATTTTATCAGAAAGAGAATTTTTAACCTGTTTAGTCCAAAGAAAAGAGATTTCTATTCGTGATTTGTTGAGACAACCTATTTTTGTAGTAGAATCCATGAAAATATCTGTTCTATTGCCAGAGCTCCAAAAAAGTAAGGTGCACATGGCAATTGTAGTTGATGAGTTTGGTGGAACGGCCGGTCTTGTGACCTTAGAGGATATATTAGAAGAAATTGTAGGAGAGATTTGGGATGAACATGATGAAACTGTTAAGTATGTACACCAGATAGGGGAAAAGGAGTACGAATTTAACGCCGACATTCCTATTGATGAATTTTTAACCTATATAGCGGTTAGTTCTCCTGACAGTACGTGCCATACCTTAGGGGGATGGATATATGAGCAGTTTGATCATATTCCTGCTAAAGGAGACTTTTTCTCATATGAAGAGATATTGTTTACCATTAAGGAAGTAGAAAATCGACGTATTCGCAAAGTTTCCGTCAAATCATTTGCGAATAAGAATGAGGAAGCTGATTAAAAGAAACTAGAAAGCGCTCCAAGAGATCTTGGAGCGCTAAAGCCATAATATGAAATTAGTTAATATTAGTACTTGCCGCCTAAGTTTTGCTCAGCTAATTGTACTAAACGTTTTGTGATTTCGCCACCAACAGATCCGTTCGCACGAGCTGTTGCATCTGGTCCTAAGTTTACACCAAACTCACTAGCGATTTCGAACTTCATTTGATCGATAGCAGCTTGAGCACCAGGCGCTACTAACTTGTTTGATGAATTTCTGTTTGATGCGTTTTGATAATTTGCCATGTGTATTCATCTCCTCGTTAGATAAAATAGATTGTAATGGTTGAGTTAGCTGGAGTTGAACCAGCCGAGCAGATGCATCGATTAGATCTGCTTGCCTACCGCGGCGTAACTCAATGTTTGCGAGCTGTTGTGCTCGGTTGTTACTAGTATTATGGCGAAAGGGAAAAAAACATATACATAGAAATTTATTGGTAATTTATAGAAATTTTTTGTGGAGTTTGATAAAGAGTAAGAGAGTTTTATTCCGTGCATATTATAGGTACATATTGATCAGGTAAAGCGAGGTGTGCGGATGTCGATTTGTTCCTTATGTAATGGGTTTAGTGATGTACAAATAACGTGCAAAACATGTGGAAGAGTGCTGGGGGATATGGGAAAAGTCAGCGATTATTTTGATGATTACAGTGCTTACATGGAAATCGATCAGTTAAAAGTAGAAAATGGGTATCCTAGTGATTTAGCAAATCACCAATGTATTCATCTCTTTTACTGCTCTGCTTGTCACAGTGAAGAATTGAAGCAAATACAGGAATAAAAAAAGACCCCTAGGGGTCTTTTTTTATTCCTGTTCAGCACGGATGCGCTGTTCAGATTCTGCATCAAAGAAATGCGCTTTGTTCATATCTAATGCTAAGTCTAGAGATTGAAGCGGTTTAATATCTGTTCTTGAATCTACGCGTGCTACAAAATCTTGTCCGCCAAGTTTAGAATAAAGCATGGTTTCAGCTCCCATTAACTCGGATACATCGACTTTGATTGTAACTTTTGTGCCAGGTGAAGATTCAATAAATACAGGCTCATCATGGAAATCTTCAGGGCGGATGCCTAAAATAATTTGTTTGTTTAAATATCCTTGCTCGCGAAGTATTTTCATTTTACCTTCCGGAACTGCAAGAAGAGAATCGCCTACTTGAACCTTTCCGTCTTTTAACGTTCCGGTTAAGAAGTTCATAGCAGGAGAACCAATAAACCCGCCTACAAATACATTTTCAGGTTTTTCATATACTTCTTTTGGTGTACCAACCTGCTGGATAATCCCATCTTTCATAACAACCAGACGAGAAGCCATTGTCATTGCTTCGGTTTGGTCATGTGTTACGTAAATTGTCGTTGTACCCAAACGCTGGTGAAGCTTCGCAATTTCAGAACGCATTTGCACACGTAATTTCGCGTCTAAGTTTGATAAAGGTTCGTCCATTAAGAAGACCTTAGCATCACGAACAATTGCACGACCTAGAGCTACACGCTGACGCTGTCCGCCGGATAATGCTTTTGGTTTGCGCTCTAAGTATTGCTCAAGTCCTAAAATACGAGCGGCATCTTTTACGCGGCGGTCGATTTCATCTTTTGGTAATTTACGAAGTTTTAAGCCAAAAGCCATGTTGTCATATACGCTCATATGCGGATACAATGCGTAGTTTTGGAATACCATTGCAATATCGCGATCTTTTGGAGCAACGTCATTTACACGCTTGCTGTCAATATAAAAATCACCTTTGGAAATTTCCTCTAGCCCTGCAACCATACGAAGCGTTGTCGATTTCCCGCAGCCTGAAGGCCCAACAAATACAATAAATTCTTTATCTTGAATGTGAAGGTTAAAGTCTTTTACCGCCGTCACATCTTTATCATACATTTTATAAATATGTTCTAAACGTAATTCAGCCATTTCCATTTCCCCCTTGTATGTACTCTGTGAAACCGTTTTCTTAACCCTAGTGTAATTTTTTTTAATGAAACGGTAAATGGCAAACATGCACAAAAAAAAGAAAGAGTTTTCGTGCACTATTTACGAAAACCCTTTCATTTTATTTTCCATCTTGCGAATTTTTTAAAGCAAGAATGGCTAAGTAAGCAGACACAGCTCCTGTGAAGTGTTTGATATCAAGGTGTGTGCGATCAATAAATTTCTCAATTCTATACTGCAAGCTATTGCGATGCATGTACAATTTCTTAGCAGCAAGAGATACGTTTAAATTACATTCTAAATAAATTTTAATCGTTTCTAAAAGATCTCCATCATCTTTTACTAAGTCAAGTAAATGTATCATATGATTTTGGATTGCCCCTGAAGACTCTTGCAGAACCAAATGGGGTAAAACGTCGGTAAAATGGATAACATGTTTTTGTTCGACTGTATGCTTAATTTGATAAAACCATTTCTTTTCACGCTCAAAAATTAATTGCGGTGAAGACGGAAAAAAGTGAATTTGTCCTTCAAAGAACTGAATCGAAGTTTCAAAATCATGACATAGCACCTCGATAGAATCTGATAAATTTTCAGTTAAGTCATTAGGATCATCAAAGGTTTCGATAACGATACCTGATTGTTTATCAATCCACAACACAGTAATGGAGGTAGAATACAAGGCGTGAAGCGCATTTTCAAACTCTATTTTTTGTTCAAACAAACGTTTAATTAAAAACTGGGTGAAGCGAAAAGAATGGTGCGTATGATGAGAGTGAATGACTTTTTCAGGTGCTTCAAATAACAGGTTTGACCAATACAATTGCTCTGGCGTCAGTAAAGAAACTTTCTCATCATAAGGGGTTAAAAAAGCAGAAAGTAACGCCTGCTCTTTTTGAGATAAAGCCGTGTGTTCAATTCCAATGAACCCTTCATCACATGAAAACCATTTGTAACGTTCAAATTGAGAAGGGATTTTAGCCTTAATCATTTTATCCCCAAATAGTGTGTGCAGCTGTTTCATCTGTGCTCGTTCCCTTCGGTGAAAGCTTACTATTCATAAACGTGAAAAAGCATAAGCTCATGAATATAATCAATTAATTGTGTTTCATCTATTTGATTAGAAAGCGCAGTTTTCCATACAATTTGTCCATCTTTTAAATAATCAGCCTCATAATAAACCCGATTCATATAAAACGAGATATGCCAGCCCGGCATTCGATTATTTTGATACAGTGGTTTAACTTGAAAATGTGAAACCATAAAGGAAATCTCCTTTCTCAATTAGTTATTATAAGCTTACCATGAGAAAAGGAGATGAAAAATCATTTAATCTAAAAATTTTGTTAATTTGTAAAATATGTTGCATATGTGTTTAGCACCTTGCGTTTGAATATCTGTTTCATCAAAAATCATCGGTTTTGCATTCACTTCAAACAGATAATACTGTCCTTGGGCTGACTTTGCCATATCAAGAGAAAATTCTTCAACTAGAGGGAAGGACTTTTGAAGGACTTGCCCGCACGTATTTACAAAAGACGAAAGAAAGGAAGTATCTACTTCATCTTCAATATCTTGGAAAGGTGAAATGCTTCCGCCGTTTAAAGTATGTGTTGTAATGGATTGATAGGGACTATGTCGAATACCGACGCCGCTAATAACATATCCGCTATCTTTGTGATGCGCTAAAATACGTAAGTCATAGCGCCTGTCTTTGAATGGTTGCGTCTCAATCGCTTCTTGAATGAGATAAGCAGACCTGGGAAGGTCAATTGCTTGTAAAGAAGAAAATTCTTCTTTGCATTTATGATCTTGGTAAATAATTGTATGCTTATGGGAAGATAATCGAAAAATTCCAGCACCTTTACTGCTGTTAATAGGCTTAAAATAAAGGGAAGAGTGTTTGTGCAGAAGCTTAGCAATATCAATTTCTGGTGTTAAACGATAGGTTTTAGGAAGGTGAGAAGATAGTAGTGGATCCTTTGAAAATAATTGATATACTTTCCATTTTGAAAAAAAAGCGGAATTAAAAAGTGGGATGTGTTTGCCTTTAATTTTTTGATGTAAAGATGTCAGCTTCTTGGTTTCTGATTTTCTTCCTGGATAACGATTATATATAACGTTTGGCAGCGGCAAAGTTGTTTTGATCCACTGCTTTTTTGCACCGTCAAAGCAATACCCTTCAAAGAAGTGATGAGACATTGTTTCTTCAGCGAATAAAGCAAGAAGCCCGCCTTTTTCTTGCAGGGTATGATGTAAGAGTTCTAATAAAGGACGCTGTTTTACATTCAGTTTTTCCAAAACAGCTTTGTTCGTTAAAACTCCCACAATAGGACCAGCTTTTTCTCCTTTTAAACGAAGAAAAGCTTGAGTAGAAGAAATGTTTTGAGTAAAGGGAAGTTCAATTTCTTGAACTCCCCATGTGTAAGATGCTGAAGGGTTATTATGAAACCACTGCTGCTTTTCTTTGTGATAGTAAATTGTAATCATATGCTGATGCCTTCAGGTGTATTTAGATAGTATCCGGATAAGTAAATCGCATATTCTAGAGAAAGTTTTCTAGTTTGTTGATCCGCTTTTCGTAAGGCAGGGTGTGAAAAAATAGAGCGACCGGGCTTAGAGTTAGCTTCAAACAGCCACACGTTTCCTTGATAATCCACTCCAAAATCGAATCCAAGCTCTCCAATTAATCCGTTCAACTCCTGTTCAAGCACATGACTAATTGAGATAGCGGCATCTTTTAGCTTATTTTCAATTTCTTTTTTGTAAGAAGGGTTGGTGAATATTTTGGCTGTAGCTTCAATTTCTCCGCCGTAATCAAGATGCGTAGTGATGCTGTTAGGACCGGCTACTTTAGCAGCTAGAGCAGTAAGCATCCATTGGTTATTCCCGTCTTTATTCGTATGCACGCGAAAGTCTACACAGCGTTTTTCTTTTTTGATTAATAAAATACCCTGCTGAGCAATGTAGGAAGGATTAGTAAGTAAATATTCAAATTCTGATAATAGATCCTCTAAGGTTTCTTTTTCTTGAACATGAAGACCTTTTTCTCCTTTGTAAGTCAGCGTGTACATGGAATCCTTAAAAGATAGGGTATAAATGCCGCGGCCTAAGCTTCCGTTTTTCGGTTTTAAATAAACGGTTTGATGAAGAAGCAGAAGTTTTTTTATTTGCTCACACGAAGGACTTTCAACCGTGTAAGGTAACAAATAGGCTGTCTGCTCGTTCAGTTTTAAAAGCTCATGAATTTCCCACTTGTTGAAAAAATCAGGATTAAAAAATGGAATGCCGTAATCAGTCATCATCTTTTCTTTAATGAACTTAAAAGGAGCTAACCCCTCTGTTTTTCGATTTGGCAAACGATTATATACAACGTTAGGAAGCGGGATTTCATGCTGTGTCCAGCCGCTTTCTTCATAAAAATAGCCGTTTATGGTCCCGGTTTCCCAGTTGATATGATGGGTTCCAAAAATAAAAGGCAGTCCCCCTGTTATACTTGCAGTAGAAAGAAGTTTAGCTAAGTGAAGGGAACGCTTTCCAATTGGCCGCAGCAGAGAACCAGTAAAACCAGCGGATAACACACCGATTAAAGGTCCTAAGTGAATGGTCTCATTCACAATAATAGGGTGCATCATATGGGCGAAAGGAATTTGAAGTTTTGTCATTAGCTCAGCTGAAATCTGAATTTCTTCACGTTCTGAAGATTGTATAAGGCATGGAGCTGTCATTGTTCCAAAAGCTGCTTGTTTCAAGGAGTCTTTGTAAAGAGATGCAGGAACAGAAAGATCGCAGCCTAGCTGCTCTACTACAACAAGGCGAGTAAGAGTTTTTTTCATAGCATTACTCCTTACGATACGATAGTGTGTTAGCTAAATAGACGCAGTAAGACAGGACATTTTTATACATGACTTCTTTTTGTTCAGGTGCTGTCTCCAGTACTATTTTTCTTCCCGGTTTCGAATTTAAATCTAGAATCCAGATGCTGAAGTCTCTCGAGATACATAAATCAATACCTAATTCAAAAAGAGAAGGAAAATGATTTTCCAGCACGGACGGAATCGTTTTACAAATGGTGTTGATTTCATCCATTACATATTGACGATGAACGCGAGGGATGCGAGGCAGCAAGTTCTCAAAAGGTACAATAGACGCTCCTGAACTTACATTTGTTACGATGGAGTCCCGTTCACCTTGTCTAATTCCTCTTCCAATTTCTTTCCAAGCACCATCGTTTCCTTTTTGTAATAGCAGTCTTATATCAAAAGGAGTGCGTTCATAAGGGAAAAATGAAATATGGGGCTGAGCAATATACAGTACATCACTGGTCGTTTTCGTAAACCAGTTCTTAAACTCCTGAAAAGAGGAAAATAGAATCGTGTTTACAATGTCATTTTGTTGATAAGAAGCTTCAATTTCACGTCCGCGCTGTCTTAATTTCACAATTCCTTTACCTTGTGAGCCGTTGGCAGGTTTAATCATTAGGCTATCGTTTGTTCGAAGCAGCTGAACAAGTTGCTCTACACTTTCGATTGGAGTGGTAGGAGGAATATATGAAGATAAATAGCTATCTTTTTTAATTACTTCATAGACATCTAGCTTATTGGGCAATCCATGGCCTAAAAATGTAACATCTTCCCGCTGTTTAAGCCAGTTTACAATAGGGCGAGCCTTTTTAGACAGCGAGTCTTTTCGATAAAAGCAGCGATCGTAAATAAACGAAGGAAGTAAGAAGGAATCTTCTATCCATTTCTTTTGTTGTAAATCGTAGCGGAAGCCTTCAATATTTTCGGTGTTAGGATGAATGTTAAAAGGAGTAAAACGGTATATTTCAATCGAAAACTCAGAAGCATGTTTAGCAATTTCGGTCACGTACTCCACTTCTTGCTGTGGGTGAATAGTTAAAAAGCCTAATGAAATCATCGTAAATCCTCCTTGGCAAATTGAAAATTCGTTGCATGCAGACAATAATCAAGCAGTGCTTTTGTTGATGGACGGACAGAGAAAGCGCTTGAATCTGATTGTTTGGAAGGTTTGACATTTACTTCAATAATCCAAGGCTTTCCTTCTTGATCAATCGCTAAATCAATACCGAATTCTGCATAAACTTCAGACGGGTGAGAAAGCTGCGTGCAAATTTCAATCGCAATCTCTTTTAAAAGTGAAAGGATATGGCGCGTAGTTTTTGAATCATAGAGCTGAGTTAACACTTGCTGAGGAGGATGAATATCTCCTCCACGGGCAAGGTTCGAGACGAAATTGCCGGGTTTTGATACACGTGTGACAATGGACGTGATTTTCCACGTCAAGTCGTCTTTTTTATGACAGAGAATGCGGAAATCAAAAGGGCACTGTTTGTATGTCTGCAGTGAAATTCCTTCTTGGATGAGAAATCCTTGCCTTTTTAATTGACTATAAAGCGTTTCAAATAAGTCATAGAGAGATTCATATTCTTTTTCATACGTCTGCGTAAACGTTGTATAGTCTAAAATATACTTCTCTTTCTTTGAAATTTTAAAAATATTTTTTCCTTGGCTACCATGAACAGGCTTCAGAAAAACATCGTCATGAAGTTCCAAAGCGTCAAGAAGATCTTGACGTGAATGAAGCTGATACGTTTTAGGTAAATATGGAAGCAAGTGTACGACATCTTTAAGCTGTTGAAAAACCGTCCATTTATTTAAGTAGCGTGGGTTAAAGAAAGGAACGTCATGCTCTTTCAAAAATGTTTTAAAGGTTTGAAAATCAGCGGTTTGCTCCGTTTTCCTGGCATGAATCCGGTTGTGTACGATTCCCGGAAAGGGAACGTCTGAATAAACCCATCGATCAGCGCGATAAACATATCCTTTAGGGGATAATGACTTCACGTCGCTTAATTTGCTCACATAGCAAAAACACCCTAACTCCTTGCAAGCTTGAACAAATTCCTTACAAAATACAGAAATGGAGCCAAAGAGTTCTTCATCTTCTCGAACTTCTGTTACGATGCTAATCACGGGTCCCAACCTAAACGTGTTCTCTTCATAAATGCCTCTCAGCTGATGCGTTTCATACGGAAAGCGAAAGTCTGTAAATAGAGCTGCTGACATCATGAAACAGCATTCTCGATGCTGAAAAACGGTGGCTTCGACTTCTTTTGTGATGGAGCCTACTGTTAACGTAAACTCGTGCTTGCACTTCACACGGGAGAACAGAGCAGAACTAATGTAAATGTCGTTGCTCATATGGTTCTCTAGTGGTTTTAGAGAAATGGTAAAAGTATTCATAAACGAATCCTCTTTTTCTTTCTTTTAGTAGGCGAATGCTGATATATACTATGAGGAATTAGCCCAATCTGTGAAGAGAATTTATCGTTTTCTGAGAAAATAAAGGTCTTAAGCTGAATTTTATATAATAATTTGTTATAGTTAGGGAAGTCAAGAAATTATAGAACTTAATTAGGAGGAACTTAACGTGTCTGTAAACTTACATGATGTAGCAAATGATTTAGAAAAAGCAATTCGTCAAAGCGACGATTACACAAACTTAAAAAACTTATATGCAGCAGTAAACGCTGATCAAGGTTCAAAACAATTATTTGAGCGTTTCCGTACAATGCAAATGGAGCTGCAACAAAAGCAAATGATGGGCCAAGAAATCACTGAAGAAGAAGTTCAGCAAGCTCAACAAACAGTTGCAATCGTTCAACAAGATCAAAATATCGCGAAGCTAATGGAAGCTGAGCAACGTATGAGCATGGTAATTGGTGAATTAAACAAAATTATCATGAAGCCACTTGAAGAACTTTACGGTGCGGCTGAATAAGAGATAGAGAAAAGAGGAAAAGAGAAATCTTTTCCTCTTTTTTTTATGCGGAAATTTCTTCTAATTGTGCAGTTCTGCTCATAAGCTTAGTAACAAGGCTACACATGCCGACTATCATGAAAAGGTCATTTATAACCGTATCCTAACGGATTAGACATCTATGAAAGAAGGGGTTCTCATATGGCTTATCGATTGCTAGCGTTGAATATTGATGGAACCATTTTAAATAGCCAAGGGCGCGTTACAAAAGAAACGAAAGACGCAATTCAATTCGTGAAAAATAAAGGGGTTTACGTTACGTTAGTAACAAACAGGCATTTTCCGTCTGCTAAAAAAATTGCTCGGTCACTTAAAGTTCATCCAGCAATGCTAATTACTCATAGCGGTGCCTTTATTGGAACATCGATAGACAAACCGATACTAGATAAGAGAATTAGCGAGGAAAAAACATTTAATCTCATTCAGCTTTTTGAAAATTTTAATTGTCATGTCCGCATTTTACATGAAAGGTTTTCAATTGGAAATCGTGTAAAGCTTCCTAATAACATTGTAGCTAAAAGTGTGTTAAAAACGGGAGAACCGCTCTTTTATCCCGTGCAGTTCGTAGATTCATTAGGAGATACGCTTCGTGATGAACCTGTTTCTACGCCAAAAATAGAAGTGTATTTTGCAGATCGTAGAGAAAAAGAATACGCCGAGCAAACAATTGCTAGTGCAGTTCCGGATATTGAATGGTTTTCGTATCCAAATGAAAATAGATGTTATATTACGCCAAAAGGAGCTACAAAAGCTGCCGGCGTTCGTTATGTAGCAAATCGTCTAGGGATACCAATGGAAGATGTGGTAGCAATTGGAAATTGCTATGATGATTTAGAAACGATTGAACATGCGGGAATGGGTGTGGCCATGGGCAATTCACCAACAGAATTAAAAATGCTTGCGGATTGGGTTACTCGTTCTAATAATGAAAATGGTGTAGCCTATATGGTAAAAGAATTATTTAGAAAGCAGCAGCGCCTTGGTTATCTTCATCAAATTGACAGCTTTCGTTTAAAATAAATAAAGGAAAAAAGAGGCTAGGACAAAAGTAGTTTAGTCGAAGGAAGACCCGAACGATGAATCGAGATTCTTGATAGAGAATCCAATTCGTTCGGATTTTTTTATTGGTAGAGTGAACGTAGGTTTCATATATGTAGGTGCTTCTAGCTGTTGATTGGAGGGCAAGGCGAAGACTTCTGCGGGAAAAGCGCAAGCGACGAGGAGGCTCATCGCCCGCCCGCGGAAAGCAAAGCCTTGCAAGGAAATCAACTGCGGTGTCACAAGCGGTTCAGCTCATGTAGCCCATTTGTTCGTCTTTAGATTGAATTAATGGAGTTATGGCTTAGTCTCTTTTTCCGTTTGTTTTCTGTCCGCGTATTCCCTTGAGCTGAGCACCTTGACCGGACATGCGTAGGTTTTGTAAACTGATTACTTAGATAGAATTGATTTGAAAGGTGATTATATTGAACATTTATATAAAAGGTATAGAAGATGAGCGTTTTTTACGTCCGCTTCACCGAATTTCAGATTTGTTTTTTGAAGAAAGCAACGTCTCCTTTGAGGATGATAACGAAGCTCAGCTGAAGGTCGAAGTAGAGCTAAAAGTTCATGAAGAAATTTATGCGAAAGCAGTGCTGCATGACGCTGAAACGGACAAGGTGTTTACAGAAGAGCTTTCTAAATCGTTTACGCCGTATGAAACAGAAAAAGAAAAATTTAAGCAAATAAAAAATGTGGTGCTTCGCGTCTACTTATCTGTGCTACAGGAGTATACAAACATTGTTCAAAAATGGGGTATTTTAACCGGTATTCGTCCGACGAAGCTGCTTCATATGAAACTGCAGTCAGGCAAAAGTAAAGAACAAGCGCATCGTGAGCTAAAGGAAGAATATTTAATCACCGACGACAAAATTAATTTAATGCAGCATATTGTGGATCGTCAACTAGCAGCTATTCCTGATTTACATGAGTTAAAGAACGAGGTAAGCATTTATATAGGCATTCCGTTTTGTCCGACAAAGTGTGCATACTGTACATTCCCAGCCTATGCGATTAACGGACGTCAAGGATCCGTTACGTCATTTTTAGGCGGCTTGCATTATGAGATGCGTGAAGTAGGAAAATGGCTAAAAGACAATAACGTCAAGATTACAACCGTCTATTATGGCGGAGGCACACCAACGAGCATTACTGCTGAAGAAATGGACATGCTGTATGAAGAGATGTATGAATCGTTCCCGGATGTACAAAATATCCGTGAAATTACGGTAGAAGCAGGAAGACCCGATACGATTACGGAAGAAAAGCTAGCTGTTTTAAACAAATGGAATATTGATCGGATTAGTGTAAATCCGCAGTCTTATATTCAAGAAACCTTAAAAGCTATTGGACGTCATCATACAGTTGAAGAAACTATTGATAAATTTCATCTTTCTCGAAAAATGGGGATGAATAACATTAACATGGACTTAATTATTGGGCTTCCAAATGAAGGTGTAGAAGAATTTCAGCATACGCTAGACGAATCTAAAAAATTGCTTCCTGAATCTTTAACTGTTCATACGCTATCGTTTAAACGCGCGTCTGAAATGACTCAAAATAAACGGAAATACAAAGTAGCAGATCGCTATGAAATTGGTAAAATGATGGATTTAGCGACTGAGTGGACTCAAGAACAAGGGTATGAACCTTATTATTTATATCGCCAAAAAAATATTTTAGGTAATTTAGAAAACGTTGGATATTCATTCCCTGGTCAAGAGAGCCTGTACAATATTATGATCATGGAAGAAAAGCAGACGATTATTGGGCTTGGATGCGGGGCATCCAGTAAGTTCGTGCATCCAGAAACAGGCATTATTACAAGGTTTGCGAATCCAAAAGACCCAAAATCGTATAACGATGGATTCGAGCACTACACACAAGAGAAACTCAAGATTTTAGATGAATTGTTTAGGAAATAAAAAGGTCACTTTTTAGTGATCTTTTTTTATTTTCAGCAGGGAAATGTCGGAATCTGTTGAATATATAAAAAAGTTGTAAGCGTTTTCTTATTATGGCGATGCGAGGTGCCGCTTAATGATAAATGTACAGTTAACCGTACCATCTATGATGGAAAGAGCTGAAAAGCTGTTTGGTAAAAAAGAAGTGGTTTCTAAATCTTCAAAAGGAATTCAGCGTTTAACTTATAATCAGTTAATAAAACGGACTCGGCAGCTCTCTAGTATGCTAGAACGAATTGGAGTGAAGCGAGGAGAAAGAGTCGGAACGTTTGCATGGAATCATCATAGACATCTAGAGGCTTATTTTGCTGTGCCGGGAATAGGCGCTGTTCTTCACACAATTAATATCCGGTTAGATTCTGAGCAAATTGTATACATCATTAATCATGCACGCGATAAAGTCATTTTACTTGATGAATGCTTTTTACCTTTATTTGGAAGTATTCATCAAAAGCTTCCACATGTTGAAGCCTATATCATTATGTCAGATGAAGGTGAGCTGCCAGAAACAGACTTGCCAGTTTATCATTACGAAAATTGGATTCAGCAAGGGCATGAATCGCATTCCTTTGTTCAAGATTTAAACGAAGAAGAACCAGCAGGCCTTTGTTATACCTCTGCTACTACAGGAGAGCCAAAGGGCGTTGTATATTCTCATCGCGCTATTTATTTGCACTGTATGGCGCTAGGGCTTGCTGATAGTGCTGGATTATCAGAAGCTGATACCGCTATGCCTATCGTTCCAATGTTTCACGTGAACGCATGGGGGATTCCTTTCGCTGCGGTCTGGTTTGGGACAAAGCTCGTGCTGCCGGGTGCTTTTTGTACCTCGGAGACGATTGCCTCTCTGATTGAACAAGAGAGAGTAACTCTGGCTGCAGCAGTACCTACCGTTTGGTTAAACTTTTTACAAGAGTTAGAAAAAAAGCCTTACGCAGTTGATAGTTTGCGAGCTATTTTATGCGGTGGATCAGCGGCCCCAAAAAGCGTAATTCGAGAATTTCAGGAAAAATATCAAATTGAATTTATGCATGCATACGGAATGACGGAAACAAGCCCTGTTGTGACCGTCTCCCGCTTAAAAAGCTATCAGTACAGCGAAGACTCTGAGTATCAGCTCAGCATAAAAGCGAAGCAAGGTTTCTTAGTTCCTGGCGTTGAAATGAAAGTAATAGGTCAAAATGGAGAAGTTGCTTGGGATGGAGCGGAAATGGGTGAGCTATTACTAAAGGGCCCATGGGTAGCTTCTGAATATTACAAGGATAAAAGAACAGAAGATACGTTTAAAGACGGCTGGCTGTATACCGGAGATATTGTGACGGTTGACGAAGAGGGAACGATCAAAATCGTAGACCGAACAAAAGATTTAATTAAAAGCGGAGGAGAATGGATTTCATCGGTTGATCTAGAAAACGCACTTATTGCCCATAGAGCTGTTTTCGAAGCCTGTGTCATAGCAGTCCCTCATAAGGTGTGGCAAGAGCGTCCAGTTGCTTGTGTCGTGTTAAAAGATGCATACAAAGGTATTGTTTCGTCAGAAGAGCTGCTCAAATTTTTAGCGCCGCAGTTCGCGAAATGGTGGCTTCCAGATGACATTTTATTTATGGATGAAATCCCGAAGAAAACGGTAGGAAAGTTCTTAAAACGTACGCTTCGTGAACAAATCGTCAATCATTATCAGAAAGGGTGAGTAACATGACCGTCGAATTAAAAGTAGTAGAACTAGTTTTGCAAGAGCGTATCGCCACAATTTCGTTTAACAGGCCGGATGCGTTAAATGCATTAAACGAAGAAGTGCTAGAGCAGTTTATTCAATGTTTAAAAGTTGTCGAAGAAAGCGAAGCAGATTTTTTAATAGTAAAGGGAAACGGAAAAGTATTTTCAGCAGGCGGAGATATTAATATGATGATGTCACCTTCACAATCAAAACGTTTTGAGCAGGTAATGGATTTGATTAATGAAGCCGTGCTGACTTTATACAGCCTGCCTCAAATGACGATAAGTGTACTGCACGGTGCGGCAGCAGGGCTAGGGCTCAGCATCGCGCTTGCTTCTGATTATATTATTGCAGAAAGACACACAAAAATTGCCATGAACTTTATCGGCATTGCTCTAATTCCAGACGGAGGCGGTCACTTTTTACTAGAAAAGCGCATCGGTGCTCATCGTGCAAAACAGCTGATTTGGGAAGGAAAGACATTAAAAGCAGAGGAAGCTCATCAATTTGGCATAATTGATGAAATAAAAGAAGGAGATTTGGCGAAGCATGTAGAAGATTATCTCTCATATTGGCTAAAAAAACCTTCACGGGCTTTGAAGGAAACAAAGCGAATTTATGTGGAGACATCTGTTTCACAATTAAAGCAAGTGCTTGCGCTTGAAAAAAGAAGTCAGTTTGCTATGAGCCAAAGTTCGGATCATAAGGAAGGTGTACGTGCGTTTCTGGAAAAGCGAGCGCCTGTTTTTAATCAAAGTGAAAAAGATATTTCCGAAAATTAAGTGAACTAGTTTAAAAGCCAATATTTTTGTCTATCATATTGATAGAGCATGTTTAAAAGTTGCAAAACAGTGGTAACACAAGATAATGTAGAAACTAATGAGGTGATTGGAAATGAACAAAACAGATTTAGTAAACGCAGTGGCAACAAAATCAGAGTTAACAAAAGCAGATGCATCTAAAGCAGTTGACGCATTACTAGAAACAATTTCATCAACGCTAGGTGAAGGTGAAAAAATTCAGTTAATCGGCTTCGGTACATTTGAAGTACGCGAGCGTGCTGCTCGTACAGGCCGTAACCCTCAAACGGGTGAAGAAATGCAAATTCCAGCATCAAAAGTACCAGCATTTAAAGCTGGTAAAGAACTAAAAGAAGCTGTAAAGTAATATAAAACGCCGGAAAGCAAACCTTTCCGGCGTTTTGTATTAACGATGAAATAATACAAGTTTTCCGCTGGAGCTAACGCATCGATGCGTTTTTTCTAAATAGGAAAGCTCTTCTAACTTCTTGGTGCCGATAGTCTTTGCTTCTGTCTCAGAAGCTGCTTCAAAACTTTCATCTATTAATTTTTCTCCTGTCTTTTCAAAAGCGGTTAATGTGTAAGTACTCATAAAATCTACTCTCCTCTTATAGTATAATTGTAAGCGTATTTAACATATTTCTCGTCCTATTCCCCTAAATCCTGCTAAGGTTTACAGATATCATTTTTTTCCATACAATAAACATAGGTTTATTTACAAAGGAGGAATTAAATGTCTCTTTCTATCCGTGAAGTTTCAAAAAGGTACGGTGAATTTACAGCTGTAAATGAGCTATCCTTGCAAATTCCAAAAGGCGAAGTGTTTGGTTTTTTAGGTGCAAACGGTGCTGGCAAAACGACAACGTTTCGAATGATTTTAGGGCTCATTGAACCAACCTCAGGTCACATCCAATGGAATGATAAATCTTTAACTTACAGTAGAAGTCATCTAGTTGGCTACCTTCCAGAAGAAAGGGGATTATATCCGAAATTAAAAGTCAAAGATCAGCTTGTGTACCTTGGACGGTTGCGCGGAATGAAAAAAGCTAACGTGCTGCAAGAAATGGAGCACTGGTTATCTCGATTTAATATTCCTCAATATGCTTCCAAAAAAGTAGAAGAGCTATCCAAAGGAAATCAGCAAAAAATTCAATTTATTGCCTCCGTTATTCATCGACCCGAGCTGCTTATTTTAGACGAACCTTTTAGCGGCTTGGATCCTGTAAATGTAGAGGTATTAAAAGAAGCGGTGCTTGATTTAAAAAAACGCGGAACGACGATTGTTTTTTCAAGTCATCGAATGGAACATGTGGAAG
The DNA here is from genome assembly GCF_023824195.1 of Priestia megaterium. NCBI lineage: Bacteria > Bacillati > Bacillota > Bacilli > Caryophanales > Bacillaceae > Priestia > Priestia megaterium. The sequence continues at coordinate 551,512 of NZ_CP085442.1, forward strand.
AACTTTGTGAATATTTATGTATTATGCATCATGGCACGCCTGTTGTGTATGGAAGGCTGCCGGAGATCAAACGTTCATTTGGAAAGAAAAACGTCATTGTACACGGAAAAGGTCCGTTTGAGAGAATTACAGAGCTTGAAGGCGTTGTAAAGGTAAAAAAAACGGTTGAGGGCATGAATGTTCAAATCCAACATGAATCCGTATCACAACTCATTTTTCAAGAACTTAAACACTTTTCATTTGTATCTAAATTCGCAGTGGAAGAGCCTTCATTAAATGATATTTTCATTGAAAAGGTAGGTGCTTCCTATGAATAAATTTTGGGTCATTGTCTTTCATACATATCTTAATAAATTAAAAACAAAATCTTTTATTATTACGACGATTATTACTGCTATTATTCTAGTTGCTCTTACAAATATGGAGAAAATTATCGACGTTTTTAATTCAGACGATAATGGAACAAATGTGGGTGTCATCTATGAAGTGGAAAGCGTATATACTTTGTTCAAACAAAATGTAAATGCTATGGATAAAGACATTCATTTAAAAGAATTTACGTCTGAGTCTAAGGCAAAGCAAGCGGTAAAAAGCGGGCAGCTCGATAGCTATTTACTTTTATCTTTAAACGATAAGCAGTTGCCCCAAGCTGTGTACAAAGCTAACTCTTTGGCCGAATCAAACCTTTCTTCTACCTTAGAACAGGCGGTACAGCAAACAAAAGTGGCTATGGCTACAGTAAAAATTGGGTTAGAAGAAAAGCAGATTGATCAGCTTTACAGCCCTGTCTCATTCAAAAAGGAAGCGTTAGTTGAAAATGCCAAAACAGAACAAGAGCTAAATCAAGCAAGAGGTCTTGTGTATGTGCTGCTGTTTGTTATTTATTTTGCCGTTATCATGTATGGGAGCATGATTGCGATGGAAGTAGCTACTGAAAAATCATCCCGCGTTATGGAGATCCTTGTATCGAGCGTATCACCTATTACACAAATGTTTGCTAAAATCATTGGAATTGCCCTGCTCAGCTTAACGCAGCTTGCAGTGATACTGAGCGTGGGCTACACATCGTTAAAGGCCAGTGTGGAAACAAATCATAACGGTATCTTTTCTTATCTCGGATTTAATGATGTTCCGCTGACTACATTCGTGTATGCATTTGTCTTTTTCATATTGGGGTACTTTCTTTTTGCTACGCTCGCGGCTTTTTTAGGTTCTCTTGTGAGCCGTATTGAAGATGTACAGCAAATGATTACGCCCATGACCCTTGTGATTGTGGCCGCTTTTTTAATTGCTATGTTTGGACTTGGTGATCCTGAAACCACAATCATTACGGTCACATCTTTTATCCCGTTTTTTGCTCCGATGATTATGTTTTTGCGTGTAGGTATGTTAAATGTTCCTGTGTGGGAAGTGAGTGTATCGATAGGGATTTTAGTTGTGACGATTACTGCTTTAGCTATATTTGGTGCCCGTGTGTATAAAGGAGGAGTCCTTATGTATGGTCAATCTACCTCTTTTAAAGATATTAAAAAGGCGCTGCAGTTAACGAAAAAAGAAACATAAAGCAGTGAGGTTGAGACATAACTAAATTAATCCAATCTAAAGATGAACAAATGGGATACATAAGCTGAACCGCTTGTGACACCGCAGTTGATTTCCGTGCAAGACTTCGCTTTCCGCGGGCGGCCGATGAGTCTTCTCGTCGCTTTCGCTCCTGTGGGGTCTCATCCCTTCCGCTTTTCCCGCAGGAGTCTTCGTCTAGCCCTCCAATCAACTGCTAGAAGTAACGAAACAGATGAAGCCTACGTTCACCATAACAAAAAAAACGAACCACTAATCAAAAATTATGATCAATGGTTCGTTTTTCATTTCAGCTCAAATACTTCTGTCCCGGATTCTTTTATGAAAAAGGGTCTACCCGTGCATTCGGTGCCAAGCGATGGTAAAATGAGATGTAAAGAGCTGTAAATAAGCGGACGAAGCGATAAGAGCTTCGTTATCAAATACATAGAATGAAGTGGTAAGGAGGAAAAGGTCATGACAAAAGGAATTGCTCAATACGAAGTAGGAGAGCAAGTTGATCTTTATTTTTTAATTAAATCCTCAACGAGAGGAATTGCAAGCAATGGAAAGCCATTTTTAACGGTAATCCTACAAGATAAAACAGGTGATATTGAAGCCAAGCTGTGGGATGCATCCCCAGATGACGAGGAAAATTATGCTGCTCAAAAGATTGTGCGAGCTGCTGGAGAAGTAATGAATTACCGCGGGCGCAACCAGCTGAAAATACGCAACATTCGTCCTGCACAGCCCCAAGACGGAGTGCGCACATCTGATTTTTTAGAAGTGGCACCTTTATCTCAAGAAGAAATGGTCGAACATATTACAAAGAGTATATTTGAAATGAAAAATTCGAATGTCCAGCGCATTACTCGCCATTTGTTTAAAAAATATCAAACGGAATTTCTAGAATATCCGGCAGCAACTAAAAATCACCATGAGTTTGTATCGGGACTTGCCTACCATGTGGTGTCTATGCTGAAGCTGGCTGAGTCATTTTCAACCCTTTATCCAAGCTTAAACCGCGACTTGCTGTACGCTGGAGTTATTCTTCATGACCTTGGCAAAGTATTTGAACTTTCAGGTCCTGTTTCGACGATATACACAGTCGAAGGGAACTTGCTTGGCCATATTTCGATTATGGTGAATGAAATTGGAAAAGCGGCAGAAGAATTAGCGATTGAAGGAGAAGAGGTTATGCTTCTTCAGCACCTTGTATTATCGCATCACGGTAAGGAAGAGTGGGGAAGTCCGAAAAAGCCGTTAATTAAAGAGGCTGAGATGCTTCATTTGATTGACAATGTAGACGCTAAAATGAATATGCTTGATCGAGCATTAACAAAAGTGAAGCCCGGTGAGTTTACAGAGCGTATTTTTGCACTTGATAATCGCTCATTTTATAAACCAACGATTGATTAAAAAGGTATAAGTCTTTCTTCCTTCGCATATAGTGGTTGTAAATAACTGTGATGGGGGATCAATATATGGTGACACTACCAATTTGGATTTATTTAGTTGTAGCAGGCATTTTCTTTAGTGGATTTATGGCGATTCGTGCTGCACAACATGATAAGCAAGTGGATGATTCGTTTATTGAAAAAGAGGGACAAGTCTTCATCGAAAGAATGCAAGTGGAAAAAGAAAGACGCAACAGCGATTCCATCTGATTATATAAAAGAGCCTGTCACATGAGTGACAGGCTCTTAGCATTACTGTTGAGGAGTTTCTACGCCAGATTGACTATCTGTTGCACCTTCCTCGAAAATTGGTTTTACATTTTTATCTTTGACTTCCACTTTTGCTTTATCAAGTTCTTTTTGAATCTTCTTGTTCGCTTCTGCTTGATCTACTTTTGAACGTTTGATTTGCTGCTCAAGTTCAGGTTTCTTTTTCTCAAACGATTCTACTTTCTTTTTATCGACTAGTTTAATGATATGGTAGCCGTATTCTGTTTTGATTGGTTTACTTACTGCACCTTTTTTCAGCTTGTAAGCCGCTTCTTCAAATTCTTTAACCATTTGGCCTTCACCGAAGTAGCCTAAATCGCCGCCGTTAGCTGCAGACTGCTGATCCGTTGAATATTCTTTTGCCAGACTAGCAAAGTCCTCGCCTTTTTTGATTTTCGCTTCTACTTCGTTTGCTGTTTTTTCGTCTTTTACTAAAATATGACTTGCGCGAATTTGAGGTTTTTGAGCTTTATATTCATCATAAGCTTTTTTCAGTTCTTTGTCCGATACCTTAATGCCTGCTGTAGCAGCTTTTTCACGGAGAATATCAACTTTTAGCATATCTTTGACTTCTTTTTCGCCTTTTTGCTTAATAACTGAATCCACCTGATCACCGTATTGTTCTCTTAGAATGTTCAACTGCTGATCAAGCTCTTTATCCGTTACTTTATATTTTTTACTCAATACTTTTTCTTCGGTAACGCTTCGTACGAGTGTATTAAATTGGTCTTGTCCGATTGTATCTTTCATTTGCTTATACAAATCATCTTGAGTGATATTGCCTGCTTTTGTTTCTACAATTACTTTTGAAGAATCGTTTGCATTTGAAGCATCACTTCCCACACTGCATGCTGATAAAGCAACGAGACTGGCTGCCGTTGTTAGTGCAACTAAGCTTTTTTTCATACGTAAACACTCCTACTCATCATTTTTACTTATGTAGCTTGACTCAAGATTTACTATATCACATTTCCTGATGTTAGCAAATGAAGTTAAAACCACGTAAATTTACATTTATTTTCCACTAAGCATGGAGTGATTATACGCTTATGATTGCTTTTTTATAAAGCGTTCTCAAAATGGTGGACAAACTCACAGAGTAATTTCCAAACGAGAAGCAAGAGAAATAAATTATGGAGTTTGGGCTAAAAGCCTAGACGTTTTTTGAGCTGATGCATAAGATGCAGTATTAGTAAACAAAGGGGGTGCTCAAATGAGCGGCTGCGGATATGGAGGCGGTTTTGCACTATTAGTTGTATTGTTTATCTTATTAGTCATTGTTGGTTGTGCATGTTACCACTAGGAAACAGATGAATATAAAGGGAAAGGGGCGATAGATATGGGTTCTTACGGATGCGGATACGGCAGTGGATTTGCTCTATTAGTCGTATTATTCATCTTATTAGTTATCATCGGAGCTAGCTGTTTTTGCTAAGCCTATAAAAAAGCGGTGAGACATCTCACCGTTTTTTATGTAAATGATACTTCAATATAAGATGAAACTAATAAAATGGTAATTAATACATTAATCGTACGAAAAACTTTAGGCTGTTTTTCAGCTGGAATTTCTTTTTGAATACACAATGTATTTGTTAGTGCATTGATGTAGAATAAAATGAATAGTGCAAATACAATAAAGAATATGTACATAAAAATCCCCCTAACAAAATCAGTGTGACGAAGACAAAAAGTCTTATAGTCATTTATATAGTACAGCTTTGTATGAATTTACAAATATCTATATTAACATTACCAAAAAAGCGGTAAAATAGATAGTTATATATACAGTTGAGCAAAGAATTTCAAAAGGTATTTACACAGAAATGCGGTTTTTATTTTATAAAGGGTAGTTAAGAAGTTGAGAAATAGGTTTTAAACGAAATAGCAAAGTGAATGGATAAGAAATGAGTAACAATTAGCCATTGTGCAAAAGGATTGTTAAAAAGGACAGAGGGATTTATATTAATATATGCAGTGAGTACATAATCAGTATATGAAAATCTTTATACGGTGCTACTCAAACAGGAAATGTGAATGACGAAGAAAGAATTATTTGGAAGAACATGAATGAATCATGTACAATATGGAGTAGAGGTATATGAACGTTGAAGGAGTAGGGGAAGCGGATGGAAACTTTAGAATCTCGAGTATCACGTTTAGAATATTACATAAAACTGTTATCTGGGACATCTGAACAAGAAGCTAAACCATTTATTGATTTAGTGGTAAGAAATCAGCTTACAAAGAAGGAAGTAGAGGGAATTTTAATTCTGTGTGAAGATACAAAAAACGAATATATTGAGCAAAAAGCGGAAGGTCTAACAGACTTTGTTCCGCTTCTTACACAATTTGTTGGTATGCTGAATTATAAATTAAATCCTAGAGAGACGGTCGAATCGCTTCGTTATCAACCTTCTTATCAAGATGTGATGAATGAATTTTTTGAAATTATTCAATGGATAAGGGACTAACCATTAAGAGTTTGAAATAGTCTCCTGGTGGTTCTCTTTATCTTTCTTGACAAGCTTGCCATCTTCTTCAGTGAATTCTTCTTCGATATGATGGAAAGATCGCTCGAAGATATCCATAAAATCTTCACCGTAAATTTTGCGGATGACGGTCATTAATTCCATAAACTCAGGGAATTTGCCGTACAAGTCGCGCAACGGAAGTGCGCCGCTGAACACTGAATTATTAGAAGGTTCGTAATGTTCCATTAAATCTAATAAAATGGCCTCGCCTTTATCTGTCAGCTGAATGTACGTATTTCGCTTGTCGCTTTCTTTTTTAGAAAACTCAAGTAAACCTCGTTCTTCTAGTTTTTTGGAGAAGTTAAATGCAGTAGAAACGTGCATAACTCCAAACTTGGCAATTTCGGAAATGGAAGCCCCGTTTAAATGATATGAAATCCATAAAATATGATGCTCGTTAATATTAAGGTCATAAGGCTTAATCCATTGCTGCCAATCCTTCTCTACGGTTTTCCAAAGGGCTTTACTTAATTGGGCAATGCGTTGGCTAAATAGAAGTGCTTCTTTCAAACTGTAATCTTGATCACTAGTCTTTTTCATCTTCTCCCACCTACTTAGTCTCTTTTTTTATTTATCTTCTATTATGCCAATAAAATAAAAAATTATAAAGATGTAAATTTACAAAATTTTAAAAAATTAAAAAAGAAGGCGTTTTAACCTTCTTTTTTGTCAATTTTTTCATTGGGATTTTTAGTTGTCTGTACATGTTCCTCTAGGTTTGACAAAGAATTTTGGATTTCTTTCAAATGATGCTGAATGGATTCCTTATAAGGGACAATTTCTTCTTTAAACTGACCAAGGGTAGTAGAAAGGTCACTTGCGATATTTTTCACTATAGTATTTCCTTCTCTGGCGGTCATTTGTACTTGTTGAGAAACAGCTTTTATTTTTGTTGAGAGCTCTTGTTGTGAAGCGTTAACTCGGTCTTTTCTAGAACTGACACGCTGTTTAAGTTCTCGTCCTGAATATGGAGTAACAAGAAGCGTTGTAATAGCGGCTACGGTGCTTCCGATTGCTGCTCCAGCTGCTAGTTTTTTCATTCTACTCATTATTTATTTCCTCCTATGTAGTAAAGTAATTGCTAACACTTCCTTCTGACATAATCATAAAAAAATAGCATAGATTTATACAAAAGAAGGAGGTTATCAACATGGGGTAGCTTTATTCATTCTTTTGATGATTAGCCTGAGTTTTTTTCTGGCTGCCTTTAAATGGTTTAGCCTTACGACTAGAACGGCATCATATCCACCTAAACATGTGCTTAAACAAAAGTCTCTTACATGTGCGACAGTGGCTTTTGCGAGTTTTTTATTGGCGCTTATACTTTATTATGTAACCTAGGATGGGGAACTTAAACCTTTATTACATAGTAAGTCTTCATACCTATTGTATGAGCTGCAAATGAAATTTAAGTGAAAAGCATCCTGTACCATTTCTTTTTAAACAAAAAGTTAAGAGTCGAACTGTAGGCTGCCTCTAAAAGATCAGCAACATACTATAAATGAACCGTTTTATCTAAAGGTCCGCCACGCTTTGGTGGGCCTTAGCTTTTGGTGTAAAAAAAGAGCCTGATTCTTAATTAAATCAGGCTCTTGACGTTACGATAATTTTGCTTTGATGCTTGTGCGTTTTAGAACGGATTGAACAATTGGATAAATAACGACCATAACGATTGTATTCACTACTGTTGCAGGTAATACAACCGCAGCAACAAGTGCCATGACGCTGTTTCCGCCCGGTAAGCCGACGATTAGCGCGGCAGCTGACAAGAATACGGTTCCTGATACGAGTGTGCCAACAGCTGTTAAAGCAGCGGCCACTGGTGTTTTAATGCCTGTTGCTTTTTTCACAAGCATAAATAATGCAAAGAAAACAAATGCTGTAATTGGTTTATCAACTAAGTTTGCAATATGTCCTCCCGGGAAACTAGACGTTAAAGCAGAAATAAAAGCTGTTGTGAAGCTTACTAGTACTACATTTTTTACGCTAGGAAACAACAGGATTGCTAAAAACATCATTGTTAACATCATATCTGGCTTCATTCCAAATAAAATAGGAGGTACCACCGTGTGGAGAACCGCTCCAATTCCGACTAATAACGCTAAAGAAACTAAAACTTTTGTATTCATTTCTCATCTCTCCTCTTCTAAGCTAAGCTCGAAATATACCAATAGTGCGTCTATGCCCATTGCATATATTTACATACTGATTATAACATATTTATGTGAAAAAAGAATCAGTTAATTCTGCCAATTATGCGTTTGCCTGTGCAAATTCATCCATAAAGACGGCAAGAGCTTCACACGCTTCAAGCGGTACAGCATTGTAAATAGAAGCGCGGCATCCGCCGATTGAACGGTGTCCAGCTAATCCTACGAAGCCTTTTTCTTTTGCTTGCTGTAAAAACGCAGCGGTTAACTCATCGGTTGGTAAAGTAAACGTTACGTTCATAATTGATCGGCTTTCCTCTGTAGCGTGAGGGGTATAGAAACCATTTGAACGTTCCATGCTTGTATAGAGTAACTTAGCTTTTTTATGATTTTGGGCTTCAATTGCTTTAACGCCACCTTGTTCTTTAATCCAATCTAAAACAAGTGAAAGCATATAAATGCCAAACGTTGGAGGAGTGTTGTAAAGAGAATTGCTCTTTACGTGTGTCTCATAATTCAGCATTGTTGGTAAACCTTCAGGAATACGTTTAAGCAATTCTTTCTTCAAAATGACAACCGTGACACCAGATGGTCCGAGATTTTTCTGAGCACCAGCATAAATGAGTGAGAACTTAGATACATCAATTTGACGGCAAAGAATGTCGCTTGACATGTCGGCAATTAAGTCTACTCCTTCAATAGAAGGATAGTCAGCCCATTGTGTACCAAAAATGGTATTGTTAGACGTGATATGCAAGTACCCAATCTCTTCTTTTGGAAGCTTTACATCATCTAAAGCTGGAATAGAGCGGTAGTTCTCTTCTTTAGTAGAAGCAACAACTGCTGTTTTTCCAAGTTTCTTTGCTTCTTTTAATGCTTTTTCCGACCATGATCCGGTTAGTACATATGCACCGACTTGATCGGGAGCTAAAAAGTTCATTGGAATCATAGAGAATTGCAGGCTTGCTCCGCCCTGCAGGAATAAAATTTCATGTGTATCTGGAATATTAAGCAATTCCGTGAGTGTTTCTTTAGCATGTGTTAATACATCTTCAAACTCTTTGCTGCGATGTGATAATTCCATCACAGACATACCCGTATTTTTAAAATTAACTAGCTCCTCTTGAGCAAGTTGTAAGACAGGTAGGGGAAGCGCAGACGGACCTGCATTAAAATTATAAGCTCTGTTTAACGTAATCACATTAATTCCTCCTCAAATTAGTTCGAACACTCATCATACAAAATGGCTAATGACTGATGTCAGAAAGAATATCATTATACTATCATGAAAACCATTGATTGTGGAGGTAACTTTTCAAAAATTTAAATTAATCTGTAAAGAGAAAATAATAGAAAAAAGTATAAGCAAACATGTTTTGGCAAACATGTAAATGAAATGTTTATATGCTATACTGATGGAAGAAATAATGTGGAGGAACAGAATGAGAGTATTAAAATATGCAATATTAGGGCTCTTAGATCAGAAGGAGCTCAGCGGGTATGACATTACCAGACTTTTTAAAGAAGAGGTCGGTAATTTTTGGAGTGCTAAGCACAGCCAGATTTATCCCGAGTTAAAGCGATTAACAGAAGAGGGATTTATTCGCTATGAAACCGTGATTCAAGGCAAGAAATTAGAAAAAAAGATGTATTCGATAACGGAAGAAGGAAGGGCCGAGTTAAGCAAGTGGCTCACTACGATTGATCCTATTCCTGAAACAACTAAAGATGAATTTATGTTAAAAGCTTATTTTGCTTCATCCATGTCAATAGAAGAGTTAAAGCAACAAATAGATAATCAACTATCAAGCAGGAAAGTGAAGCTAACTTTTTTAAAGAAACGAATGGATGACCTTTTGGAACAAGTTAATCATCACATTACCGTTTCGTCTCCTCAATTTGGTCATTATTTGGTGCTTTCTCGCGCTCAAGACCGGGAGACAAGCTATATCAATTGGCTTGAACGTACGCTGAATTTAATTGAAAAAGAACAATAAGAAAAGGTGAGCGATCATGACTTGGTGCATAAAATTATTTCAAGAGCTGACAAACGATGAGCTTTATGAAATTCTACAGGTTCGCACCGCTATTTTTGTTGTCGAACAGAAGTGTGCTTACTTAGAAGTAGATGGAAAAGACAAACTTGCTTATCACTTGTTCAAAAAAGAGAATGAGAAAATTATTGCATACCTTAGAGTTTTACCAAAAGGAATTAGCTATCGGGAAGCTTCTCTTGGGCGCATTATTGTAAAACAAGCACAGCGCGGTACAGGTCTCGGAAGAGAACTAGTAGCAAGAGGAATTAATTTTCTAGAGAATGAGTTGCACGAGAAGACAATTAAAATTCAAGCTCAAAGCAGGCTTCAAACATTTTATGAATCGTTTGGTTTTAGACCTATTTCCGATATTTATTCAGATGAAGGGCTTCCCCACGTAGATATGCTAAAGACACCTTAGAAACTTCACCAATTGTGTGAAGTTTTTCTATTTCTGAAACGGGTAAGGTGAAAGAAAGATGTTACGCTTTAGTACTGCGCAGATAGAATCGATATGACTACTACTAAATTAGTAATTTATGAATAAGATAGGTAATGAATTTGTTTCTTTTTACTTATTCTTTGATTTTAAGTAAGTGATATATTGAAGAAAGTAATAATATTGTATATAATGATTTTTGTAACAAAAATGTAACAATTACGTAATATTATTAATATTGATTCAGAAAGAAATTTGTTGTACATATTGCTTGGAGGCATTTTTATGAGTGCAAAGGAAAAGAAAAATAGGTATATATATAGTTTGGATGGACTTCGAGCTTTCGCTGTTATGTCTGTCATTGCATATCACTTAGGATTTGGATGGGCATCTGGAGGATTTCTAGGAGTTGACGTTTTCTTTGTATTGTCAGGGTATTTAATTACCTCGATTTTACTGGTGCAATCTTGGGAAAATCCTTTGAAAAATTTGAAGCATTTTTGGATCAGCCGAACGAGAAGACTTCTTCCAGCTGTGTATGTGATGGTAGTATTAACTGCAGCGTGGGTTATTTTATTTAACCGGCCATTGTTAACAACGCTACGAGGCGATGCATTATCGTCTATTTTTTATATGAGTAACTGGTGGTTTATTTTTCATAAAGTTTCATATTTTGATAGTTTTGGATCACCGTCACCATTAAAGAACTTATGGTCACTTGCTATTGAAGAGCAGTTTTATATTGTGTGGCCACTTGTTTTATTGTTGGGTTTAAAGTTTATCAAAAAGAGAGGAATTCTTTCTCTATTCATTTTAGCTGGAGTAATGGCCTCAGCTATTCTAATGTCTTTTTTATATGAGCCAGGAGGAGATCCTAGCCGCATTTATTATGGAACCGATACTCGGCTGTTTGCCCTTTTAATCGGATGTTTACTTGCATTTGTCTGGCCGATGTATCGTTTATCATCAAAAAACCTTCCAGCCGTAGGCAAGCAAGTATTAAACGCGGTAAGTATGGTGAGTTTCTTTGTATTTATTCTCTGCGTATGGAGCGTTGATGAGTATACTCATGCATCTTTTCTTTATCAAGGTGGAATGCTGCTGATTTGTTTAAACGCTGCTGTACTGGTTGCAACGATTAGTCATCCTAGTAGTTTTTTAGGAAAAGCTTTGTCGTTTAAACCGCTTCGCTGGCTTGGCACTAGATCATACGGTATCTATTTGTGGCATTATCCGGTTATTGTTCTTACAACACCTGTATCCGAGATTGGCCGCCCGGTCTATTGGCATGCGCTGTTACAAGTAGGGCTTACATTTATCATTGCTGAACTTTCGTACCGTTACATCGAAGTGCCTATCCGCACACGCGGCTTTCGCTATTATTTCCGGCACTATCACCCGAGAGAGCTTTTTAAATGGCGTAATCTCTCTCGTTCGAGACAAGCGGTTTTGGGCAGTCTCATTTTCTTTTTGGCGTTGTTTACAGCGGATATGACAAGCTTTGCTATTAGTAAGCAACAAAAGGATGAAACGGCAGCAAAAGAGACAGAGGTTAAAATTCAAACGAATCATAAAGAAAATGCTTCAACTTCTGTCAAAGACAAGAACAAAGCGGAAGACAAAAAAGCAGAGAACGCGGAAAAGACTTCCGGGGAAGAAAAATCTGATGCAAAAGAAAAACAGCAGCCGAATTCTTACAGAGATGTTCTTGCGATTGGAGACTCGGTCATGCTGGATATTGCTCCTAATCTTAAAGAGATGCCGCTTAGTATTACGATTGACGGAAAAGTAGGAAGGCAGCTCAATGAAGCACTGCAGCTAACTCCTAGCTATCAAGCATTTAATAATCCGAACAGCGCAGTGATTATTGAGTTAGGAACAAACGGCTATTTTACAAATGAAGAACTTGAACAACTGTTAAAAGCTTTTTCACACGCGGACGTTTACTTAGTGAATACGCGCGTTCCTCGTTCCTGGGAAAGCACGGTGAACAAGAACTTGAAAGCTGCCTCTGAAAAGTTTGATAACGTCACGCTCGTAGATTGGTACTCAGAGGCTTCTAAGCACCCTGAATACTTTACATCAGACGGTGTCCATTTGGTACCTGAAGGATCAAGAGCATTAACAAAATTGATTGAAGAGCGTATGAATTTAGAAGTTAAGGTGGAAAGTCGTTCATAATAAGTGAAAAGCCGCACTATGTTTTATATCACAAACTGATTAAACATGTGTCAAATGAATAGATAAAACAAAAAAAGCTTACATGTGTAAGCTTTTTCTGTTTCAAGAAAGGCGAGAAGAAATATTACCAGCGATTTCTTGAAGTTTTTGAGGCGTGTATTCGCTTGTATGCTCTTTCCATACAGCACCGAATCCATCGCCTTCCCCGTAGCGAGGAATAATGTGCATATGATAATGAAACACGGATTGACCAGCTTTTTCACCGTTATTATTTAAGATGTTTAAGCCGATTGGGCTGTACGTTTCTTTAATTGCATTAGCGATTTGAGGAACCACTTCAAATAAATTGCGCGCAATTTCCGGCGTTAGTTCGTGAATGTCTTTTTTATGTACTTTTGGAATCACAAGTGTATGACCCTTTGTTACTTGACTAATGTCTAAAAAAGCTAATACATGTTCATTTTCAAATACTTTTGCACCTGGAATTTCACCGCGAATAATTTTGCAAAAAATACAGTTTTCATCATGTGTGCTCATTATGTTCACCTTCCGTTACCAATATAAATGTATGGGTATACATGTACGTTTATTTTACCACAAAGTAGAAATGCAATCAGCAGGCAAGAAATAGCTACTGGCATTTTATATACAAAAACGGGATGCAAACGATTATGCATCCCGTCATGTGAAGAAGGAAAAAATAGCTTTTAATGCAGCATATGATCTTTAAGGAACACCTCATTTACGTAATTGCGTTGCCTAATGAAACAGTAACTTGAAAAAGTATATTCTCTTTAACAAACACCTCATTTAAGCATTGAGCTAAAAAAATATACAATGTGAACGAAATCGTTCATGGTCTTTGACAAACACCTCATTTACACAGTAATAAATGAACATTATTGTCTACCCATTATATAGATTCTTACTACGTTCATGACTACCATCCCCTTATGAATCAAACATACATCGATTTACAATAAGGTTTTCTGAAATATGCCTGCTGTAGACACCTCATCCCAAATGTAAGAAGCTTTGTAATGATTAGTTGTAATCAATAACTTGTTTTCCTTCTTCCCTATATAGAATGTCCCGATATTTCGATTATATTCTGGAAAAATTAACCGAAAAAAATTGAAAACGATGTGAGGAAGAAAAAGATTTGGTACAATAGAGCAAATAGCGCTTGCGCTTGTAGACAAAAAAGAACAAATAAAAGGAGATCGTGATGGGTTCTTTATTGCAAATTAACAATATTACAGGGGGATATACAAAAACTCCCGTCTTAAAAGATGTATCGTTTGATGTAAATGCAGGTGAATTAGTTGGGTTAATCGGCTTAAACGGAGCCGGCAAAAGTACAACGATTAAACATATCATTGGATTAATGGAAGCAAAAAAAGGAAGTGTATCCATTAATAATAAAACCTTTCAACAAGACCCAACAGGTTATCGAAGTCAGTTTACGTTTATTCCAGAAACTCCTGTGCTATACGATGAATTAACATTAAAAGAACATTTAGATATGACAGCTATGGCTTATGGACTTGAGCCTCAAACATATGAAGCCCGTTTGCAGCCGCTTTTAAAAGAATTTCGTTTAGACCGGAAGTTAAAATGGTTCCCTGCGCATTTTTCAAAAGGAATGAAGCAGAAGGTTATGATTATGTGCGCTTTTTTGGTTCAGCCGTCTCTTTATATTATTGATGAACCTTTTTTAGGTTTAGACCCGCTTGGTATTCAATCTTTACTTGATTTGATGACAGATATGAAAAAGCAAGGTGCAGGCATTTTAATGTCCACACACATTTTGGCGACCGCGGAACGCTACTGTGATAAATTTGTTATTTTACATAACGGAGAAGTAAGAGCGCAAGGAACGCTTAAAGACCTTCAAGAAGAATTTCAGATGCGCAATGCTACTCTTGATGAAATTTATATTGAATTAACAAAGGAAGAAGGCTATGAGTAAGATTGATGCATTATGGAAGCAACGATTTCAGCAGTATTTAGTGGATGTAAGAAGATATACAAAATATATCTTAAATGACCACATTAAATTAGTGTTAATTTTTGCGATTGGCGGTTTGGCCTACTATTATCAACAGTGGTTGAGTACATTAACACCTGCGTTTCCTTCGGCTGTAGTGATTGCGATACTTATGGGATTGATTTTAACCATGGGTCAAATTCAAACGTTTTTAAAACGACCTGATTTAGTCTTTTTACTTCCTTTGGAGACGAAGCTGCAGCCTTATTTTAAAAAATCTTTTTGGTTTACCTTTACGATTCAGCTTTATATTTTATTATTTGCAACTGGTGCAGCAGCGCCTCTTCATGTAAAAGTAATGCATGATTCTTACTCAAACGTTTTTGTGTTTTTTCTGCTATTACTCATCTTGAAAGTTGTAAACTTAGGCATGTCTTGGTGGGCCGTATGGTTTGAAGAAAAGTGGGCGAAGTGGACAGATTATATCGTCAGGTTTTTCTTGAACGCGGTTTTTACGTATTTCTTATTTTCGCATGCATACGTATTCTTTACAGGAGTCGTAGCGGTGATTATGATTGCGCTAGCCATTTATTATCGCTCCCTTACAAAAAGAAAGCCGATTAAATGGGAAAAGCTAATTGACTTAGAAGAAAAGCGCATGGGCTATTTTTATCGATTAGCTAATTTATTTACGGACGTTCCTCAGGTAAAAGAGCGAATCAAACGCCGTAGATATTTAGATTGGCTATTAACACGTATTCCATTTCGTCAAAGTGCCACTTACCATTACTTGTACACCAGAACATTTTTGCGATCAGGAGATTATTTAAGTTTGCTCGTTCGCTTAACTGTCATTGGCGGATTTTTAATTGTAGCTGCGCCGTTTCAATATGGCAATGTAGTGGTTGTTTTATTTGTTGTATACATGACGGGTTTTCAATTACTCCCGCTTTGGAAGCAGCACAAACAGATTTTATGGCTTTCTCTTTATCCGGTTGAAGCTAAAGAACGAAAAAAGGCATTTTTGGATGTATGGAAGAAAGCGCTGTATGTACAAATTCTTGTCCTCGCCATAGTGGTGGCTTTTTCTAATATAGTTGCTGCACTGCTTTCCGTGGCAGCAGGTGCTATATTTATTCACTTATTTGTAAATGCTTATGTAAATAAAAAATTAACGTAAAAAAAGCTCCGAATGGAGCTTTTTTTACGTTTTTAGACTACTTTTGAGACGAAGATAATATCCGAAAGCGATAGACGTTCATCGCTACTTTTGTGAGATGATCAAGAAGCTGATAATTAGCATATGCACCTACAACAGCTCCGATTCCCGGCATCAGCTGAAACATTTTCACAACATCAATGTAATCGCGATATTCTTGTTGAAAAGCTTTCCAATCAAGCTCAAGAAGTTCCTCTTTCTTTTCCTCCCAGCTTTCTACTACTTCGAGCAGCTTAGTTCTATGGTCGTCGCTGCAAAAGGCAAGATGAAAAATATACAGCATATAAATGCGTTCTTCTTTTTCTTTTACATCAAAACCATACGTAGCGGCAATGTCAAATAAGCACTTCATTTTTATGGAAAGAAGAAGCGGGAAATCTGCTGCACCTAAAAGGAGACCGCCTGCACCAGTACCAGCTCCTTCTACAGCAGCAGTTTTTTTGTACTTAGGTATGAGCTCCAAAATTCTTTTCTCTTTTTCTTCAAACGAAAGACCGCTAACATCTCTTTTTTTAGTGGTGAAATCGGATCCAACAAGCGTGGTTTCAACCATTTTTTTTATGCTTTCAGTCATAATCTTATGGACTTTAGCAGGGATTTTTTCATTTATTTTAAGCTGTAAAGATTTTGCGGTCCGTTGAAATTTAGAAGGTCGTTTCAACATGCTGAATTTCCAATGTTCAGCTTCTTGTAACACTTTTTCTTCATACGTATTCACAAAAGTCACCTCATTTCAGTCGATATAAATACTACGTTTTAAGTGAGAAAAAGGTTCCTAAAATAAAACAACAAGCACTCGTCTGCTTATCCGTACGAATGCTTGCTGAATGATTAATTAGCTTTTATTACGTTTTTAGAATGAGCTTGTTCTCTTAAATACTCAACAGCAGCCGTACCAAGCGTTTTAGCTGCGATAAGCATTGCTTTTTCGTTAAAATCAAATTTAGGATGATGATGAGGATAAGGAGCATCTACACCTTCTGGCTGAGCTCCTGTAAAAAAGAACGTTCCTTTAATATGCTGCAAATAATAAGAGAAATCTTCCCCAGTCATGTGAGGCTCCGTTTCTTCGACTGTATGAACTTCATTGATTTGAGAAGCAGCAGAAGCAAGAAAGGCCGTTTCTTCCGGGTGGTTTACGACGGAAGGATAGCCGCGCGTATAACTCAGTTCATAAGAAGCATCAGCTGTTAAGCATGTACCTTGGACAATTCGTTCGATTTCTTTTTCGACATCATTTCGTACATCTTCATTAAATGTTCTTACCGTTCCAATTAGTCGAGCAGAATCAGCAATAATATTAAATGCATTTTCCGCTACAAAAGAACCTATGCTCACAACCGCTGAATCAATTGGGTTTACACGTCTGCTTACAATTTGCTGTAAATTAACAACAAGCTGAGAGGCGATGACGATTGAATCTTTTGTTTTGTGGGGCTGTGCACCGTGTCCGCCTGCTCCTTTGATCGTAATTTCAAAGCGATCAGCAGCAGCCATAATAGGGCCCGTTCGATATTGAACCACACCAGTCGGAGTTAATGACCATAAATGCGTTCCGAATATCGCTTCCACACCGTCTAAGCATCCGTCTTCAATCATGGACTTGGCGCCTCCGGGAGCGTACTCTTCGGCGTGCTGATGAATGAAGACGATTTTACCAGGGAGAGAATCTCTTATTTCAAAAAGCGCTTTAGCAAGGACTAAAAGAGTAGCCGTATGACCATCGTGACCACACGCATGCATCACGCCCGGAACAGTTGATTGATATGGTACATCTTTTTCATCTTGAATAGGAAGGGCATCAAAGTCGGCTCTCAAAGCTACAGTAGGACCAGGGTTTCCTCCTTGAATGCTTGCTACAATGCCGTTTCCTCCTACATTTGCTCGGTAAGAAATACCGATTTTGTCATAAAAAGACCGAATGTAGGCAGCGGTTTGAAATTCTTTAAAAGACGGTTCTGGATACTGATGCAGATATCGGCGGATTTGAACCATTTCATCAAATTTTTCTTCAAGTAAAGTATGTAGCTTGGAATTCACATGACCATATCCTTTCTGTATAAGTTGAATAAAGTTTTGAATTTTTTGACATTTTAATCATTATATCATTATCTATAAAAAAGAAAAGAATGTAAGCGTTGTTATTGAAAAAAGTAATTGAATCATGAAATACTTTATATACATAATAGATACATAAGATGAGAAATAGGGATAAAGAATGAGTTTTTTACCAATTTCCTCATGAGATAATAGGAGGTAACTATATGGTAGATTCACAAACTGTATCCCTGTACAAAAAATTGATGTGGGCGTTTGGGATTGCGGGTCTCGTTTTTTTAGGAGTGTTGTTCGCCGTGTCGACGAATTCTTTTGAAGGAGATCACTGGCTTGTGTCAGCTATAGATGGTAATACCATTCTTCAGTCAGCGTCATCTGTTTTTCATGGCCTTTCTTTTTTAGCTTCAAAAGTGATGATTATGGTTCTTTTAGCTGTACTTCTCGTTTTTTTATTTTTCAAAAAGGACTATATCGGCATGATATCGGCATTTTTACTTATTTTAAGTGGTGATATTATTAATAAAGCAGTTAAAGATGCGGTAGAACGAGGACGTCCTCTTGAAGGCATCGAAGGCTACAGTTTTCCAAGCGGTCATGCGATGATGGGAATTCTTATCTACGGTCTGATTATCTTTTTTCTAACAAAGCATATGAACAGTCAAAAGGTAGCCAAGTGGTATCAGTTTGCAATTACTTTAATCGTTTTATTAATAGGTGTGAGCCGTATTCTATTAAGAGAACACTTTTTAACAGATGTCTTAGCTGGCTACAGCTTAGGGCTTATGTGGCTTATTGTAGGCATTTTCTTCTATACGCTTGTTTATGCGTATGTAAGGCCGTCAGCGGAAAAAGAGTTTCCAAAAGGCATGTAAAAAATATATACATATGGCCCCCTTCATAAAAAGAAGGGGGCTTTTGTTTAAACTAAGAACATCGCGACAATCGTTGTAACGACTAATCCAATCGCTACAGGTTTTAAATTACGTCTGGCGAGTTCAAACGGACTGACTCCGCAAATTGCAGCAGCTGGAATCAACGCCCATGGAATCAACGTGCCTCCCCCAACCCAAATCGCAGCAATTTGCCCTAAAGCAGTTAGGGTGGCAGCGCCCGATCCTAAAGCAGATGCAAATAAATGAGAGACAGAGCCTACAAGTGAAATGCCTGAAAAGCCTGAACCGTCTAATCCGGTAATAGCTCCTAGAGCAGTTATCGTTACAGTAGCGATCTGTGCGGTTAACGGCACAGTGGAAGCAAGCGCAACGCCTAGATCATTTACAAGTCCATGTGATCCTTTCGGAAGAAAGTCACCAATGATTGTTGTGAATCCAGCATCTCCTAAGTAGAAAAAAGCTGCAATCGGAATAACGGGACCGAATACTTTAAAACCAAACTGCAAGCCTTCAATCAAGTAGGAAGTTGTTTGTTCAAGACCTTTTCCTTTATGAGCAATAAGTGAAACTACCACTAAAATAAACAAAGCCGTGCCTCCAACGAGAGCAGTCGCATCTCCTCCCTGTAAATGAAGGGCGAACATTGCCCATACGTCTATAGCAAAGAAAAGGGGAACTATAATGGCTAAAGCCCGGCGTATTGAAGAAGAAAGAGGTGTGGATTGGACAGAAGAACTGCTTGTTAAAATTGTCGGTTGAACGTGAATTCTATTGTGCTTCATATCTTGTTTTAAAAAGTAAAAAGCAGAGAGTGTCGTAACAACTCCCATCACAATGACCAGAGGGACACTTGCTTGAACCACCTCGTGAACCGGAAGACCTGCTGCGTCAGCTGTTATCTTAGGAGCAGCTTGAATAACAAAGTCTCCTGAAAGCGCAACGCCGTGGCCGAATAAATTCATCGCTACAGCTACGCCTATAGCTGGAAGCCCTACGCGGATGGCCACTGGTAAAAGCACGGCTCCAAGTAAAGCAACGGCTGGAGAAGGCCAGAAAAAATAGGAGATGGTCATCATAACTAATCCAATAACCCAATAGGCAAGAGCAGGTGTTTTAATGAGGCGAGCAAAAGGTGAAATCATCGATTCATTTATTCCTGTAGCCATTAAGACTTTACTCATGGATACAATAATTGAAATAATTAAAATGGTAGGAAGCAGTTCTGTAATGGCATAAATGAAGCTGGAAAAAACAGCGCTGACGGAGTGGCTTAACGAAGAGGTAGCCGTTAAGGAAAGCAAAAAAATCCCGAGTATACAAAGGATACTTGTATCTCGCCGCATAACCATAAAGCCGATAATGAAGACGATAAAAAGGACATACATCCAATGAAGAGCTCCAAGCTCTATGCCCATAAAAATTCCTCCCAATAGGTGATGTAGTATACAATATGACATTTGCGCCTATTGTGATACTCGCCTACTAGGAGGATGTTTGCTTATTTAACTACGTGGTATGAGGTCACATAAGAAGGGCGAGAGAAAATCGACGGTTGCTGATCCACGCCTTCTGACGTACCGCGTTTTTTGTGTGCTTCATCATAGGCTTTTGAAGACTGCCAATCGCTAAATGAACTTTCATCTTTCCACCCTGTAAAGATAATGTATGTGTCATTTTGCAGTGGACGAAGCACACGAATAGCTGAGAAGCCCGGTTCACTTTCAATTAAACGAGCTCGTTGGCTAAATCGCTGTTCAAACAAAGGGCGGCCTTCATCTGTAACTGAAATATTATTTAGTACAGCAAATCCGCTATCTGCAAGATCTCCAGAAGCATCTAATACTTCATAAGCATGTCCTTCTTTAAAAATTGTATCTCCATCTGTTTCGTGAACTAGTGCAAATTGATCGTCATCTTTGTGAAGCAGTAATAAACGTTCGCTTGGATGTTCGTCGATCAACTTCTGAAGGTAAGGGCCTGTTCCGTAAGTAATAAATATCTTCATGGATTATACTTCCTTTCTAATTGGGAATTGCATACAATTTACAATTGTAAATCATACTAAAATTATAAAATTTTACACACAAAAATTCAAAAATTGTGAACTTCTAATGAAGATGGTAAAGTAAAACATTGATGAAGTTGTTTTCTATATTATCAAAAATTTAGCGAAAGAAAAGGGGTGGCATGATGTACAAAAAAGGCTTATACGCAATTGCTGCCTTAGTTGGAATTTTTCTATTAGGATTGATTGGATATATTATCATCTTGTTTCTTGGAAACTATGTAATTGATGAGAAAAAGATCGTCATGGACTCGGCTACGAGATTAGTGGACGAAAATGGAGACGAATTAACAAAGCTCTATGTGAAAAATCGGGACTTGGTTTCAATTGACAAGATTCCAAAGCATGTGCAACAAGCATTTATTTCAATTGAAGACGTTCGTTTTTATGAACACCACGGAATCGATTTTAAATCTATTGGTCGAGCATTATACCGAGATATATTGGCTGGAGGAAGTGTTGAAGGAGGAAGTACTTTAACACAGCAGCTGGCTAAAAATGTGTTTTTATCTAATGATAAAACACTGCTTAGAAAAACAAAAGAAGTAGTGGTGGCCATTAACTTGGAGCAGCGTTACAGTAAGCAAAAACTGCTTGAAATGTATTTGAACCAAATATACTTTGGACATGGAGCCTATGGAATCCAAGCTGCATCCAAGCTTTACTTCAATAAAGATGTCTCCGAATTAACGGTAGAAGAAGGTGCACTGCTCGCTGCACTGCCAAAAGCACCGAATTCTTATTCTCCTATTTTACATCCAGAAAAAAGTATAGAACGTAGAAATGTTGTGTTAAATGCCATGCAAAAAGCAGGTTATTTATCAGCTGAAAAAAATGTCCGTTTGCAAGGAAGAACGCTGGGGTTGAACGTAAAGGAACAGGCTAAAAACCCAGCGTATTTAACCTATATCGATATGGTTATTCAAGAAGCAGAGAAGAAATACAGCCTTTCGAGCAATGAGCTTCTGCGCGGCGGTTATACGGTCAAAGTACCTATGAGTACAAAAGTACAAGAAGCCGCCTACGAGCTGATGAAAGAAAATCGTTATTTTCCAGGTACAGATAACAGTGCCCAAGGTGCTTTTGTATTAGTCGATAACAAAAGCGGAGGAGTTTTATCTGTTATGGGAGGACGAGATTATGTACAAAAATCGCTCAATCGCGTAAATGTCAAAAGACAGACAGGTTCTACGATGAAACCTATTGCGGTATATGGCCCTGCGTTAGAAGAAGGTCAATTCAAGCCTTATTCTTTGCTGCAAGACAAGCTTAGAAGCTACGGGGGATACGCACCTAAAAATGTAGACGGCCAATATGCTAAAAAGGTAACGATGTACGATGCCCTAAAAGATTCTAAAAACGCAGCTGCTGTCTGGACATTGAATCAGCTAGGAGTTGAAACAAGTAAACAGTATCTCACAAAGCTAGGAATTCCTTTAGAAGATAAAGGGCTTGCGATTGCTCTTGGAGGATTAAAGGAAGGAATTACACCGCTTCAATTAGCAGGAGCGTACCGGGCATTTGCTGAAAACGGAGAAAACATCCAACCGTACTTTATTCAAGAAATAAAAGATCAAGACGGAAAAGTGATTGCAAAAGCTGTTCCCGACACTCACAAAGCATTTTCAAAACAGACGGCTTGGTATATGACAAAAATGCTTCAAGGAGTTGTTAAAGAAGGAACGGCAAAAAATGGAGAGTTTAAAGGAGAGTTAGCAGGAAAAACAGGGTCTACTTCGTATACGAATGTTAAAGGAGCCACAAGGGATGCTTGGTTCGTTGGATATACGCCAGATGTTGTAGGAAGCGTGTGGATGGGATATGATTCTACAAATGACCAGCATTATTTAACAAAAGGAAGTTCTTATCCGACTCTATTGTTTAAAGACATTCTCACAAGAGCTGGTTACGACGAAGCTGCATTTCAAAAACCAGCAGGCGTTAAAGATCTGCCAAAACCAATACGCTTAGAGCAAGTTAAAGACTTAAAACAAGAATTAACATTCCATCCATTTGGTTTGCTAACGGTAAATTTATCGTGGACACCTTCACCTGATAAAAGAGCTGTTTATTATGTTTATGAGAAAAAAGGAGATAAAGCCGAAGTAATTGGCAAAGTGAAGGGAAAAGGAGCATTTGAAAAAGAGCGTGTGAATCTGCTCGACAGTCCTACTTATTATGTAGTTCCTTACAATTCCCAAACAAAACAAAAAGGAAAAAAATCCAATGAAGTAACACCTGCTCTTTTTCAATAAAAAAAGGGAGAGTAGGGCGAATTTTTGACATTTTTAGCAGGTGGCTATACAAGTCGTAAAGAAATGGGTATAGTGACAAGTAGAGAATATAACGTGAAACTTTAATCAGTAGAGGAACCGGTATGTTCCTTTGCTGATTATTGTCTGTCTAATCGAAGAAAATACGGATGGAAGACAATCGAGAAAGGTGGAAATTATGAGTCAAGGAACGTTTAACGATACTTTTTTAAAAGCCTGTAGAGGGGAAAAAACGGATCATGTTCCGGTTTGGTATATGCGCCAAGCAGGGCGTTCGCAGCCGGAATACCGAAAGCTAAAAGAGAAGTACTCTTTATTTGAAATCACTCATCAGCCGGAGCTTGGAGCATACGTAACACGCCTGCCCGTTGAACAGTACGGAGTGGATGCAGCTATTTTATATAAAGATATAATGTCACCGCTTCCTTCAATTGGAGTGGATGTTGAAATCAAGTCAGGAATTGGTCCCGTAATTTCTAATCCAATTCAATCTTTAAGCGATGTAGAAAAACTAGGAGAAATTACGCCGGAAGAAGATGTTCCGTATGTATTAGATACGATTAAGCTGTTAACAACAGAACAGTTAAACGTACCTCTAATTGGCTTTGCGGGTGCTCCTTTTACAGTGGCAAGCTATATGATTGAAGGAGGACCTTCAAAAAATTACAATAAAACAAAAGCATTTATGTATACGGAACCTAAAGCATGGTTTGCACTAATGGATAAGTTAGCAGATATGACGATTACATATGTAAAAGCGCAAATTGACGCTGGGGCAAAAGCCATTCAAATCTTTGATTCATGGGTGGGTGCTTTAAATGTAGCGGATTATCGTTACTTTATAAAACCTGTTATGGAGCGAATTTTCACCTCTTTGCGTGAAAAAAATGTACCGCTCATTATGTTTGGAGTAGGAGCAAGTCATTTGGCAAAAGAATGGCATGATCTTCCGCTGGATGTAGTGGGATTAGATTGGCGAACGCAGCTGGATGAAGCACGTGCATTAGGCTTAACAAAAACACTGCAAGGAAACTTAGATCCTGCTATTTTGTTAGCTCCATGGGCAGTTATTGAAGAACGTGTAACAGAAATATTAGATAAAGGGATGGCCAGTCCTGGTTACGTCTTTAACTTAGGGCACGGCGTTTTTCCACAGGTTCAGCCGGAAACGTTGAAGCGTTTAACAACCTTTATTCATGAATATTCTGCAAATAGACAATAAATTGTCAAATAATTTGGAGCGCTAAACTTTGAATTTTTCTTTTTATTCATGGCAAAATGAAGACAAGTATTGAATCTAACAAAGAGGTGTCGAACACATGAGTAAAAAAGTAATGGGATTACTTGTAATGGCATATGGAACGCCATATAAAGAAGAAGATATTGAACGTTACTATACACATATCCGCCGCGGACGTAAACCTTCACCGGAAGCCTTAGAAGATTTACAAAACCGCTACGAAGCAATCGGGGGCATTTCACCTCTTGCAAAAATTACGCAACAGCAAATGGAAAGTCTGGAAAAGCGCTTGAATGAAGTGCAGAATGAAATTGAATTTAAAGCGTATCTTGGCTTAAAGCATATTGAACCATTTGTTGAAGATGCAGTAGAAGCAATGCATAAAGACGGAATTAAAGAAGCGGTCAGCATTGTGCTTGCACCTCACTTTTCAACGTTTAGCGTAAAATCCTATAATGGGCGCGCCAAAGAAACGGCTGAAAAATTAGGAGGACCAATCATTCATTCTGTAGAAAGCTGGTACAGTGAGCCAAAGTTCATTCAGTACTGGGCTACACGTGTTAAACAAACGTTTGATTTAATAGACGAAGAGAAACGCCAAAAAGCCGTGTTGATTGTTTCTGCGCATAGCTTGCCAGAAAAAATTATTGCAGCAGGAGATCCATATCCAAATCAGCTTCAAGAAACAGCGGATTTAATTGCACAAGCAGCTGGTATTGAACATTACGAAATTGGCTGGCAAAGTGCTGGAAATACGCCTGAGCCATGGATAGGTCCTGATGTCCAAGATTTAACAAGAAAATTGCATGAAGAAAAAGGCTATACTTCGTTCGTCTATACCCCGGTTGGATTTATCGCAGACCACTTAGAAGTACTTTATGATAACGACTACGAATGCAAAGTGGTGACAGATGAAATTGGGGCTGATTATTACCGCCCTGAAATGCCGAATGCACAGCCTGAATTTATCGATGGGTTAGCTACAGTTGTGTTAAAACGAATTGCCCGTTAAGTCAATATAGATTCTTTGTACGTTGAACAGGGACGAAAAGTAACTTATAATCAATATAAAGAAAAGTAAGAAGCGAGCTATGGATTTCCATAATCGCTTCTCTTTATATTGAATTTTACAGAAAAGGCGATGATAACATGACGGATAGACGAAAAAAGGTTGTCATCATCGGTGGAGGAATAACAGGTCTTTCAGCTGCCTATTATTTGCAAAAAAAAATAAAGGATCATCAGCTGCCAATTGATCTTCAACTAATAGAAGCGACGCATCGGCTTGGTGGGAAAATTCAAACGGTCAAACGAGACGGGTATTTATTTGAAAAAGGTCCTGATTCATTTTTAGCGCGTAAGCTAGCTGCTACAAAACTGGCAAAAGAAGTGGGGCTAGGCAGGGAGCTAGTTGGAAATGAAAAGGGAAAATCCTATATTCTAGTAAAAGATACACCGCATGCGCTGCCTGATGGTGCTGTAATGGGGATACCAACCAAGTTATCTCCTTTTATCACAACAGGGTTATTTTCACCTGTTGGCAAGCTGCGCGCAGCAGCTGATTTTTTTATACCGAAGACAAAAAATCAGGATGACCGTTCGCTAGGCGTATTTTTTAGAAGACGGTTTGGTGATGAAGTTGTTGAAAATTTAATTGAGCCTCTATTATCAGGAATTTACGCAGGAGACGTTGATCGTTTGAGTTTAAGATCAACATTTCCACAGTTTCTGCATGCTGAACATAAGTATAGAAGCTTAATTGTTGGAATGAAAAAGCTAAAAGAAATTCACCCACAGCACGGTGATGATTCGGAGTTTAAAAAAAATAGTGTCTTTTTAACATTAAAAGAAGGTCTTCAATCGCTAGTAGATGGGGTAGAAAAAGCAATAGATCCTGATATTATTACAAAAGGAATAAAAGTAGAGAAAATTTATAAAGAAGATACCACATATGAATTATCGTTAAATAGCGGGAAAGTAATAAAAGCAGACAGCGTTATTGTAACTTCTCCTCATGCAGCTGCTCAGTCTATGCTTTCGGAATATAAAATATTCGAACCGTTGAAGCATATGCCTTCCACTTCAGTTGCTACTGTTGTGATAGCCTTTGCACAAGAAGCGCTGCAAGACAATCTAGATGCAATGAACATTGCCGTTTCAAGAAATAGCGATTACACGATTACGGCGTGCACATGGCTAAATAAAAAGTGGCCGCATGCGGTTCCGGAAGGAAAAGTGCTGCTGAGATGTTTAGTTGGACGAACCGGGGATGAAGCTGTGGTGGATCAGCCTGACGATGAAATTTTCAAAATTGTCCTGGAGGATTTGAAGAAGCTCATCACAATTTCTGCTGAGCCCGAATTTTACGCGGTAACGAGATGGAAGCAGTCAATGCCTCAGTATACGGTCGGACATCACGATATGCTAGATACGATGAACGAAAAGCTTGAAAAAGAGCTTGCCGGTCTTTATGTAGCGGGAAGCTCATACGAAGGTCTGGGTATACCAGAATGTGTAGAGCAAGGAGAAGATGTGGCTAAAAAAGCGGTTAAATATGTGCAGCAACTGTAGAAGTGGAGCGGTGAATCAATGCTCCGCTTTTTTGTCTACTACCTGTAGAGAAAGGTTATACTAAGAGAAGAGATTGTGGTTGAAAAGCAAAAGAAACTTATGCTATAGTAAAACCGTACTTGTTGACTGAAATATTCATTTGGTCAGAAAGAAGGGGATAACGTGGCTATAGACCGAAAGCAATCAGTTGTTGATGCAGCGTCAAAATCATTTGCGCTGTTTGGATATAAAGCAACGACTATGGAGCAAGTGGCGAAGCTTGCAAATGTCGGAAAAGGAACGATTTATACTTTTTTTAAAAACAAAGAAGAGTTATTCGATGAAATTGTTACACGAATGATTCGAGAAATGACAGATGCAGCTGAAACTGTCATTGATAGCAACCGTCCTTTTTTTGAAAATGCCCAAGCAGCTATTTTTCGAATCTTAGAATTCCGCACTGAGCATCAGCTCATGCTGAAGCTGGTACAGGAACAGCAGTTAGGCACTACAGCAGTGCAAGAAGTGCTGGTGCGAGTAGAAGAAGAGATTTTGACTTATATAAAAAACAAAATCGAAATTGCGATTTCTAAAAAAGAAATCAAACCGTGCAACCCGGAGCTCACAGCTTTTCTACTATTTAAAATGTACATTGCACTCGTCTATGATTGGGAAAAACGGCATGAGCCGCTTTCAGAAGAAAAAATTGCTGAATTAATTGAACTATACTTTTTACGCGGTCTGTCTCAGTGAGATGGGCTTTTTTCATAGAAAAAACAAAAAAGGTCTCATGACGAGACCTTTTTTTATTGTTCATTAGTATCTTTTTTTACACCGTTTAATTCTGTATTCCCTGTTTTTGCATCTTCTTCTTTTTGTTCTACTTCTGTATTTCCTTGCTTTTTAAGCTTGAAGTAGGCATCAATAACATCACCTGTAATAGTTTTACTTTGTCCTCCAGAATTCGCTCCAGCCACATACGCAGAAGGAATAACAACTGCTACGGCTACTTCAGGATTATCATAAGGCGCATAAGAGACAAAAGTGGAGTTACGTACGCTTACGCCTTGATTATAGGTTTCAGCTGTTCCTGACTTACCTGCTATATTATATTTTCTGTATTTTGGATTTGTATACAAGGCGTGCCCAGTACCGCCTTGAGCAGTAACAACACGACGAAAACCACGCTTTACGATGTCAATTTGTGACTG
Organism: Priestia megaterium; assembly: GCF_023824195.1. Taxonomy (NCBI): domain Bacteria; kingdom Bacillati; phylum Bacillota; class Bacilli; order Caryophanales; family Bacillaceae; genus Priestia; species Priestia megaterium. Next base: position 579,635 of record NZ_CP085442.1, read on the forward strand.
ATTCATGGTAATACGGTTTAATACTTGTGGTTCCACGGAACTTTGTATACTTCCTTTTAGTTCGCTGTCAAGTTCAGGCTCACGAATTTCTTTCACAAGGTGAGGTTTCATTCTGTATCCACCGTTGGCAATTGTTGAAATGTATTGAACAAGCTGAAGCGGTGTATACGTATCGTATTGACCAATTGCAAAGTCGAGAGCTTTACCAGGTTCATTTGTTACAGTATTACGAATACCGGTTGATTCGTTTTCTAAATCAATTCCAGTTGGAATGCCAAGACCGAACTGGCTGTAGTATGAACGCATCTTATTAAAAATAGACGGTGAGATATGCAATGATCCACCAGGTCGATAAGTTTCACCAGCCATGTTTAGAATCGTTCTATACATAAAAACGTTAGAAGATTGCTCAAGGGCTTTTTCGATACCTGTAGCTCCCATATTATGAGAGGATTTCTTCGGTTTAGTACCAGCAAACTTCATTGGCGCGTCATAAAAAACCGTGCCAGGCTGAATTGCACCTGAGTCAAGTCCGGCTAGAACGGTCGCTCCTTTAACAGCGGAACCTACTTCATAAGAAGTTGTAAGATTTCCAAGCGCGAAGTCTTGAACTTTGCGTGCTCCTGTTTGTTTGTCAGTAACAAGCTGTTTTCCTCCCATCGCTAAAATGTCTCCTGTATGTGGATCCATCATGATAGCAAACGCTCGGTCCATCAGGCGGTTCCTAGCAGCGCCTTCAAGTACAGCTTTCGTTAAAACATCTTCGACTTGCTTTTGCAGCTCCATATCAATTGTTAAAATTAAGTCACTGCCGCGCTGACCTTCAGTAACGGTCTCTTGGCTCACTAAGTTGCCGGAGCGATCGGTTACGTTTTGTATGCGCGCTTTTTGACCGCGAAGAACGTCTTCGTACTGCTTTTCTAAATAACTTTTTCCAACTCGGTCGTTACGGCTGTAGCCGTGTGACAAATAGTACTGTAAGTTTTCGCTTGGCAATCCTTCATCAGCTGATGTGATTTTACCAAGCAGGGTGCTAAGTAAGTCATCGTATGTATACATACGGTCCCAGTAAGTTGTCGTATCGACGCCCGGCAAGTCACTCAGCTGCTCACTAATAACGGCAAGCTCTTTATCAGTTAAGCCGCTTTTAATAATTTGAGCAGTTAACGCATACCCGCCTTCCATCTTGCTTTTAATGGCAATCACTTCAAGGTCGTCTTTCACCGATAGAAGTTCATTTTTAGTAATACGCTTCAGCTGAAGAGGATACAAATCATCTTCAGAAATTTTTTCTTCTTTTACTTTTTGCTTATCCGCTGCGGTAATTTTTTTCGCTGCTGCTTTTGGATGAGTTGCAATCCAGTAATCTTTTAAGTCGCGTTCTGTTAGCTTAATCGTATTTTTATCTTTCTTTTTATCCGATTTGCCAAACACGTCTGTTGTAACAGGAACATCAATAAGAGTGGCAAGCTTTCTAGCTACTTTTAGCTTGTCTTCTTGAGTGACGCCTTTCAAACGCGTGTACGTGACAGCGTTCAACGGTTTATTATCCACGATAACGCGGTCATAGCGGTCTAGCATCTTTCCGCGAGGAACCGGTGAATCTACCGTTTCATCTTCTGTTTTTTCAACTTCTCGTTTATAGTTCTCTCCGTACACAATCTGTACGAAGCCTAATCGTAAAATGAGTGCAGAAAAAAGCAGGAAAACCACAATAAACAGCCAGTTAATTCGAAATGAGACATGTGTTTTTTTGCGCTTTTTAGTTTTCATGTAAACCCCTTCACTTTGTTTATACAAGTTAAAAAAATTCATAAATTTTCTTATGAATCTATCACTCTACATATTAACATAATTTTGTCTATAAATGTTATTAGGTGGAATAAAACAGACAAAAAATTTATAGAAATTTTTGCGGAAGAAGAGAGACCTGTCGAAGGTTGCTGAAGGGGGTGTTCAATATTTTCCACTCGGTTGTTCAATATTGTTACCTGTTCAAATGTCCTAGAATCGGTAAAATAAAGAGAGATAGATATCAAGGGGGGCAAAACGAATGAAAATGAAAAGGCTTTCAATAATGTCTGGCGTGTTAGCAACATCACTTTTATTTGCGACAGCATGTTCAAACTCAGGTACGGATTCAAAAGCAAGTAAATCAACAGGCTCAGGTGATCAAGTTGTTATTGATATGTTCCAGTTCAAAGTGGAAATTGCAGATCAGCTGAAAGAATTAACGGATGAATATACAAAAGAACATCCAAACGTAAAGTTTAACATCCAAACAGTCGGCGGAGGCGCGGACTATGGTGCAGCATTAAAAGCACAGTTTGCCTCTGGAAATGAACCTGATATCTTTAACAATGGAGGGTTCCAAGAAGCGCAAACGTGGAAGGATAAATTAGAAGATTTATCTGATCAGCCGTGGGTAGATAATCTGTATGATATCGCCAAAGAACCGATGACAATGGACGGAAAAATCTATGGTCAGCCGCTAAACTTAGAAGGTTATGGTTTTATTTATAATAAAGATTTATTTGAAAAAGCAGGCATTAAAGAATTACCTAAAACGCTGTCAGAATTAGAAGCAGCTTCTAAAAAGCTTAAAGCAAAAGGCATTACGCCATTTTCTAATGGATACGGCGAGTGGTGGGTGCTAGGTAACCACTTATTTAATATTCCAATGGCACAGCAAGACGATCCAGATGCGTTTATTAAAGGTCTAAACGAAGGAAAAGCAAAATTTGAAGGCAATGAAACGTTTAAGCAATTTATGAATCTGTTCGATTTAACGTTAAAGTATGGAAATAAAAATCCACTAACGACAGACTACAATACACAAGTTACTCAATTTGCTTCTGGTGAAACAGCAATGATGCAACAAGGTAACTGGACGGTAAATATGATTACGAAAATTAATCCGGACATGAAAATGGGCTTTATTCCAATGCCAATCAGCAACGATGCGAAGAAAAATGATAAATTAGCAATCGGAGTTCCAAATAACTGGGTAGTGAACAAAAATGCGCCAGATGCAGATAAAAAAGCAGCGAAGGAATTCTTAAATTGGATGGTTTCTTCTAAAGAGGGTCAAAAATTCTTAGTTGAAAAGTTCAAGTTCATTCCAGCGTTCAAAAACATCGATGGAAAAGGAATCGATTCTTTATCTGATGATATCTTAAAATACTCTGAAGAAGGTAAAACATTATCTTGGAACTGGTTTAAGTATCCGGAAGGAACGGTTCAAGAAGTCGGAGCAGCAATGCAGTCTTATGCAGGCAAGCAAATGACGGAAGAAGAGTTTATGAAGAAATTAGATACAATTTGGGCAAAAATGAAAAAGTAAACAAAAAGTCCGCGTGGAAAACGCGGACTTTTTGGCGTGAAAAAATAGCTGATTAGATTCATAGTTATGAAAAAATAATAGTCAATTGAAAGCGCTTTTAATGTATAATAATAGTCATAATGTATGACATTAGTCAAAGGAGGTTATTTGTGAAAGGCTGGAGCATACGCAAGAAATTAATTTTGTTTTTCTTATTCGCAACGGTTATTCCATTTTTAATTTCGACGATTTTTACGTATCAATACACCAAAGAAACGGTTAAGAATCGATTTATTTCTACCAACTATCAAGTTATTAAAAACGGAAGCAATGATTTGAGCGATTACTTAAATGAAATTGCTAATATTACAAAAAGGCTGTACGGCTACCACCCATTTATTAAAGTGTTAGATGAAGGTGTATCAAGTGACTTAGGAGCCAATCAACTGGAAATATCACGAACTCTTCTTTATTTATATAATACTCGTCCAGAGATTGAACAGCTCCATCTTTACATTGAAAACGGGCATGACTCGTATACAGCTTACAATTCAAAAGTGAGCAGCAGAGGGAAGTACGATGATATTTACACTCAGCCTTACTATTCTTATTTAAATAAAAATCATAAATTTCTTGTGATTGAGCCTACCCATGAAATTTATAGCTACAATAATTTATCAACGTTAATTGATTCACTGCCGAATCAAGTTATTAGCTTTCATCAGCGGATTGATGAGATTCCATCAGACAAGTTGTTAGCTTATCTATCTTTAGACATTAATATGACACAAATTCAATCTATATCGCAGCGCCTATATAATGAAGAGTCAGAAGATTTTTATTTAATGAACAATAAAGGGAAGGTTTTGTATTCCTCTGATTCAAAGGTTATTGGAAAAAATGAAAATTACGCGTGGGTGAAGGCGCTTACTTCTCAAAAAGACCATAGCATGGAATGGGAAGATAAAAGCTTCTCAGGCGTATTAATGTATGAAAAGCTTAAACAGCCCTTTGAGAACTTGTACATTGTGAAACGAATTCCTTACAGTGTTTTATATGAGGATGCAAGAAAGACAGCACTTATGAATGTATTAATTGGCCTGCCATTTCTGTGTATGCTCGTTATCGCTACGCTTTTTATATCAGTACGTTTTACACAGCCGATTAACGTATTGATTCGCAATATGAAAGAAGTGGAAAAAGGATCATTTGAGGTGCGGTTTAAATCGCTTGGAAACGATGAATTTGGTGTTTTAGGAAGGCATTTTACCTCTATGGTGGAAACAATTAATGACTTGATTGAACGTAAATTTCGATTGGAATTAGAAAATAAATCAACGCAGCTAAAAGTGCTGCAGTCACAAATTAATCCGCATTTTTTATACAACGCATTTCAATCGATTGGAACTCTTGCTCTTAAGCATAAAGCAGTTGAAGTATATTCTTTATTAACCTCACTTTCGCACATTATGCGTTACAGCATGAATATGAAAGAGGATATCGTTAGCTTAAAGCAAGAAGTCGATCACGTAAAAGCTTTCTTAAGTCTGCAGAAGCAGCGGTTTGGTTCAAAGTTTGAGTATGAGTTAAATATCGAAAAAGAGGCAGAGCTTATGCGAATACCGAAAATGATTTTGCAGCCTCTTGTTGAGAATTCTTTTAAGCATGGATTCGAAACCCGCACAGGAAGCGGAAAGCTGTTGATTTCAGCGGATTTGAACGGCGAAGAACTGATTCTAACTGTTTCTGATAACGGAAAAGGGATAGGGCAGCAAGAGTTGAATCAATTAAAAACGAGACTCCAGCAATCGTATAATCAAACAGATGAGCATATTGGGTTGCAAAACATTTACGAACGACTTCGCATCTACTATGGAGATCATGCTTCAATGCAAATTAGCAGTCAAGAAAATCACGATTTTACCGTTGTCATAAAGCTAACAACAATTGAAGAAAAGAGGGATAGTGATGAAAGTATTAATCGTGGATGATGAAGAGCATGTAAGAGAAGGAATAAAGCTGCTTGGACAGTGGGAAGAGCATGAAATTACAGATGTGATAGAAGCTGATAGCGGTGAGCAAGCGATTGCGCTTATCGAGGATCACGGACCGGAAATCATTTTTACTGATATGAAGATGCCTAATATCGATGGAATTGCTTTGTTGGAGTGGATTAAAGAGAATTCACCTTCTAGCAAAACGATTGTGGTAACAGGGTATGATGACTACCACTATATGCGTAAAGCTATTCATTTTGGAAGTACGGATTATATTCTAAAGCCAGTGGATCCTTCGATTTTAAACGATACGCTTATACGAGCTGTAACCCAATGGAAGAAAGAAGAAGAGTCCAGAAAAGTTCATAATAGCAGCTATCGTTTAATCAATGAAATGAAGCCGATTTATCGAGATCGAAAACTGACGCAGTTAATGAACAATTATTTGCTAAATCAATCAATCTATGAAGAGTTTGGTTTCCATCTGACTAGAGAATATGAAGTGGGGATTGTACGTGTAGATGAATCTATCATTCGTTCTTTTGGCGGTGACCGGGATTTAGCCTATTTTTCAATTTTAAATGTAATCAATGAAATGCTGATGGCAGCAGAAAATGGAGTAGCCTTCCGTTATTTATCAAATAAGTGGGAAATTATCATTATATTTTGGAATGATTTTGAACGCATAACCTCTTTACTGACGACTTTACATACAGCAATTCGCCGTACGTTAGACGTGAGCTGTCGGATTGCAAGAGGGTGCAAAGTTTCTTCTATTGATCAGCTAATGAAATCCTATGAAGATGCGAAAAACTCGCTTTTATTAAGCAATGTTCTTGATCAAAATAAAGTGAAGGTCTACGGCGAGCAAGACGTTTTAGCAAGTGCTTTATTAATAAATATGATGGATTATAACAGTAAAATTGAAGAAGCGCTGCAAGTCGGGAAGTTTGAAGCCTTTTTGCCGGTATTCAATGAAATTATCACAGCTTTTGAAGCACAAAATTATCTATCATTAAAGCAAATTCTGCATTTTGAGCAGGAATATCAGCTGTTAAGTCAGCATTGGTTAAAAAGATATCACATTCCTTATACGATAAATAACGGTCCTGAATATGTTCTTTCTTTTTTCTATAACCAAGATGGGCAGTTTCAGCTAGCAAAGTATGTAGAGAGAAAGAAGCATGAAGTAAAGCGCTTTTTAAAAGTAGTAAAAAGGTATAGCAAGCAAAACAATCGCGACGTTATTTATGAGATCGAACAATATTTGCAGCAAAATTTTCATCGAGATGTGAAGCTTCAAGAAATATCGGAACGTTTCTATTTAAGCCGTGAATACATTTCGAGAAAGTTTAAGCAAGAATTTCAAGAAAACATTTCAGATTATATGGTGAAAGTCAGAATGAATAAAGCCAAATCACTTTTACTAAATGAAGAACTAAAAATCTATGAAATTGCGAATATGATTGGATATCATGATGATAAATACTTTCGAAAAGTGTTTAAAAAAGTAGAAGGCATTACGCCAAACGAGTATCGCAGTTTGACCGTATAAAAAAAGCTGAAACTGTTATAAAACAGTTTCAGCTTTTTTTATTTCATGATATCTAGACAGTGATCGCATTTGTTTCCGTAGCACTCATGCTGTTCCTCGATGTCGTTTCCGCATTCTACGCACTTTTTATTGGGTAATCTTTTGAAAAATTCAGTCATTTTTTCTAACATTTTAAATCCCCTCCGTTGTTTTTGTTACTAATATTGTATTATAACAGATGATAAAATGTCAATTATGTTTTATAACAATTTAGCCTATTTTGCTATTCTAAGTGGTTATTTGTTATATAACAATGAGTTATTTCGATAAAATGGCCGAAACGAGTGCCTTTCAGTTAGTTTTCAAAAAAAAGTAGGGTATACTGAACGTAATAAAAATAGTACGAAAGGGTGATTGAAATGAAAGTAACTATTATTGGTTTTTGGGGAGGATATCCCGCGGTTTCAGAAGCTACTTCTAGCTATTTAGTGGAGCACGATGGATTTCAGCTGCTTGTTGATTGTGGAAGCGGTGCATTGGCTCAGCTGCAAAAGTATGCAAAGCCAGAAGAAATAGATGCTATGATTTTATCTCATTATCATCATGATCACGTCGCTGATGTCGGAGTATTTCAATATGCTCGCCTCATTCAGACTCATCTAGGGAACGCTGTTAAGGAACTTTCTATTTACGGACATACATATGATCAGGAAAGCTTCAACAAACTTACTCATAAAGGAATTACTAAAGGGGTAGAGTATGATCCGAGTCAAAAACTTGAAGTTGGGCCTTTTACCATCGAATTTATGAAAACGAAACATCCAGTCGTTTGTTATGCCATGAGAATAAGCGCCGGCAATCAAACTGTCGTGTACACAGCGGACTCTAGTTATTTAGAAGAGTTTGTTTCCTTCTCAGAAGAAGCAGATCTTCTTATTTGTGAATGTAATTTTTATGCCAATCAAGATGGAAGAGGCGCTGGACACATGACAAGTACAGAAGCCGGTACACTTGCTTCAAAGGCAAGTGTCAAACACCTCATGCTTACTCACCTTCCGCACTATGGAGAACATCAACAGCTAGTAGAGGAAGCCGCTGCTCATTATAGAGGTACGCTTACGTTAGCTGAATCAGGATATGTATGGGAATAACAAGGAGGAAAATGAATGTTATTTATTGATAATCAAAAAAATTATGATCCCCGAATTAACTTAGCAATTGAAGAGTATGCGCTCAAGCATCTAGACATTAATGAGACATATCTGCTGTTTTATATTAATGAACCTTCTATTATTATTGGAAAAAACCAGAACACCATTGAGGAGATTAATACAAAATATGTTGAAGATCAGCAAATTCATGTAGTGAGACGTCTATCTGGAGGCGGTGCCGTTTATCATGATAAAGGAAATTTAAACTTCAGCTTTATTACGAAAGACGATGGAAATAGCTTTCATAATTTTAAAAAGTTTACCGAGCCGGTCGTGGAAGCGTTAAAGAAATTAGGAGTTAATGCTGAGCTAAGCGGACGAAATGATTTAATGGCTGAAGGACGGAAAATTTCTGGAAATGCTCAGTTTTCAACGAAAGGGAGAATGTTCAGCCATGGAACTCTTCTTTTTGATTCAGAGATTGAAAACGTCGTATCAGCGTTAAAAGTAAAAAAAGATAAAATTGAATCCAAAGGCATTAAGTCTATTCGAAATAGAGTAGCGAATATCAGCGAATTTTTAGAACAGAAAGTAACGGTGGAAGAATTTAGAGAAATGCTGCTTCGGTATATCTTTGACGGAGAAGAAAATATAACAGAATATAAACTAACGGAAAAAGATTGGGAAACGATTCATCAAATTTCTAAAGAGCGCTATCAGTCATGGGATTGGAACTATGGAAAATCACCTAAATTTAACTTACAGCACTCTCACCGCTTTCCTGTGGGGCAAATTGACGTTCGTTTAGAAGTGAATAAAGGAAAAATCGATGCTTGCACCATTTATGGAGATTTCTTTGGAGTGGGGGATGTCCAGGAAGTACAGGAAAAATTAACAGGTGTTCGTTATGAAAAAGCTTCTATTGAACAAGCCTTAGAAGACATCGATATTCCACATTATTTTGGTAATATTACAAAAGAAAAGTTTGTTGAATTAATCTATTAAGAAAAAAGTCTGCTACATCAGGCTTTTTTTCTTTTTAAACAGATGAGTCTTGTCAATAGAACAGCAGTAACATTATAATAGAATAGAAGAAGTAAGAATTTTTTCATTATTATGACTTAATAATGAATGGTTGTTCATTCATTCGTTATTAAAAGGAGGAAGTTATGAGATGAATTTGTCAGCACAGCTTCATAAAACAGCTGAGCAATTTCCACAAAAATCGGCATATGTTTTTATGGACCAGGAAACATCTTATGCAGATCTTGATGCATCGGTATCTAAGTTTGCTAATGGTCTGAAGCAATTAGGTGTAAAAAAAGGAGATCATATCGCTTTGATTGTCGGCAACTCGCCTCATTTTGTTATTGGATTGTACGGTGCTCTTCGAGTAGGAGCTACTGTTATACCCATTAATCCTATTTACACAGCGGATGAAATTAGCTACATGCTTCAGGATGGAGATGTAAAAGCAGTTATTGCGGTTGATTTACTTCTCCCTATTTTAAAGAAAATTATTGGACACACTCCATTTTTGGAACATGTTATCTTATGTGAAACGACAGATACAGTGGAAAATATACCTTCTTATTTTCACACGTTTTCGCAAGTTGTAAACAGAGGGGAAGCTACATATGATTTTCTGGAGTTAAAAGAAGAAGATGTGGCCATCATTCTGTATACGTCAGGAACGACTGGAAAACCAAAAGGAGCTATGCTTACACATAAGAATATTTATTCAAATGCTCAAGACGTAGCAGATTATTTAAGTATAAATGGGAATGACCGAGTCGTAGCTGCTTTGCCGATGTTTCACGTATTTTGTTTAACTGTTTCATTGAATGCGCCTTTAATGAATGGAGGAACGATATTAATTGAACCGAAATTCAGTCCATCTTCTATATTTGAATTAATTCAAAATCGACAAGCGACTATTTTTGCCGGCGTTCCCACAATGTATAATTTCTTACTTCAGCATGACAAAGGGAAAAAAGAGCACTTTCACACGGTAAGGCTTTGTATATCAGGCGGGGCATCAATGCCGGTGGCACTTCTAACCAATTTTGAACGTAAGTTTGGGGTAATGGTAGCAGAAGGGTATGGATTATCTGAGGCTTCTCCTGTGACATGTTTCAATCCGATTGACCGAGAGAGAAAAGCCGGTTCTATAGGCACATCTATTATGAATGTTGAAAATAAAGTGGTAAACGAACTAGGAGAAGAAGTAGAAGTAGGACAAGTTGGCGAACTTATCGTCAAAGGTCCTAACGTGATGAAAGGGTATTACAAGCTTTCTGAAGACACGGAATATGCTCTCCGAGATGGTTGGCTGTATACAGGTGACTTAGCAAGAAGGGATAAGGAAGGTTATTTTTATATCGTTGACCGTAAAAAAGATTTAATTATTGTAGGAGGATATAATGTTTATCCTCGCGAAGTAGAAGAAGTGCTATATGCGCATCCAGATATTGTAGAAGTGGCTGTTATCGGAGTCCCTGATCCTTCTTTAGGTGAATGTGTTAAGTGTTACGTGGTTTGCAATAATCAAGAGATAACAGAAGAGAAGCTTATTGCCTACTGCAAAGAGCACCTTGCTAAATATAAAGTGCCAAGTGAAATTGAATTTTTAAAAGAACTTCCTAAAAATACAACGGGAAAAATTTTAAGGCGTGCACTGAAGCAACAAGTATCTCAGGAGCGATAAAATGAAAGCGATTCCAAGTTGGAGGTGGTAAAAGGATGTCATCTATTTCTTATGAAATAAAGGGACACGTCGCCCATGTGATACTGAACCGTCCGGAAGCGATGAATGCTTTTAATTACGATATGCTTAAAGAATTGGAAGAAGTAATTGAAGGAATTCGTATTCAAAAAGATATTCGAGTTGTGACGTTTAAAGGGGCAGGTGAAAAGTCTTTTAGTGTAGGTGCCGATTTAAAAGAACGTAAAACCCTCTCTGATCAAGAGGTAAAGCGCAATATTTACAAAATAGGAGAAGTGTTTTCGAAGATAGAGCAGCTTCCTCAGCCAACGATAGCAATCATCAATGGATATGCATTTGGAGGAGGAATGGAGCTGGCTTTAGCATGTGATTTCCGGATTGCTTCAACCGAAGCGCTTATGGGTTTAACGGAAACAAGCTTAGCGATTATACCAGGCGCAGGAGGAACACAGCGTCTCCCTCGGTTAGTTGGGGAAGCAAAAGCAATGGAACTAATTTTAACAGCTCAGCGTCTCTCAGCATCAGAAGCGAAAGAATGTGGTCTAGTAACGAAGGTGGCTCCCGGATATGAAATAGAAGAAACAATAGATATTTTTATCTCTCTTTTATTGAAAAATGGGCCAATTGCACTTCAGCAAGCAAAATTTGCTATTAAAGAAGGAATGAAGGCAGATTTGCAGACTGGTTTGCAAATTGAACGAAAAGCATATGAGTTAACGATTCCGACAGAAGATCGTCTAGAGGCGCTTCAAGCATTTGCTGAGAAGAGAAGACCTAGTTTTAAAGGGAAATAAGAAAGGGCTGTCTAATGGACAGCTCTTTTTTAGTTTCTTCTAATAAGAATAATAAAAAAGAATATGTAAAAGCGCAGGAACAAAGAAGGCAAAATTACAGCTGGCTTTTGCCTATAATATTTACTATAATACGGTGAAGTAGTCATTGTTCAAATCTATAAATAAAAGTTTTTAATTTTTTCTTTAAAAACCGTTGACTTTAGTTAAAATATATTTTATTATTATAAAGCGTCGTTGAGACATACCGTTAACAACGAAGCTAAAAAAAGAATTTTAAAAAGTTGTTGACATTACGTTGATAACTTGATAAGATGATAAAGTCGCTTAAGAGCGGCGGTTGAACTTTGAAAACTGAACAAAGCGACAAACGTCAACGTTAATTTTTATTTTTAAATTGAGCAAGTCAAACATTTCTTCGGAGAGTTTGATCCTGGCTCAGGATGAACGCTGGCGGCGTGCCTAATACATGCAAGTCGAGCGAACTGATTAGAAGCTTGCTTCTATGACGTTAGCGGCGGACGGGTGAGTAACACGTGGGCAACCTGCCTGTAAGACTGGGATAACTTCGGGAAACCGAAGCTAATACCGGATAGGATCTTCTCCTTCATGGGAGATGATTGAAAGATGGTTTCGGCTATCACTTACAGATGGGCCCGCGGTGCATTAGCTAGTTGGTGAGGTAACGGCTCACCAAGGCAACGATGCATAGCCGACCTGAGAGGGTGATCGGCCACACTGGGACTGAGACACGGCCCAGACTCCTACGGGAGGCAGCAGTAGGGAATCTTCCGCAATGGACGAAAGTCTGACGGAGCAACGCCGCGTGAGTGATGAAGGCTTTCGGGTCGTAAAACTCTGTTGTTAGGGAAGAACAAGTACGAGAGTAACTGCTCGTACCTTGACGGTACCTAACCAGAAAGCCACGGCTAACTACGTGCCAGCAGCCGCGGTAATACGTAGGTGGCAAGCGTTATCCGGAATTATTGGGCGTAAAGCGCGCGCAGGCGGTTTCTTAAGTCTGATGTGAAAGCCCACGGCTCAACCGTGGAGGGTCATTGGAAACTGGGGAACTTGAGTGCAGAAGAGAAAAGCGGAATTCCACGTGTAGCGGTGAAATGCGTAGAGATGTGGAGGAACACCAGTGGCGAAGGCGGCTTTTTGGTCTGTAACTGACGCTGAGGCGCGAAAGCGTGGGGAGCAAACAGGATTAGATACCCTGGTAGTCCACGCCGTAAACGATGAGTGCTAAGTGTTAGAGGGTTTCCGCCCTTTAGTGCTGCAGCTAACGCATTAAGCACTCCGCCTGGGGAGTACGGTCGCAAGACTGAAACTCAAAGGAATTGACGGGGCCCGCACAAGCGGTGGAGCATGTGGTTTAATTCGAAGCAACGCGAAGAACCTTACCAGGTCTTGACATCCTCTGACAACTCTAGAGATAGAGCGTTCCCCTTCGGGGGACAGAGTGACAGGTGGTGCATGGTTGTCGTCAGCTCGTGTCGTGAGATGTTGGGTTAAGTCCCGCAACGAGCGCAACCCTTGATCTTAGTTGCCAGCATTTAGTTGGGCACTCTAAGGTGACTGCCGGTGACAAACCGGAGGAAGGTGGGGATGACGTCAAATCATCATGCCCCTTATGACCTGGGCTACACACGTGCTACAATGGATGGTACAAAGGGCTGCAAGACCGCGAGGTCAAGCCAATCCCATAAAACCATTCTCAGTTCGGATTGTAGGCTGCAACTCGCCTACATGAAGCTGGAATCGCTAGTAATCGCGGATCAGCATGCCGCGGTGAATACGTTCCCGGGCCTTGTACACACCGCCCGTCACACCACGAGAGTTTGTAACACCCGAAGTCGGTGGAGTAACCGTAAGGAGCTAGCCGCCTAAGGTGGGACAGATGATTGGGGTGAAGTCGTAACAAGGTAGCCGTATCGGAAGGTGCGGCTGGATCACCTCCTTTCTAAGGATTTTTATAAGACGTACGTTTTGACACTTTGTTCAGTTTTGAGAGTTCAATCTCTCATTAATAATTGCGCCTGCGATTACTCGGCGCAAAACTGCACGTAGATATCACAGTGATGTTCATCATGATGTGATTGAAGTCAGTTGTTTTGTTCTTTGAAAACTAGATAACAGTAATTGCTGAGGAAAAGTGAAACTTTTCTTTAATCAAACCAATAAATAACACAACATTATGTTGTACCATTTATTCGCTAATGGTTAAGTTAGAAAGGGCGCACGGTGAATGCCTTGGCACTAGGAGCCGATGAAGGACGGGACTAACACCGATATGCTTCGGGGAGCTGTAAGTGAGCTTTGATCCGGAGATTTCCGAATGGGGAAACCCACTGTTCGTAATGGAACAGTATCTTTATCTGAATACATAGGATATTGAAGGCAGACCCGGGGAACTGAAACATCTAAGTACCCGGAGGAAGAGAAAGCAAATGCGATTTCCTGAGTAGCGGCGAGCGAAACGGAATTAGCCCAAACCAAGAGGCTTGCCTCTTGGGGTTGTAGGACACTCTATACGGAGTTACAAAGGAACGAAGTAAATGAAGCGACCTGGAAAGGTCCGTCGAAGAAGGTAACAACCCTGTAGTTGAAACTTCGTTCCCTCTTGAGTGGATCCTGAGTACGGCGGAACACGTGAAATTCCGTCGGAAGCTGGGAGGACCATCTCCCAAGGCTAAATACTACCTAGTGACCGATAGTGAACCAGTACCGTGAGGGAAAGGTGAAAAGCACCCCGGAAGGGGAGTGAAAGAGATCCTGAAACCGTGTGCCTACAAGTAGTCAGAGCCCGTTAACGGGTGATGGCGTGCCTTTTGTAGAATGAACCGGCGAGTTACGATCCCATGCAAGGTTAAGCTGATAAGGCGGAGCCGTAGCGAAAGCGAGTCTGAATAGGGCGTTTAGTATGTGGTTGTAGACCCGAAACCAGGTGATCTACCCATGTCCAGGGTGAAGTTCAGGTAACACTGAATGGAGGCCCGAACCCACGCACGTTGAAAAGTGCGGGGATGAGGTGTGGGTAGCGGAGAAATTCCAATCGAACCTGGAGATAGCTGGTTCTCTCCGAAATAGCTTTAGGGCTAGCCTCATGTTGTAAGAGTCTTGGAGGTAGAGCACTGATTGGACTAGGGGCCCCAACGGGTTACCGAATTCAGTCAAACTCCGAATGCCAAAGACTTATCCATGGGAGTCAGACTGCGAGTGATAAGATCCGTAGTCAAAAGGGAAACAGCCCAGACCACCAGCTAAGGTCCCCAAGTATACGTTAAGTGGAAAAGGATGTGGAGTTGCTTAGACAACCAGGATGTTGGCTTAGAAGCAGCCACCATTTAAAGAGTGCGTAATAGCTCACTGGTCGAGTGACTCTGCGCCGAAAATGTACCGGGGCTAAACGTATCACCGAAGCTGTGGATTGACATCTTTGATGTCAGTGGTAGGAGAGCGTTCTAAGTGCTGTGAAGTCAGACCGTAAGGACTGGTGGAGCGCTTAGAAGTGAGAATGCCGGTATGAGTAGCGAAAGACAAGTGAGAATCTTGTCCACCGAATGCCTAAGGTTTCCTGAGGAAGGCTCGTCCGCTCAGGGTTAGTCGGGACCTAAGCCGAGGCTGAAAAGCGTAGGCGATGGCCAACAGGTTGATATTCCTGTACCACCTCCCCGCCGTTTGAGTAATGGGGGGACGCAGTAGGATAGGGTAAGCGCGCTGCTGGATATGCGCGTTCAAGCAGTTAGGCTGATGAGTAGGCAAATCCGCTCATCATAAAGGCTGAGCTGTGATGACGAGGGAATTATAGTACCGAAGTTCCTGATTCCACACTGCCAAGAAAAGCCTCTAGCGAGGCGGGAGGTGCCCGTACCGCAAACCGACACAGGTAGGCGAGGAGAGAATCCTAAGGTGATCGAGAGAACTCTCGTTAAGGAACTCGGCAAAATGACCCCGTAACTTCGGGAGAAGGGGTGCTCTGGTAGGGTGTATAGCCCGAGAGAGCCGCAGTGAATAGGCCCAGGCGACTGTTTAGCAAAACACAGGTCTCTGCGAAGCCGCAAGGCGAAGTATAGGGGCTGACGCCTGCCCGGTGCTGGAAGGTTAAGAGGAGGGGTTATCCTTTGGGAGAAGCTCTGAATCGAAGCCCCAGTAAACGGCGGCCGTAACTATAACGGTCCTAAGGTAGCGAAATTCCTTGTCGGGTAAGTTCCGACCCGCACGAAAGGCGTAACGATCTGGGCACTGTCTCAACGAGAGACTCGGTGAAATTATAGTACCTGTGAAGATGCAGGTTACCCGCGACAGGACGGAAAGACCCCGTGGAGCTTTACTGTAGCCTGATATTGAATTTTGGTACAGCTTGTACAGGATAGGTAGGAGCCTGAGAAGCCGGAGCGCTAGCTTCGGTGGAGGCGTCGGTGGGATACTACCCTGGCTGTATTGAAATTCTAACCCGCGGCCCTGATCGGGCCGGGAGACAGTGTCAGGTGGGCAGTTTGACTGGGGCGGTCGCCTCCTAAAATGTAACGGAGGCGCCCAAAGGTTCCCTCAGAATGGTTGGAAATCATTCGTAGAGTGTAAAGGCACAAGGGAGCTTGACTGCGAGACCTACAAGTCGAGCAGGGACGAAAGTCGGGCTTAGTGATCCGGTGGTTCCGCATGGAAGGGCCATCGCTCAACGGATAAAAGCTACCCCGGGGATAACAGGCTTATCTCCCCCAAGAGTCCACATCGACGGGGAGGTTTGGCACCTCGATGTCGGCTCATCGCATCCTGGGGCTGTAGTCGGTCCCAAGGGTTGGGCTGTTCGCCCATTAAAGCGGTACGCGAGCTGGGTTCAGAACGTCGTGAGACAGTTCGGTCCCTATCCGTCGTGGGCGTAGGAAATTTGAGAGGAGCTGTCCTTAGTACGAGAGGACCGGGATGGACACACCGCTGGTGTACCAGTTGTCTTGCCAAAGGCATCGCTGGGTAGCTATGTGTGGACGGGATAAGTGCTGAAAGCATCTAAGCATGAAGCCCCCCTCAAGATGAGATTTCCCATAGCGCAAGCTAGTAAGATCCCTGAAAGATGATCAGGTTGATAGGTCAGAGGTGGAAGCGTGGCGACATGTGTAGCTGACTGATACTAATCGATCGAGGACTTAACCAAACTTTAAAAGCGTAAGCTTTACTCAGCAAACTGTTATCTAGTTTTGAGAGAGCAATCTCTTGTCTGGTGGCGATAGCGAAGAGGTCACACCCGTTCCCATACCGAACACGGAAGTTAAGCTCTTTAGCGCCAATGGTAGTTGGGACTTTGTCCCTGTGAGAGTAGGACGTTGCCAGGCAATGAATAAGACCCCTTTTTATGCTCTTATAAAAGAGTCTAGGGGTTTTTTATTTGGCTCATTTATAAAAATCTTATATACAATGAATATTCTGTATGATACGTGGAGGATTAGCTCAGCTGGGAGAGCACCTGCCTTACAAGCAGGGGGTCGGCGGTTCGATCCCGTCATCCTCCACCACCGTGCCGGTGTAGCTCAACTGGTAGAGCAACTGACTTGTAATCAGTAGGTTGGGGGTTCAAGTCCTCTTGCCGGCACCATTTATATCGGAGGGGTAGCGAAGTGGCTAAACGCGGCGGACTGTAAATCCGCTCCTTCGGGTTCGGCAGTTCGAATCTGCCCCCCTCCACCATTTTTATTGGGCTATCGCCAAGCGGTAAGGCAACGGATTTTGATTCCGTCATGCGTTGGTTCGAATCCAGCTAGCCCAGCCATAGAGAGCCATTAGCTCAGTTGGTAGAGCATCTGACTTTTAATCAGAGGGTCGAAGGTTCGAGTCCTTCATGGCTCATTTTAATAAGCGGAAGTAGTTCAGTGGTAGAACACCACCTTGCCAAGGTGGGGGTCGCGAGTTCGAACCTCGTCTTCCGCTCCATATAAAGCGCCCGTAGCTCAATTGGATAGAGCGTTTGACTACGGATCAAAAGGTTAGGGGTTCGACTCCTCTCGGGCGCGCCATAAACGGGAAGTAGCTCAGCTTGGTAGAGCACTTGGTTTGGGACCAAGGGGTCGCAGGTTCGAATCCTGTCTTCCCGACCATTTATGGGGCCTTAGCTCAGCTGGGAGAGCGCCTGCCTTGCACGCAGGAGGTCAGCGGTTCGATCCCGCTAGGCTCCACCAATTAAACTGAATAATTGTAACGAATAATATGGCGGTGTAGCTCAGCTGGCTAGAGCGTACGGTTCATACCCGTGAGGTCGTGGGTTCGACTCCCTCCGCCGCTACCATATAAGTTACATTTGTCATAAATATACGGAGGAATACCCAAGTCCGGCTGAAGGGATCGGTCTTGAAAACCGACAGGGGTGTTAAAGCCCGCGGGGGTTCGAATCCCTCTTCCTCCGCCATTTATTTATATCATATTCATATCATCGCGGGGTGGAGCAGTTCGGTAGCTCGTCGGGCTCATAACCCGAAGGTCGCAGGTTCAAATCCTGTCCCCGCAACCAAAGTGGTCCCGTGGTGTAGCGGTTAACATGCCTGCCTGTCACGCAGGAGATCGCGGGTTCGATTCCCGTCGGGACCGCCATTTTGTTTGGCTCGGTAGCTCAGTTGGTAGAGCAAAGGACTGAAAATCCTTGTGTCGGCGGTTCGATTCCGTCCCGAGCCACCATTTTAAGACGGCGATTGTGGCGAAGTGGTTAACGCACCGGATTGTGGTTCCGGCATTCGTGGGTTCGATTCCCATCAGTCGCCCCATCTTAAGTAACGCGGGTGTAGTTTAGTGGTAAAACCTCAGCCTTCCAAGCTGATGTCGTGAGTTCGATTCTCATCACCCGCTCCAAATGAAGGGCCTATAGCTCAGCTGGTTAGAGCGCACGCCTGATAAGCGTGAGGTCGGTGGTTCGAGTCCACTTAGGCCCACCATATTCCACAGTAGCTCAGTGGTAGAGCTATCGGCTGTTAACCGATCGGTCGTAGGTTCGAGTCCTACCTGTGGAGCCATACTGGCCCGTTGGTCAAGCGGTTAAGACACCGCCCTTTCACGGCGGTAACACGGGTTCGAATCCCGTACGGGTCATCTTAAAAGCAGTTTGCATATGCAAACTGCTTTTTTTGTTTGTAAACAGAGTTTATTCTTTTGTCTAAACTCTATTTTTCGTTTTTCTATGATTTCCTCGCGCCAAATTGCATTTCTTGTAGCACATCTATAAACGCTTGTTCTAAATTTCGAAAAAAAACCTACAATAGTAATAACAGCATACTGTTTGTACAAAAGGAGGGGAATGCGTGAAAAAAATTGTTTGGTGGTCCATCGGAGTTTTTCTTGTGTATGGAGCGTGTATTTGGGTGTATTTATTCTATATAAGCGATACCTCTATTCCACAATCATTAAAAGGCACCAGCGTAGACCCGGCTACGTTTATGAATGCACGAGAACTTATGTTAACCGAAAAATATTCAAAAATTAGAGATGCACTCTTTTTTATCCGAATTCCATATGAGTGGCTAGGGTTTATTTTAATTTTAGTGTTAGGTGTGTCTAAGAAAGTTAATAAGTGGTCTAAAGACGTCAGCCGTTTCAGTCTTCTCCAAACTGCTATTTATGTATTTTGGTTATCTGTTCTGCTGCTGATCTATTCTTTTCCTATGGACTGGATTAGCTATAAGCTTTCAACGGCTTACCATATTACGACGCAACCTTTCCAAGGATGGATGAAAGATCTTTTTACAGATTTTTGGGTGAACTATGCCACGATGTTTTTAGTGATTGCTGTGTTATATACATTCATTCGTAAGTTTTCAAAAAGATGGTGGCTGTATGCGTGGCTAGTATCTATTCCATTTACGCTATTTTTGACGTTTATTCAACCAGTGGTTATCGATCCGTTATATAACGATTTTTATCCATTAAAGAATAAAGAGCTGGAGACGAAAATTTTGCATTTAGCAGACGAAGCTCATATACCTGCTAAGCATGTATATGAAGTAAACATGTCTGAAAAAACGAACTCTCTCAATGCGTATGTAACGGGAATAGGTTCTAATTCAAGAATTGTGTTATGGGATACTACTCTTAATAAATTGACGGAACGTGAAATTTTGTTTATCATGGCGCACGAAATGGGTCATTATGTGAAGAAACATATTTATGTGGGGATTGCTTCAGCTTTAGTTTTATCGATTGTAGGTTTATGGCTAACGAAACATTTAGCTAGCTTTGTGATTAAGAGATGGGGGAAAGCATTAAAAATCACTTCTCTTAGTGATTTAAATTCATTACCGCTTATTCTACTTATTTTTTCTGTGCTCACATTTGCTGTAAGTCCGTTAACAAATATGCAGTCGCGTCATCATGAACTTCAATCTGACACGTACGCCATGGACCTAACAGGAGATAAACAAGCTGCTATTAAAACGTTTCAGGACTTAACAAAATCAGGACTTTCCCAGGTGAATCCGCCGTATTTAGTGAAAATTTTCCGATATGGTCACCCAACAATACTGGAAAGAATTTCATTTGTTGAGAAGTATGAAAGAAATGAATAAGTGATATAAGAAAAAGTAAAGGATAAATGAAGCCTTTTATACGTAGGTATTAGTAGAAAAGCCTCCTTGCGAGTAGGAAAAAAATTCTAAAAGGAGGTTTCATTTTCGGAAGTACTGTTATATAATAACGTATGTAAAATAAAAACTGTTTTATAACAATAGGGAGGAATAGTTATTTGTGATTGAAAAGATAGCAGTCGAAATTCTCAACGTATATTCACCTCAGCGAAGTCTTACTACATGTCCTTCAACTATTTACTTATTTCATCTACGTTCTTACTAATATTATGGCAAACTGCTAATTTACTTCATCATGAAACAGACATATTCTCACTGCTGCGTTTTATATTTTTATGAATATAGAATTTTAAATTCATTAGGGGGTATAAAGAATGAAAGACATTCGTGTAAAAAACCTTGAAGAGCACTGGAAAAGCGATGAGCGTTGGAAAGGAATTGAACGTCCATATTCTGCAGAAAAAGTCATTGGACTGAGAGGATCCATTGATATTGAACATACGCTTGCTAGAAGAGGGGCCGAAAAGTTCTGGAACTTATTAAAAACAGAGCCATACGTGCATGCATTAGGAGCTTTAACAGGAAATCAAGCGGTACAACAGGTAAAAGCAGGGTTAAAAGCAATTTACCTCAGCGGATGGCAAGTAGCTGCAGATGCAAACCTTTCAGGAAATATGTATCCTGATCAAAGTCTATATCCAGCAAACAGCGTGCCGCATGTTGTGAAACGAATCAATCAGGCGCTGCAGCGTGCTGATCAAATTCAGCATTTAGAAGGAGAAGGGAATATCGATTATTTTGCTCCAATTGTAGCAGATGCAGAAGCAGGGTTTGGAGGGCAGTTAAACGTATTTGAATTAATGAAAGGAATGATTGAGTCGGGAGCATCTGCCGTACACTTTGAAGATCAATTATCCTCTGAGAAAAAGTGTGGTCATCTCGGCGGCAAGGTACTGCTTCCAACTCAGACGGCTGTGAAAAATTTAATTGCTGCTCGTTTAGCTGCTGATGTAATGGGTGTTCCAACACTTCTAATTGCTCGTACCGATGCTGATGCCGCTGATTTAATTACAAGTGATGTTGATCCTGTAGATCGCCAGTTTATTACGGGTGAACGCACCGCTGAAGGTTTTTATCGCACGAGAGCCGGAATCGATCAAGCTATTGCTCGTGGCTTAGCATATGCGCCATATGCTGATCTAGTATGGTGCGAGACCTCTGAACCAAACTTAGAACAAGCACAAAAATTTGCAGATGCTATTCATGAAAAATTCCCAGGTAAAATGCTTGCTTATAACTGTTCACCATCTTTCAACTGGAAGAAAAAATTAGATAAGAAAACGATTGAAAAATTCCAAAGAGAAATTGCGAAAATGGGCTACAAATTTCAATTCGTTACGCTTGCTGGCTTCCACGCTTTAAATCACAGCATGTTTGAGCTGGCGCGAGGATATAAAACAAGAGGAATGGCAGCTTATTCAGAGTTACAAGAAAGAGAGTTTGCTAGTGAAATAAATGGATATACAGCTACAAGACATCAGCGTGAAGTAGGCACGGGTTATTTTGATGAAGTGGCGCAAGTAGTTTCTGGTGGGACTTCCTCTACAACAGCTTTAAAAGGTTCAACGGAAGAAGAGCAGTTTCAGGCACATAAATAATAAAAAATCTATGAGTGGAACGGTTGGTTACTTCCACTCATAGGAAAAATCCTAACAAAAAAGATTCTTACAGATGTAAGAATCTTTTTTTATGTAGTAAACACGATTTAACAGACAGCTGTTCTTCCTGAGAAGAAAGTATCTGCCTGTTAAACGTACATATAAATCATTAACATGAATTAAGTTCTTAAAATATTAAGTAGATGTTTGAAGCAGGGATTGGTACTGTGCTGATAGCTCATAAAAAGCAATTTCATCACGTTGATCTAATGCCGTGTTAATGTTTGTTTCTAACAGTTCTTTTTGACGCTTAAAAAGCGATTCATCAATTACCATTTCGATATAAACATCCAACATACTCACAGTATCAATTACTTTTTTCTTGCGAGCGAGGGACTTCATCATTTCCGTGTACGATTTTTCATTGTTCATACCTCATCACCTCTGCACCCTTTTTATTATTATATAGATTAAAAGAAGAAAAAACAACTAATTTTCTAAATTTTTAGATTTTTATTTTTAGAAATGGTAAAGTAAGAGGGAAACGCTACTTTCGTTTTTATCGATTGACTATTTGGTTTAAAAATGAATGCTTGGGGGCGAAGAAATTGAATCATTTAAAAAAGCGTACGGTAACGATAGAGGATTTGTATGAATTGAAGTCTGTTTATAATCCTCAGATTTCTCCAGATGGAAAAAGTGTAGTTTATACGGTTCGAGAAACGAAGAAAATAGAGAACGCGTATGAAACGCAGCTGTTTATGTTAGATCTTGAAACGAAAAAAACAAAGCAATTAACGTACTATAAAGGAAATAATCATTCTCCCGCCTGGTCCCCTGACGGCAAGTGGATTGCTTTTTTATCCGATCGCAGTCAAGCGGTCCAGCTCCACCTATTAGCAGCGACAGGCGGGGAAGCAGAAGCACTCACAGATCTTGAAAAAGGCGTTAGTAATCCGGTGTGGTCTCCTTATAGTGACGAAATTATGTTTTCCACAAAAGTAGAAGAAAAAGCTGTAAGAGTTGAACAAAATCATGAACATCCCCAGCCATATGAAGTGGAACGTTTACTGTATAAATCCGATGTTAGCGGTTATTTAAAAGGTGAATATACTCAAGTTGCTGTCGTTAAACTTAAAAATAAAGAAGTGACGTTTTTAACGGATGGACCTTATCATCACTCTGTAGGATGCTGGGCCCCTAATGCAAACTCAATTGTATTTTGCAGCAGCCGAGGAGAGAATCCGGATTTATCGTTAACCATGGACGTGTTTATTTTGCATCGTGATACTAAAAAATTAACATCTATTACAGCAGAAACAGGATATTTTCATCAAGTTTCGTGGTCACCGGATGGGTCATACATAGCTTACATTGGAAATGAACGTACATACGGATCAGCTTCAATGAATGACATATACATTTATCAGATCTCTAACCAAAAAACAGCTTGTGTCACTGCTGGCATAGACTTAGAAGTAGGAGATATGGTAGCAGGAGATTTTCACTTTGGAAGAACCGCAGCGGGAGTTATGTGGAGCAGTAATGAAGAATTTTATTTTGTCGTAAGTGAAAAGGGTTCTGTAGGCATATATAAAGGAAATGTGAATGGAAAGTTAGACCCTGTACTTATGGATAATGCTCACGTATATGGGGTATCTGTTCTTCCCAATTGTGAGGAAGCTATCGTAGCAATCAGTACATTTACACATCCTGGAGATCTTTATTCTCTAAATTTAAAAACAGAGGAATTAGTGAAGCTGACAAACGTTAATGACTCATTTTTAAAGCATGTGCAGCTCACAGAAGCAGAATCTTTTTACGCGACTTCTACGGACGGTCTACATATCCACAGTTGGGTAGTAAAAGCTGCTGCCACAAACCATGGATCTCCAACCATTTTAGAAATCCACGGAGGTCCGCATCTTATGTATGGTCATACATTTATGCTTGAATTCCAAGTACTTGCATCAAAAGGGTTCAATATCCTCTTTTCTAATCCAAGAGGCGGCAGAGGATATGGTCAAGCATTTACAGATGCGGTTCGAGGGGATTACGGAGGCATGGATTATACGGACTTGATGGCAGTAACCGACGAAGCAGTTAAGCGCTACTCTTATATTAATGAAGATAAGCTTGGCGTAACAGGAGGAAGCTACGGAGGGTTTATGACAAACTGGATTGTAGGAAGTACAAATCGGTTTAAAGCAGCGGTGACGCAACGGTCTATTTCAAATTGGACAAGTTTTTACGGCGTTAGTGATATTGGCTATTATTTTACCGAATGGGAATTAAAAGCTGATATTTATGAAAATCCGGAAAAACTTTGGAACCACTCGCCGCTTCGTTTAGCGGAGAACGTTAAAACACCGCTGTTAATTTTACATAGTGAACAGGATTATAGATGTCCAATTGAACAAGCTGAACAGCTTTATGTAGCACTGAAAAGAAAAGATAAAGAAGTAGAATTTATTCGTTTTCCCCAGTCTAATCATGAACTTTCTAGAAGCGGTAAGCCTAATTTACGAACGGCGAGACTAAAATATTTAACAAGCTGGTTTAAACGTTATTTAAAACAGTCTCAGTAAAAAGTGCATGGCTGTTCAACCAAATATGTGTGTGTAAATAAAGGCTGTATGGCAAACGTAAAAGGACAGGAAAGGTAAAACGCTGTAAAACTTTTGTTTGGTAAAGGAAAGTAGTACAATAAGTGAAAAGTAGCACAGTTGTTTAAATAAGGAGAACATTCGATGGATTTTGAAACATTAAAGCATTATTTGACATTAGACGGCGTCCTCGAGTTATTAAAACAATATCAATCATTTGGAATCATTCCAGGGCTGCTGTTGCCTATTTTAGAAGCGTTTATCCCCATCTTGCCGCTTTTTGCGTTTGTAATGGCCAATGCTGCCGCTTTTGGCTTATGGTTAGGTTTTTTAATTTCATGGGTTGGCAGCTGCGTTGGATCACTGCTTGTCTTTTTGATTTTTAGAAAATATGGACAGGCGAGGTTCTTACATTTCATCAGCCGGCATGCGCAAATTCGAAAGATTATGATTTGGGTAGAAAGACACGGTTTCGGACCGCTGTTTATTATGCTTTGTTTCCCTTTTACCCCATCTTCGGCGATTAATGTAGTAGCAGGGCTATCACGTGTTAGTATGGCTCAGTTTATGCTTGCTGTATTAGCCGGTAAAATGGTGATGATATTTATGATGAGCTTTATTGGGGCCGATTTTGTTTCATTTGTGAAACAGCCTTTAAAAGCAGTACTTGTTTTAGTCATCATTTTTGTTCTATGGCTTGTTGGAAAACAAATTGAACGAAGATTAAATGAAAAATCTAAAATGAAACAGTATGACAAATAGTTTGTTTATATATAACAAATAGTGATGAAAGACTGCTTTTTAATAGGCAGTCTTTTGTTATACATGCAGCCAAAAGGGGTATTGTAAACTATAGAAAAGCCTTTTCTTATAGGGATACAACAGCATTTTTGAAAGGATCTTAAAATTTTTCTTAAAGAAGTTATTTGTCTGTTTATTCGGTTGGTAGAACAATGCACATACAGAGTATCTGTCCAGTAATGAACAAGTTTTTTGTTTATCAATTATGAAAAATATGCTAAAATAAAAGAAAAAACTGGGAATAACTTAGACGTCTATTCCTAGTTGCACCTAAGTAATGAACTCTTTGTTTTCTAGAGATATACATGTTTTTTCTCAACATGTATTATCACCTCATGTATTTCAAAACGTTTTCTTAAAAATTATATGAATGATTTTTGAGCTTGACTACTAAGATGTAAGTAGAGGGATCATTACTAGAAAAGCACCGAATGATCATTAAGACGTGCTTGGCGTCGTTTTGAGGAGGGGAATGCGCTACTAAGATTCAAGCGACTTGCTGATTAATCGTTGTTAGTAATCGTCTTATAGCGCGGGTGACATGAGATTAAAAGATAAAGTGGCAATTATTACGGGTGCAGCAAATGGATTAGGGTTCGAAGCTTCTCGAATATTCGCACAAGAGGGTGCAAAGGTCGCTATGGTTGACTACGATGCAAAAGCGGGAGAAGAACGAGCAGCTCACCTAAAAGAAGAAGGCGGAGATGTAGCATTCTTTCAAGTGAACGTAGCGGATCGAGACAGTGTAGATGCAATGGTAGAAGAAGTAGTGAAACGCTACTCTAAAATAGATATTTTAATTAACAATGCGGGTATCACCAGAGATGGAATGCTAACCAAATTATCAGTTGAAAATTTTCAAGCGGTAATTAACGTAAACCTTACAGGCGTTTTTCACTGTACACAAGCAGTGGTACCGCATATGATTGCTCAAGGTAAAGGGAAAATTATTAGCACATCTTCGGTATCTGGCGTATATGGAAATGTTGGTCAAACAAACTATGCGGCGACAAAGGCAGGCGTAGTAGGAATGACAAAGACATGGGCTAAAGAGCTGGGACGAAAAGGAATTAATGTAAACGCTGTAGCTCCCGGGTTTATTGAGACGGATATGGTCAAGGCGATGCCAGACAAAATCATTGATCAAATGAAATCCACTATTCCTTTACAAAGGTTAGGTCAGCCTTCTGACATTGGTTATGCTTATCTGTATTTAGCATCTGATGAGTCCAACTATATTAACGGTACAACACTGCATGTAGATGGTGGAATCATGATGTAAAAGTAGAAAATAACTCGCTTTTCTAAAACTTTTCGGTGGTCTTTTGACTACTGAAAAGTTTTTTTGTTGCATCCAGCATTTCACATATCGGCAAAGTGGAATTTTGTCTGCAAGTTCAGTAAAATAATAAGAAGAGAGATAGAGAGATTTAGATGATTATCACTATAAAATTTTGACGACTGCGTCACGTGTTTACGTGGCGTTTATCCATTTTGTACTTAAACAAATGAAAATATAGAGAAAAAAATGAAGGGGTGAAAACGTGGGGCTACAGTTTTTATTAGGACGTTCAGGAAGCGGGAAAACGGAATATCTTTTAAATAGCATGCGCCAAGAGCTGTTAAATGCTCCGCTTGGGCATCCACTTATTTATATTGTACCTGAACAGATGACATTTCAGTCGGAGTATGCGCTTGTTCAAACACCTGGGTTAGAAGGCATGATGCGTGCTCAAGTTTATAGTTTTACACGTCTTGCATGGCGTATCCTGCAAGAAGTCGGAGGTATTAGCCGCTATCATGTGGATCAAACAGGTATTCATATGATGCTTAAAAAAATTATCGAACATCAAAAAGAAGAGCTTCGACTGTTTGCCAATTCTTCAGAACAAGCAGGGTTTATTGAAGAACTAGAAAAAATGGTTAAAGAATTTAAACAGTACACGGTAGATGCCCCGTCTCTCGAAGAGATGAAGAAAAAGCTTCAAGCAGAAGATGAGAAAGTCCTTGCTGATAAATTACATGATTTACATCTCATTTACGGAGAATTAGAAAAACAGCTGATGACGAAATATGTAGATGGAGAAGATTACTTGAAACTGCTGAGTGAAAAAGTAGCGTCTTCTGCCTACCTTGCTCAAGCAACGATTTATGTAGATGGATTTCATCACTATACTCCTCAAGAATTAACGGTATTAGTAGAGCTGATGAAAGTTTGTAGAGAAGTAAAAATAGCGGTTACTTCTGATTATTCATATCAAGATTTTATTCCAAATGACTTGCACTTGTTTCGATTAACGAGCGAAACGTACCAAGAAATAATGGGCCTGGCGGCTGAAAACGGGATAGAGATTCAAGAGCCAAACGTATTTAACGAACAAAAGAGGCATCAAAACAGTCCAGAGCTTGCCTATTTAGAACGATATTATGATGAACGGCCAACGCCGGAATTTCAGTCAGAGCCCGAACACATTCAGCTGCTGCCGGCTGTTAGCCGAAGAGCAGAAGTAGAAGGGATTGCAAGAGAAGTGCTGTCGCTTGTGCGCGATCACGGCTATCGCTACCGTGATATTGCCTTGATTGTTAGAAATGCAGAAGATTATCATGACTTGCTTCAAACCATTTTTCGAGATTATGAAATTCCGTACTTTATTGACCAAAAGCGATCGATGTTTCACCATCCACTCGTTGAATTTATTCGTTCAGTCTTAGAGGTGGTAAGCGGGTCATGGCGGTATGAAACCATCTTTCGAACAGTGAAAACAGATCTTTTATTTCCTTTGTCATCTGATGTGCACCAGCTTCGCGAAGAGATGGATGAATTAGAAAATTACGTGCTTGCTTACGGTATTCAAGGATCTAAGTGGACGAGCAAGGAACCATTTACCTACAGAAAATATCGTTCGCTTGAAGACATGAACCTTGGAAAAACGGACGAGGAGCTTGCTTTTGAACAAAAAATAAATGAATTAAAAAATATGATTGTCCCTCCTATTTACTCGCTTCAGCAAAAATTAAAACAAGCGAAAATAGGAAAAGAAAAAGCAGAAGCGCTCTATCGTTTTTTAACGAATTTAGATATTCCACAAAAGATAGAAGCGCTGCGCAATCGATGTGAAGAAGAAGGAAAGCTTCAAGAAGCAAGAGAGCACGAGCAGGTATGGAAAGCAATTCTTCACTTATTTGATCAGTTTGTTGAAATGATGGGAGAAGAGAAAGTATCGATTTCTTTGTTCGCAGATCTATTTGAGACAGGGCTTGACAGCATGCAGTTTGCACTTGTTCCGCCTGCACTGGATCAAGTGGTTGTGGCAAGTTTTGAGCGTTCGCGTTTATCCGATATCAAAGCAAGCTTTGTGTTAGGTGTAAATGACGGTGTGATTCCAGCTAAACCAAAAAGCGATGGCCTGTTATCTGAGAAGGAGAGAGAGCAGCTGCTTGAATCAGGTTTATTACTTGCGCCAACTGGAAGGCAAAAGCTGTTTGACGAACAATTTCTCATTTATTTAGCACTTTCCAGCTCTTCTGAAAAACTTTATGTTTCGTATCCTCTTGCCAATGAGGAAGGGAAGACCCTGCTGCCTTCACTCGTTATTAATCGAGTAAAAGAGCTATTTCCGCTGCTGCAGGAAAAGCTGTTAATGATGGAACCTACGGATTTAGAAGAAGAAAAGCAAGTTGATTATATAACAAATCCCTTAACGAGCATCGCGCATTTAGCCAGCCAGCTGCAAGGATGGAAACGTCATTATCCGATGAGTGCCGCTTGGTGGGATGTATATAATTTTTATGTGGAAAATTCAGATTGGAACTCATACAGCGAGAAAGTACTAAGCAGCTTATTTTATAAAAATGAAGCAAAACGGTTAACAAAGAAAACGAGTCAGCGTCTGTATGGACAACATATTCAAGCAAGCGTATCGAGAATGGAAAAATTTGAAGCCTGTCCATATGCTCATTTTGCTTCTCACGGGCTCAAGCTTAAAGAACGAAAAGTTTTCAAATTAGCAGCTCCTGACATAGGCGAGTTATTTCACGCGGCGTTGAAAATGATTTCAGACGAACTTCGCGGCGGTCAAAAAGAATGGAAGAACTTAACGAGAAAAGACTGTCAGCAGCTTTCTACGGCTGTGGTGCATGAACTTGCTCCGCGCTTACAAAATGAGATTTTATTGAGCTCGAATCGCCATCATTATTTAACACATAAGCTGCAGCAAATTATTGAACGTGCGTCGCTTGTGTTAAGTGAGCACGCTAAGATGAGCGGCTTTGTTCCTGTTGGATTGGAGCTTGGATTTGGACCTAGCGCGGAGCTGCCTTCTATGCAGTTCACACTGCCAAATGGCCATACGATGGAACTCGTTGGCCGAATTGACAGGGTAGATAAAGCGGAAAGCTCAAAAGGACTTTTACTGCGTATTGTCGACTATAAATCAAGCGATAAAGCATTAAACTTAGTGGAAGTGTACTACGGTTTATCTCTTCAAATTTTAGCTTATTTAGACATAGTCGTGACGTATGCTGAACAGCTTCTTCATGATAATAGAGGAGCATTGCCTGCTGGCGTTCTTTATTTCCACGTTCATAATCCAATGATTAACAGTACTAAAGCATTACAGCCTGATCAAATTGAAGCTGAAATCTTCAAGAAGTTTAAAATGAAAGGACTGCTTTTAGGAGACGAGGAAGCAGTAAGGTTAATGGACGAAACGTTAGAATCAGGGCACTCACAGGTTATATCAGCTGGCATTAAAAAGACAGGGGGCTTTTATTCCAATTCTTCGGTTGCGAGCGAAGAAGATTTTACACATCTCCGTCAGTATGTGCGAGGTAAATTTGTGGAGGCAGGTACAGAGATTACAAATGGGAAAATTGATATTTCGCCTTATAAACTAAAAGATAAAACACCATGTGCGTTTTGTGAATACCGCTCAATTTGTCAGTTCGATGAATCAATGGAAAACAACGAATATCGTCAGCTTAGTACAGAGAGTCAAAGTGTTATTTTAGATAAAATTCGAGAGGAGGCCAAACGAGATGAGTGAAGATATACACGTAAAACCGGCCGACTCCCAGTGGACGGATGATCAGTGGAACGCCATTGTTTCATCCGGTCAAGATATATTAGTAGCCGCGGCGGCTGGCTCAGGAAAAACAGCGGTTTTAGTCGAACGTATTATTAAAAAGATTACGATGGGCGAGGAACCAATCGATGTTGATAGATTACTCGTTGCTACGTTTACAAATGCTTCTGCAGCCGAAATGAGAAATCGAATTGGAGAAGCATTGGAAAAAGAGTTAAAAAAGAATCCATCTTCTTTACACTTACGCAGACAGCTTAATTTATTAAACCGTGCGTCGATTTCTACGCTCCACTCTTTTTGTTTAGAAGTCATTCGAACGTATTATTATTTGATTGATGTAGACCCTGGTTTTCGGATTGCAGATGATACGGAAGCGGATCTTCTGCGTGAAGAAGTATTAGAAGAATTGTTTGAAGAACAGTACAGTATTGAACAGAACGAGCGATTCTTTGATTTAATTGACCGTTATACAAGTGACAGAAATGACTTAGATATTCAGCTTATGGTAAGAAAGCTATATGACTTTGCAAGATCTAATCCTGACCCAAACGGCTGGCTTGAAATGATCGTGAGTCAATATGATGTGACAGAAGACTCTTCTATTGATTCACTTCCGTTTCTATCTTTTCTTTTACAAGAAGTAACAACGCAGCTGATGGGTATTGAGTCGATTTTAAAACAGGGCTTAGAGCTAACAAAGCTGCCAGGAGGGCCTGCTCCTCGCGCCGTTAATGCAGAGGAAGACCTGGCTCAAATTCATCGGCTGCTCAGCGCTTCTAAGCATTCTTTTGCTGATTTGCATGAGGAAATGCAAAATTTGAATTTTACTCGTTTAAAGCCATGTAAAGGAGAAGCATACGACTCGCAGCTTTTAGATGATTTCGGAGAGCTTCGCAAAAAAGCTAAGACAAGTCTTGAAAAACTTCACGCTGATTTGTTTTCTAGGCCTTTGCACGGCTACATGGCTGATTTTGAGAAAATGAAGCCCGTTATTGAAACGCTAATCTTTTTAGTTCAGCGCTTCGGTGAACGATATGAACACATTAAAAAAGAGAAAGGGTTAGTGGACTTTTCTGATTTAGAACATTATTGCCTGCAAATCTTGAGTGTAAAAGAAGATGGGGTGCTTAAGCCTTCGTCCATTGCCCAAAAATATCGCACTCAGTTTGAAGAGGTGCTTGTTGACGAATATCAAGATACAAATATGGTTCAAGAAACACTGATTAAATTAGTAACGAGAGATAGTGAAGAACAAGGGAATTTATTTATGGTTGGAGATGTAAAACAATCCATTTACCGCTTTCGTTTAGCGGAGCCATTTTTGTTTTTAACAAAGTACAAGCGCTTTACGCAAGATGGTCGCCAGTTCGGAAAACGTATCGATTTGAATAAAAACTTCCGCAGTCGTTCCCAAGTGCTTGATGCTACAAACTTTATTTTTAACCAGCTGATGGATGAAGAAGTAGGGGAAATTGCATATGACGATGATGCTTCTTTAAAATTAGGAGCATCGTATCCAAAAGTGGAAGGAATGGAAACGGAGCTTCTGCTAATTGCAAAAGAAAATGCAGAAGAAGGAGCGGAAGAAGAATCGGATTCTTCTCTTGTCGCTTTTTCAGAAGCAGAGCTTGAAACGGCTCAGTTAGAGGCAAGAGCAATGGCGCGCAAAATCAAAGAACTCGTTCAAAACCGTTTTCAAATATATGATCGCAAGCTCGATATCATGAGAAACGTGACGTATCGTGACTTTGTTATTTTGCTTCGTTCCATGCCTTGGGCTGCGCAGATTATGGATGAATTTAAGCAAGAAGGCGTGCCGATTTATGCCGATTTATCAACAGGCTATTTTGATGCTACTGAAGTGATGATTATGATGTCTTTATTAAAAGTAGTAGATAACCCGCATCAAGACATTCCGTTAGCTTCTGTTCTTCGCTCACCGGTAGTAGGGCTTTCAGATGAAGAGTTAGCTACACTGAGAGCAGAGCAAAAGAAAGGAACGTATTACGATGCGTTAAAAACGTACTTAGCGGTTTCAGATGACGAAGAACTTCGCGATAAAATAAAATATTTCTATGAGCAGTTAAAAGCATGGAGAACACAAGCTAGACAAAGCTCTTTGTCAGAACTAGTATGGCAAATTTACCGTGATACGGGTTTCTATGAGTTTGTTGGCGGACTTCCTGGTGGGAAACAGCGTCAAGCCAATTTACGTGCTCTTTACGATCGCGCTCGCCAGTATGAGGCAACTTCATTTAGAGGTCTGTTTCGATTTTTACGCTTTATTGAACGCATGCAGGACCGAGGGAACGATTTAGGAGCTGCTCGAGCACTGGGAGAACAAGAAGATGTGGTGCGTTTGATGACGATCCACAGCAGTAAAGGTCTTGAGTTTCCTGTTGTTTTTGTAGCTGGTCTTGCTCGTCAGTTTAACTTAATGGACTTAAATAAAGCATATTTACTCGATAAAGAACTAGGTTTTGGATCTAAATATATTGATCCAAAACTGCGTATTACGTACCCGACTCTTCTTCAGCAGACCATGAAGAAAAAAATGAAAAAAGAAAGCATGGCAGAGGAAATGCGGGTATTATACGTAGCTTTGACGCGTGCGAAAGAAAAACTTATTTTAGTTGGAACAGTAAAAGACGCACCAGAAAAGCTCAGACAATGGAGCTCAGTTATGGCACATGAAGATTGGACGCTTCCAGCTCACGTGAGAAGAGATGCAAAATGTTATTTAGACTGGATTGGACCTTCTTTAATTCGTCACCAAAATGTTAGTCATATGGTTGAAGGAGAGGTCCAGCCGGCTGAGATGATTCATCAGCATGCTTCAAGCTGGAAACTTTCAACGTTATTAGCAGGTGATTTAGCCGAACAGCCTCTTGAAGAGCAGCATCATCATGAAGAGCTTTTGAACGCTCTTCAAAAGCATAAGCCAGTTTCAGAATCCAGCGATTATAAAGACGAAGTATATAGACGCTTAAATTGGTCTTATGATTATCGTGTAGCTTCCGTTCATCGTTCGAAGCAATCTGTTTCTGAACTAAAAAGGCAGCAGCAGCTGACGGACGCAGGGGGAAGCGACGATCTCGTTCGGGGATCTAAAGCACCTCTTGAAAATCGTCCGCTGTTTCTTCAAGAGAAATCTCTCACAGGAGCTGAAAGAGGAACAGCTACACATGCCGTTATGCAGCAGCTTCCATTAAATAAAGCTTATACCCTTGAAATGGTTCAAGACTTTATTCAATCAATGGTTACCAAAGAATTATTGACGCAAGAACAAGCGGATGCCGTTGATGCAAATGATGTAGCAGACTTTTTAGACAGTGACATTGCACAAGGTATTCGAACGGCTCGCATGGTTTATAGAGAGATGCCTTTTAGTTTAGGTGTCTCCGCTAAAGAAATCTATGATCATTGGGAGCAGGAAGACGAAACAATTTTAGTGCAAGGTATTATTGATTGTTTGTATGAAACGGAAGAAGGCCTCGTTTTACTTGATTTTAAAACGGATAATATTTCGGATCGTTTTCAAGGGGATTTTGAACGAGCAAAACCATTTCTAATTGAAAGATACCGCATTCAGTTAGAGCTTTACGCAAAGGCCATTGAGCGGATTGTAAAACAACCTGTGCAGCATCGCTATCTGTACTTTTTAGATGGTGGACATGCTGTTGAAATATAAAAAAAGAAGAAGGCGCTGGTCTTCTTCTTTTTCACCAATAAGGAGAGAGTAACATGCGTTTATTACATACAGCGGATTGGCATTTGGGGCGAACGTTAGAAGGTCGAAGCCGTCTGGCTGAGCAAGCACAGTTTTTAGATGAACTGGCAGACATTGTGGAAGAGGAAAAGATAGATGCTATTCTCATGGCGGGAGATGCCTTTGATACGGTTAACCCTCCAGCAGCGGCAGAGCAGCTTTTTTACGAAAGTATGTCTAGGTTGAGCAACAATGGAAAACGTCCGATTATTGTTATTGCAGGTAATCATGATAACCCAGATCGGCTGTCGGCGGCTTCTCCATTAGCTGTTCATCAAAATATTACGCTTCTTGGTTTGCCTACTACCGATGTAGAAAGCATTCACATTCCTACATCAGATGAAATATTAAAGGTTGCGGCTCTTCCTTACCCATCTGAATCAAGGTTAAAGGAACTGTTAGCAGAAGAAAATGATGAGCTGGCTCTTCGAAATTCATATGATGCCAGAGTAAAAGGTATTTTCGATAAAATGAGTGAGCAGTTCACAACAGATACCGTTAATATTGCCATGAGTCATATTTACGTAGCAGGCGGAAGTTCAACGGACTCAGAACGTCCAATTGAAGTAGGAGGAGCTTATACGGTGGCGGCAACTAGTTTACCTGCTACTGCTCAATATGTAGCATTAGGACATTTGCATCGCCCGCAAATGATCAATCGCGCCAACACCCTTGCAAGATATTCCGGTTCACCTCTTGCTTATAGTTTTTCAGAGTCAGGATATGCAAAGTCCGTTACCATTTTAGATGCTAAGCCAGGAAAAGAGATTGAGATGACTGAAATTCCATTATCTAGCGGAAAGCCTTTGACACGTTGGAAAGCGAAAAACGGATTGTCAGAAGTATATACATGGCTTGAGGAGCAAAAAGATACGCAGGCATGGGTTGATTTAGAAGTTCACGTAGAAGATGCACTTTCACTAGAAGAAATCCATCGCCTTCGCAAGCTTCATCCAGGCTTTATTCATATTCGTCCGATATTCAAAGCAGAAGAACTAGCACTTGAAACACGTTCACAGCGCGAAGTGCCGATCGAAGAACTGTTTACAAAGTTCTACAGCAGGCAAACCGGCGGAGGGGCACCTGATACTGAATTAGTCAAACTGTTTTTAACCTTGATTAACGATGAAGAAGTATCGGGAAAGGAGGATGAAAAATGAAACCTATTAACTTGACCGTTTCGGGGCTTCACAGTTTTAGAGAAAAACAAACTGTCGATTTTGAAGCGTTGTGTTCAGGCGGTGTGTTTGGAATATTTGGTCCTACAGGAAGCGGGAAATCCTCCATTTTGGATGCCATTACACTAGCTTTATACGGAAAAGTAGAGCGTGCAGCCAATAATACACAAGGAATTTTAAATCACGGGGAAAATGAACTGAAAGTATCGTTTACGTTCGAGCTAGAAAACGCTAGTCATAAAAAACGCTATACTGTTGAACGAAGCTTTAAACGGACGGATGAGCTGCGTGTAAAATCAGCTTCAAGTCGATTGATTGAAATCGAAGATGAAACGTACGTATTAGCAGATAAAACAAATGATGTAAACCAGCAGGTACAGGAGCTTCTTGGTTTAACAATTGATGATTTTACAAGAGCTGTTGTATTACCACAAGGAAAATTTGCGGAGTTTTTATCGTTAAAAGGGACGGAGCGTCGTCAAATGCTTCAGCGTCTTTTTAATCTTGAGCAGTATGGAGATCAGCTTAGTAAGAAAATACGCTATCAAGTTCAGCAGCTAAAGACAGACCTAGATAAAATCACGGCAGAACAAACGGGATTAGGTGAAGCTTCAACAGAGAAAGTAACGGAAGCCGAGCAGCTTGTAAGTGATAGCATTGTACTTTTGGAAAAACGAGAAAAAGAAGCGTCTGATTTGCAGGAGAGATACGATCAGCAGGCGTCTCTTTGGAAAGCGCAGCAGGAAAAAGCACTGATAGAAGAAAAACTAGTGCATGCTTCTAAGCAGGAAGAGGAGATTAAACAAAAGCAAGATTTGCTGACGAAAGCTCAGCAGGCAGAACGTCTTTTTCCTTATTTAGAAACATTTGAACAAGCTGAAAAACAGCAGAAGCTTTATGAAGATAAAGTAGAAAAATTAAAAGCACAAATTGTTCAAAAAAGTGAGGAATATAAGCGATCGAATAGCTTATATGAGCAGGCTCGCTTGCAAAAAAATGAACAGCAGCCCAAATTAGTGGTTCAAAAAGAACAGCTTCAACAAGCTTCTGATCTTCAAAAACAAATTAAAGAAGGTCAGCAAGAAATAAAAGAAGCGGAAGTTTCTCTTCAGCAAAAGCAGCAGGCACTTCAAGGGAAAAATGATGAATTAATGGAAGCAGATAAGCGGTATCAGCAAGGCTTGACTCTTCAAAAAGAGTTAAAGGAAGCATTAACAAAAGTGGAGATTCAACCTGATTATCGGCAGGCTGTTCAGCAAGCATTCTACCGTTATCAAGTATGGAATAACGATAAAAAAAACCTAGATGAAGGTCAAAAAACGTATAAAGAAAAAGCCGAACAGCTTAAGCATTTGCACACACAAAAACAAACACACCAAGAGAGATATCAGCAAACAATAGAACGAAGTAAAGAGTTATTTTCAGATATTCAAGGCTTGTATCACACTGTATGTGAGCGGGAAAAAGAGTTTCAGCAGCTTTTTCAACAAGCAGATCGTTTAATGAGCGATCTAAAAAGACGTAAAGAAAAAGAATGGTCACGCCGTCTGGCTCATCAATTAGCTGAGCAGCTGACCCAAGGAGAGCCTTGTCCAGTTTGTGGCTCTGAGCATCACCCTAACCCCGTGTTACACCAACAAGAAGATGACGTCACAACTGAATCAGCGGATCAGTTCGAAGATCAAGTCAATCAATTGCGTGAACAGCGATTTAGCTATTCGTCGCTCAAAATGCAGCTTGAACAGCTAGCTAAACCTCTTGTTGAAAAAATACCTGAGTTATCTGAGTTTATGAACGAAGCTGGCGAAGTTCCTGCTTTAGGAGAAATGGATACAGATGTCTTTGGCCATTATGCTAAGAAAATAGAAGTTGAAATC
This sequence comes from Priestia megaterium, assembly GCF_023824195.1. NCBI lineage: Bacteria > Bacillati > Bacillota > Bacilli > Caryophanales > Bacillaceae > Priestia > Priestia megaterium. Next base: position 616,692 of record NZ_CP085442.1, read on the forward strand.
AAATCTCTTGAGCAGGATTATTTGCAGGTAAGTGAAAAACAGCAAGCAATTCTCGGGCAGGTACAAAAGGTCCAGCAAAGTCTTGAAAAGATTGAATTAGAGCTTGCTCATTATCAAAAAGAACAAGCTGAATTAGAAGGAAAAGTAAATCAGCAAAAACAAGCGCTACAAGCAGGAAAAGAAGCTTTTCAACAAGATTATCCTTCCTTTGTATTTGAAGAGATGGAAAAAATTAATGAAAGGCTGACTGAAAGAGAAAAAGAAGAGCAGACAATAAAGGCTCGAATTGAAAAAAGCAGCGTATTTTTTGAAAATCAGCAAAAGAAAATCGAACGTCTAAAAGAAGAGAAATATGCGGGCGAAAAAGAATTTACAGAATTAAAAGCAATGCTGTCTCATAAACAATCTCTTGTTCACTCGCAAATTGAACGCTTGCGTACGCTTACAGATCAAGAAGATATTGAACAGGCGCTGCAAAAAACAGTTCTTTTACTTGCGGAGTTAGAGACGAATGAACAGCAGGCGTATCAACATTGGCAGACTGTTCAAAAAGCGTATCAAACGCTGCAAATGGATGAAAAAGCAGCGAGCGAATCTCTAGAAACAGCTCATATCCAGTATAAAAAAGCAGCTGAAAAATGGGAAGAAGCTATAGGGAATTCTTTATTCAGCGAAGGAAAAGAAGTTCAGCAAGCTTTGTTATCACATGATGAGATGAAAGTGTTGGATGAAACTGTTCAGGCTTATTGGGACAACATAAAACAGATGAAGTCATCAATTGAACAGTTAAATATCCAGCTGAATCACCAGTCCATAGAAGAGCAGCAATTTGAAGAAACTCAGCAGCTGCTTCATGATATAAAAGCGGCTGTGAAAGAAGCCGTTCAGCTCAAGGGAGCAGCTGAGCAAACGTTAAAAAGCGTCAAAGAACGACATGAGCGATTTTTAGTGCTTGAACAAGACCGTGAAGAAAAACAAGCGTTATTTGAACAGTATCAAAAGCTTCAAACAGTATTTAAAGGAAATGCTTTCGTGGAATATATTGCTGAAGAACAGCTGATGTCCGTTAGCCGAGATGCTTCGGAGCGTCTGGGTATATTAACACGTCAGCGCTATGCGATTGAAGTTGATTCCCAAGGCGGCTTTATCATGAGAGATGATGCAAATGGAGGCGTAAAACGTCCGGTTTCAACTTTATCTGGTGGAGAGACGTTTTTAACTTCGCTGGCTTTAGCCCTTTCATTATCTGCACAAATTCAGCTAAGAGGAGAATATCCACTGCAGTTTTTCTTTTTAGATGAAGGATTTGGAACACTTGATGGAGAGCTTCTTGATACCGTTGTTACAGCGCTTGAAAAGCTTCAATCAAATAATTTATCAATTGGGGTCATCAGTCACGTTCAAGAACTTCGTGCTCGTCTGCCAAAACGTTTGATTGTTGAGCCGTCCGAGCCATCTGGCAAAGGAACTAGTGTAAGAGTAGAAACTTTATAGGGAAGGAAATCTATATGAAGAAAAAAGACAGGCGGATAGGAACATGCGAATTATGCGGAAGGCAGGATGTCTTGACGACCGTACATCATTTAACGCCAAAGGAAATGGGCGGAGCGTTTGAACCAACGGCAAACTTATGTATTCCGTGTCATAAACAAATTCATGCATTATACACAAATGATGAATTAGCCATTCGTCTTAATACGATTTCTTTATTACAAGCTGATTCTAAAATTAGCTCTTTTATTAAATGGATTCGTAAACAACCTTCTTCTAAATTACCTAAAACCAAGAAATCAAACAGCCGAAAATTCAAATGAATAAAAAACCCCTTATCCGCTTTAATAGCAAAGATAAGGGGTTTTTTTAAGCATTTGCTGCTATATTTTGATCGAATAAATCTGGATCTAACGTATTTGTTCCTGAAATGCCATTGTTGGTATTAACAAAGTTACCTGTATTTAAAGAACCAGAGCCTGCCGCGGTTTTAGCCGCGCTTTTTGGAGAAACATAGAACGTATCTCCAAACGTTACGACACCGCCTCCGACGCTCGTGATACTAACGGGTCCAATCAATGCTGGCATGAAATTCACACCCTTTTTTCGTGATATTAATTTAGTATATGAGCAGCTTTTTAAAAGGTTCACTCACTGCTGCTAGCTTGTGAAGAAGCACTATTTGATGTTCCTGTTTCAGCTTCCTTTGAAGGTTCATCGTTGATCAGTTCGCGAATATGCTTAATGCGAGCTTCTGCATAAACATTGCACGTTGATCCAATATGGATAACTGATGAGAATGAGCACCCTTTTATATCAATTCTGTTAACGCGGATCAAAGGTATTTCATTCCATGTTTGAACGGGAATAGGTTCGTAATCGCCATGAGGAATAGGCTCATTAAAGATAGCGTAATCATCAAAGTTTCCTTCTCTACCGTAGAAAAACGGATACTGCCTCCGATCAGCTAAAGCTTTATTAAGTAGATGAATTTCTGTTGAATCTCCAATTTGGCAAAAGGAGCTCGCCGACAAGGAATTAATTTCTATATAATTAACAGAAGATGTGCGTGAAAGCATAGGTAAGCTCCTTTATGATAACGATAGTGGAACATAAGGGCCGATAATCAAAGATTCAGCCGGCGTATCAAATGTTGAGGATAGAGAGATGTAATTGGCATCACCAATTAAAAAAAGAGAAGAAGAAGATACGCCTGTAATACTAACGTCTCCAACAAGCAATTCGCGGTTTACAACGTTAAAGTTCATGAAGGGGGTCCACCTTTCTTTAAAGATTCAGGTAAATACGTTAAAAATGCGTCAATTCCTTTTTTCATATCTTCATAAAGTTTACCGATAATTTGAGGTTTGATTTGTTCAAAATTTCGTTCCATTTCTTCCGGCTGAACTTGCTGTATATAAAAAGTAATCCGCTGCTGCAGCTGCTTTTTAATATCTTCTAAAATAAACTCGTAGTACGATTCATCAATCATCATCGAGCGCTCATCAAGCACATGTTGAACCATAGAAAATCCATATTGATTAAGTTCACTTAAAATCGTTTCGTGGATATCAGAGACCCACTGTTTTTCTAGGTGGCGGTCCAATGGTTTTAAGCTAGGATTTTGCGGTCCAGGACCTCCGGGTTGTCCCGGCTGCTCACTTTGAGGCGGCTGCCCTTGTGGCTGAGCTCCTTGCGAAAATGTTACTTCTGGTTTCTCATTGATAATGATATCTTCTAAATTATCAGGCGTAAGAGGATTTAATCCAATATTTAATGTTCCATCTAATGAATCAATTTTTAACTGTTCAAATTTATATTCAATTTTATCAATTTTAATAGGTGGCTGTTCACCTAACTCTTTTATTTTTTGCTGAAGTTCTTGTACGTTTTTTTCAAGCTGAGCAATGCGTCCTTCTTGCTGCTGAATATACGAAGACATTTGCTGAACATACTGATGTACTTGCTGAATATAGTTCATGTTATCCACCTTCAATCACCTCGATTCCCTTATCTTCTGATAAAGAAAATAGTTATATATATACATATGGCGATGAAGGTTGTAACATGTCAGTCGTTGTCTCGAGCTGGAGGAGTTAACGACTGTGAAAAAGGAGCTGGGGCAGTGCCCGCGCCGGTTCCGGGAGTAAAGGTAGAAGGAGAAACAGATCCAAGAATGCCTTTTTTTGTTTCAGTAGGTGCGGCGCCTGTAAATCCTCCTGTATTAAAGAGATTTGAGTTTGGTTTAATGACACCAACGCTTCCAATTTGAAGTACCGAAGAGTTACTTACAGCACTGATTTTCATACTTTGAATACAGATACTTTGATTCACATAAAAGTTCATAAGCATCCTCCTGTATGAGCTTCATTTCTATTATAGATTTCCAGCGACATTTTGATCATTTACGTCATTGTCTGACGTATTGGTTGAGCTCTGCTGATTCACAACATATAATCCGTCACCTGTATTAAACGAACCTGCGCCAGCAAATGTTTTAGCAGTGGAAATAGGGGCTATTGTATAAACATCTCCAATATGAAAGACGCTGGCTGAACCAACACTGTTAAGATTAACAACACCAACAATGGCAGGCATAGGCAAACACCCTTTTAATTTAGTCTAGTAACAGCATATGAAGCCTAGACAAAAAGGTGATTAATGCTTTTTCCTTATCTATATGCAGAGAGTAAGCAAAACATTAAAGAGAGGAATGGAAATAGTAAACATTGAAGAAAAACTTTTGCGTTCGATATAATGTGAAAGCAATAATGAAATAAGGTAAGGTGTGAAAGAATGAAACGTTTCAAAATGAACGCAGCTGATAAAGAACAGCGTATTGAAGCAGCGGATGTATTAAAAGGAATCGCGCTTATTGGTATTTTGCTCATGAACATGCCGAATTTTTATTCCCCTGCTTCCTATTACGACAATAATTTGTTGGACCGTTCAAGAATGAACTATGTTGCTAATGGATTAGTTGATGTAGTTGTAGGGCAGGCAGGCTACGCGCTGCTCGCTATTTTGTTTGGATTTGGTTTTATGAAAATGTTCCAGCGTACATACGAAAGGAAAGTAAGCTTTACTCCTTTTTATGTACGAAGAATGACGGCTTTGCTTCTTGTTGGGGCTATTCATGCTTTATTTATTTGGCACGGTGATATGATTGTGATATACAGCTTCTTTGCTTTGATCATGCTATTTTTTCAAGAAGCAAAGAAAGAAGTGTTATTAGCGTGGGGAACCGGAATATTTAGCATTTACGCTGTGATTATGATTGTTATTTTAACACTAGCGGCTTTTGCTAATGAAGGAGATACAGCAGCGGGAATTCACCAGCCTATTATTGACCAAGCGCTTCAAGTATATGGACACGGAAGTTTTGCGTCAATCTTTCATCAGCGCTTGTTTGATTGGTACTACGCGTATAATTTAAATACGGTTCCTTTTCTGTTTTTATCGCTATTTCCACTGTTTTTATTAGGCGGTTTTATGGCAAAAAGCGAGTGGTTCGAAGAAATAGAAGAATATATAGTGGAGACAAAGTGGCTTTGTCTTATTTCATTCATCGCGTATACAGCATCATCCGTACTGCCGTATGTTTTAGATCACAATGTAGCTACATCTTATATCCACGATACAATCGGAGGAACGGCAGGAGCTATTTTTATTGTAACGTTGGTCACATTAGCTATGCGAAGTGTATCTATTCAAAAAATCATGCAGCCATTTGCCTTTTTTGGGAGAATGATTTTAACTAATTATATTGTCCAGTCTATTGTATGTACATTCCTTTTTTACTCATATGGGTTAGGATACTACGGACATATTTCAATTGTAGAAGGTTTGGGTATTGCGATGATTATCATTTTTATTCAACTGCTGGGAAGCTGGATATGGATGAGCCTATTTTCAGATGGGCCGCTTGAAAAACTCATTCGGTATGCTACTTATGGACGCAGCCGCTAAAAATCCTTTTCCTTCCTTATATTATTGTTGAAGGAAAGGTTTTCATGATATGATATTTTCAGAAAGGACGTGAGATGAATGGCTCCACTACATATTCATGTAACGCTTTGGACATTGTTGATTATCTCGTTTGTGGTTTCGTTGATTTTACATCGAGCAGGTAAAGCTAAAGGTCAGAAAATCCTACATATGGTGGCGAGACTCCTATACTTATTAGTATTAGTATCAGGTCTGCATATGTTAGCAGCTTGGTACCATTTTCAAGGTGCAGCGCTCATTAAAGGGATTGCCGGAGTGCTAGTGCTTGTGGGAATGGAAATGGTACTTGTTCGTACTGAAAAAAGAAAACGTACAGGCGTTGCTTGGGCAGTTCTTGCAATTGCGCTTATCTTAGTATTCTATTACGGATATGTCGTACTAGGATAAGAAAAAAGCTATCTTGGATAAGATAGCTTTTTTCTTTTGCTTTAATCTAAAAAAATATTCATCGAACGCTCTCCATCGTTAACGGTATATTCAAATCGATCTAGGTGATGTGTACCTCGTTCGAATAAATGCTGAACGGCACAAATTTTTTCCTCATTGTCATAAATGATAAAATTAGCACCTTTTGTATCACCGTCTGTCGGTAAAAAACATAATGTGTTGTGACAGTAAATACAATCATAAAGAGAGAATTTTAATGAATTTAAGTGCTGAGTAAATGATAAAAAGGTCTCTTTCGGTAGTGATTGAAGAAGCTGTTCGTATGCATAAGGTAGCTTTTTAGTCAGTCTTAACTTATCCCCATTTCGCAATAAATACGTTCCATCGTGAAGCTTTATTTGACGGTCATCAACCATAATGGCTTTTTCCCAGCGCGTATCAATAAGAAGTTCTAATGTATCATCCATTACTTCATGGAGCATGGAAGCTTCGTCACTTTCATCTTCAAAGAAAATCCACTGTGAATCAACACATTCAACCGTACCAATCACGAAGGAACGCGGCTGATTGTTCATAGCTTGTTGTTTAGAATAATGATTCATAATCAAACCTCCGTGTGAAATTTATCCATATTTTTTTATTGCCTAAAAAAGCTCTCTTTATAACTCAAAAGTAAAAATAAAATATAAGGACAATTCAACTGTAACTATTGCGTGCATACAATGGCATTATTTCATTCATAAACAAGAGCGTGAAAGAAAGGATGATAAACGATGTGTGGTATAACGGGTTGGGTCGACTTAAAGCGATCGCTTTTAAATGAAACAGCAATAATAACAAAAATGGCTGACACTTTATCGAAAAGAGGTCCTGATGACACCAACGTATGGACACAGCAGCATGTTGCTTTTGGGCACAAACGCTTAGTTGTAGTAGATCCTCAAGGCGGAAGACAGCCGATGACACGAGAAAAAAATGAACAGCTCTACACGCTTTGCTATAATGGAGAGCTTTACAACACGGAAGATATTCGGAAAGAATTACTAAAAAGAGGTTATCAATTTCAGGGACATTCAGATACGGAAGTACTTCTAACATCTTATATAGAATGGAAAGAAGCATGCGTAGATCATTTTAACGGTATCTTTGCTTTTTCAATCTGGGATGAAGCCAATGAAAAGTTATTTATAGCACGCGACAGAATGGGAGTGAAGCCCTTATTCTATCGATCTTATGAAGGTGGAATTCAATTTGCATCAGAATTAAAAGCGATATTAGCTCATCCTGAGGTGAAAGCAGAAGTAGGATTAGATGGATTAGCAGAAGTGTTTGGCTTAGGACCTTCTCGTTCTCCCGGCCACGGCGTATTTAAAGAAATAAATGAATTGCGCCCGGCTCACGCGCTCACGCTTACGCGTAACGGGTTGAAGATTTGGCGATACTGGAACGTAAAAAGTGAGCAGCATACAGATGATTTAGGTGAAACTACAGAAAAAGTTAAATTTTTAGTGCAAGACGCGATTGTAAGACAGCTAGTGTCGGATGTCCCGGTTTGTACATTTTTATCAGGTGGGGTAGATTCAAGCGCCATTACAGCAATTGCTGCAAATGCGTTCAAAGAAAGCGGCAAGGGCTCTCTTCATACGTATTCTATCGATTATGAAGACAATGATAAATTTTTTAAAGCAAATGAGTTTCAGCCAAATTCTGATGGAACTTATATCAAGCTCATGTCGGATACGTTTCAAACAAATCATCACCGCTGCATTATTTCAACGGAGGACCTTGTGCAGCATTTAACAGAAGCTGTAGAGGTGAGAGACCTTCCTGGAATGGCTGATGTAGATTCATCGCTGCTTTGGTTTTGCCGTGAAATCAAACAAGATTTTGTCGTGAGCTTATCAGGAGAATGTGCGGATGAAATTTTTGGAGGATATCCGTGGTTTCACCGAAAACATGATTTGTCTTCGGATACCTTCCCATGGATGCGTTCATTAGATGCTCGAATTGATTTGCTGCAAAGTTCATGGAGAAAGAAATTACAGTTAGAAGATTATGTGCGTGCAAGATATGAAGAAACATTAAAGGAAGTGCCTGAATTAGAGGGTGAATCGTTAGAAGATGCTCAGCGTAGAAAGCTGTTTTATTTAAATCAGATTTGGTTTATGACAACTTTATTAGATCGTAAAGATCGCATGAGCATGGGCGCGAGCTTAGAAGTACGCGTACCTTTTGCAGATCATCGCCTTGTGGAATATGCATGGAATATTCCGTGGGAGATGAAAATGACGGGCAATAAAGAGAAAGGAATTTTACGCAAAGCGCTTGAAGGAATTTTGCCTCATGACGTTCTTTATCGCAAGAAAAGCCCTTACCCTAAAACGCATAACCCAGCTTATACAAAAGCTGTAACTGTATGGCTGCAATCTCTTTTACAAGATAAACAGTCACCTCTTCATGAATTTTTTGATAAGCAACAGTTAAAGCATATTATTGATACAGGCGGAGAAGGATTTAAAGCGCCGTGGTTTGGTCAATTAATGACAGGACCTCAGCTGCTAGCTCATCTAGCTCAAATTCACGTCTGGTTTACTCACAATAATATTCAAATTGTTGAATGACAGGACCCTCTCAGTACAGAGGGTTTTTTTTATGAAATAAGTCATCTGTTTCTCTTTTTTGTACGTTTAAGTAGAGAAGAAGACCGCAGTCTATTTTTGTATAACTTTACATAGATATAAAATAAAAGCATGAAAGCACCGAATAAAGGGAAAGTGTACTGAAAACCTGGAAAAATGGTACAAACGTCATATTTTAATGGTTTAGTTATTGGTAATTTTATGATTTGAATAAAGACAAGCAGTTTATCGTTGTGTTTAATAATAAAGCTTTGTATAATATTTGTATAACTATTGTATAAGATTAGGAGTGTATGTATGCAAAAAAACGTAATCGTGATTGGAGCAGGTCCAGGGGGACTAGCGGCAGCAATGCTGTTAGCAAGTCATGGCTATAAAGTAGATGTATATGAAAAGCAAGGATACGTGGGCGGGCGAAATTCAGCGATTAAAATGTCAGGTTATACGTTTGATATGGGACCTACATTTTTGAGCATGCCACAGATTTTTGAAGAATTATTTCAAGCTGCTAATCGCAATGCGCATGATTACATGGACTTAAAACGTCTAAATCTCATGTATGAGCTTATCTTTGATGATGCGAAGATTCAGATGACGGATAATCATAAAAAGATGAAAGAAGAAATTGAACGTTTATACCCAGGAAACGGAGAAGGCTATGAGCGTTTTATGAAAGATACCGAAGCAAAGATGGCGGCTTTGCTGCCTTTATTGCAGGGCCAGATGGACCGTTTTCATCACTATTTAAAGCCTGAGGCAATTCGAGCACTACCGCATTTATCCTTAGGTAAAACACTCTATGATGTACTTGGCAAGTATTTCACCGATGAGAAATTGAAATTAGCTTTTACTTTTCAATCAAAGTACTTGGGAATGTCCCCTTGGGAATGTCCAGGAGCCTTTTCTATTTTATCGTTTATGGAACATGCTTACGGCATCTTCCATCCGATAGGAGGAGTAAATCAACTATCTCAAGCAATGGCAAAAGTAGTGGAAGAACATCAAGGGCACATCCACTTAAACCAAGGTGTCCAAAAACTATGGATTGAAAATAAGAGAGTAAAAGGAATTATTCTAGAAAATGGAGAGCGAATAGGGGCAGACGACGTCATTATCAATGGAGATTTTGCTCATGCGATGACGAATTTAATAGATGAAGGTACCCTTAAAAAATATGCAGTTAAAAAACTTGAAAAGAAAAAATACTCTTGTTCCACTTTCATGATTTATCTAGGCATAGACAAACAGTACAAAGACCTGCCTCATCACACGATTGTGTTCGCTGAAGATTATAAAAAAAATGTAGAAGAGATTACGAAAACGCTAGCTCTTTCAGAAGACCCTTCCATCTACATTCAAAACCCAGGTGTAACAGACCCAACTTTAGCACCAGAAGGAAAGTCTGCTCTTTATATTTTAGCGCCGGTTCCAAATAATTTCAGCGGTGTAAACTGGGATGAAAAACAAAAAGATTTTCGAGATGCAGTATTAAAAATTGTAGAAAAGAAAACGGGTTTCAAAGATTTAGAGAGTCATATTGAAGTTGAAAAAATCATTTCACCAAAGCAGTGGGAAGAAGACGTACTGGTCTACAAAGGAGCGACATTTAACCTTGGCCATCAGCTCACTCAAATGATGGTGCTGCGTCCGCATAATAAATTTGAAGAATTAGAAAATTGCTGGCTAGTTGGAGGAGGAACTCATCCAGGGAGCGGTCTACCAACTATTCTGGAATCATCTCGCATTACGACAAAGCTCATCTTAAAAAGAGACGGACAATTACTGAATGAGCCGTTTAAAACCATGAAGGAAATGGAGAGTGCATTATGAGAACAGCAATTGTTGGAGGCGGCATAGGCGGTTTAATTACCGCTTTGTTATTAAGCAAACGAGGGTTTTCTGTTGATATTTTCGAAAAAGAAAACAAGCTGGGCGGCCGGTTGGCGTTTGTAGAAAAAGACGGTTATAAAATTGATGAAGGTCCCACGATTGTCTTACTGCCTTTAATGCTTGAACGTATTTTAGATGAAGCGGGCATTTCTGCTTCTCAATATGAACTAATACGCTGTGATCCACTTTATGATATTCATTTTCCAGACGGTACGACCTATACAAAAAAAGCGACTGAAAAAGATCAGTTAGAGGAGATTAGCCGTTTGTTTCCAGGCGAAGAGCAAAACTACCGGCGTTTTATGACTGAATTAAAAAAGCGATTTGAATTAGGAAGTAAGGCATTTTTGGGAAAAACATTTGTAAATAAACGAGATTTTTGGACATGGCAAAACATCAAGGCATTAAAAAAAATGAATGCAAATAAATCAATGAGAAAATTTGTTTCAACGTATTTCCATGATGAACGTCTAGTAGATGCCTATTCGCTGCAATCTCTCTATATTGGAGGGAATCCTTATTCGGCACCAGCTATTTATTCCCTTGTTCCTTACAGTGAGCATGCTCATGGCATCTATTACGTAAAAGGGGGGTACGCAAGTCTTGTGCCACTTCTTGAAAAGACGCTGATAGAGCAAGGTGTAAGCATTCAATTGAATAAAGCGGTTCAAGAGCTTTCTATATCAGGAGACAAGACGGAAGGGGTTGTTGTTGACGAAAAACTTTACCCATTTGATCAAGTTGTTTTAAATGGCGACTTTCCTAATATGGCGAAAATCGCTCGAAAAAAAGAAAAGAAGTATGTGCCTTCGTCCAGCTGTCTGCTACTTTATCTTGGTTTGAAGAGAAAATATGATCATCACAATGTGCATCAATACTTTATGGGCAATGATTTGGCTAAACATATGGAAGCAGTGTTTAAGCATAAAACGATTCCTGAAGATCCCGCTATTTATACATTTAATCCCTCTGTTATTGATCCATCATTAGCTCCTGAAGGGAAAAGTGTGCTATATGCACTTGTACCGGTTCCATCAGGTGGCCACATTGATTGGAGCAATCAGCAAGATTTTGTTGACGGAATCATTCGAACTTTAGAAGAAAAAGGATTTGAAGAGCTGCGTAAAGAAATAGAGTGGGTAAAAGTACGCACGCCAAATGATGCTCAAGCATTTGGACTTTACGAAGGCGGAAGCTTTGGTATTGCTCCTGAGCTGTTTCAGTCAGGCGTATTCAGACCTCAGTACCAGCCGTACGAATATAAAAATGTTTTTGCGGTCGGAGCATCTATTCATCCAGGCGGAGGTGTGCCAATTGTTATGCAAGGAGCAAAAATGTTGGCCGATCATCTTATTGAACAATCATCTGTTCAAACGGTTGCAAAGCTTTCTTAAGATCTTGTGAAGCCATAAGGAAATGATGGTTTATCCTTTAATAGAGAAAGGGGTCCTATATGATGAACATTTCGTTAGACAAAGCGTACAATCAGTGTGAAGAAATTATTAAAGAAAACTCAAAAACGTTTTACAAAGCTTTTTCCATGCTGCCGTCAAAACAAAGAAAGGCAGTATGGGCGGTATATGCATTTTGCCGTCAAGTTGATGATATTGTAGATGAAGGAAGCAACCCTGAAATAGAGCTGCAGCAATTCGAATCAGAATTTGCCCGGTTTAAAAATGGAGAACTATTAAACGAAAGCGCCATGTGGGTAGCTCTGCGCAATGTATTTGAACAATATGAGATGAATGTTCAAGCGTTTGATGATATGATTACCGGCCAGCGAATGGATTTAGTAAAAAAAGAATACAATACGCTTGATGAAGTGAAAACATACTCTTATCACGTAGCGAGTACGGTAGGGTTAATGCTTTTACCGATTTTAGCTCCAACTACTCATAAAGAATTAGAAGAAGAAGCAGTTGCATTAGGCATTGCGATGCAGCTGACCAACATTTTAAGAGACGTTGGGGAAGACTTAGAGCGAGGGCGCATTTATTTACCGAAAGACCTTATGAATTCTTATGGATATACGCGCACGCTATTAGAGAACCGGTGGGTCACTTCTGAATTTATAGAAATGTGGGAGCACTTGGCCAAGGAAGCGGAAATGTATTATATAAAAGGGCTTCAGTCGATTCATAAATATCCCGTGGCTTCTCGTTTACCTCTTACAGGAGCGGCGCATTTATACCGAGCGATTCTTGATAAAATTCGAAAAGAACATTATGAAGTATTTACAGAAAAGCACTTTGTCACAAGTCAAGTGAAAAAGCAAATTATGACATCTATTTCTACGGGGTAACGCAAAGGAATTACTTTTCCTTTGCGTTACTTTTTTTAAAAAATATATGAAGGCGTTAACTATTATGCAAATAAGAAAAAAGTCTCATTTTTATCAAGTATTAACTTGAATATTCAGAAAATTAACTATATGATAATATACATAACATTAAATGTGAATAAAACTAACATGGGAGAGGGGTTACAATGAAAAAAGTAGAAGCCATCATTCGTCCAGAAAAATTTCAAGCACTGCGCGTAAAATTAGAGGAAGTAGGAATAAACGGATTAACGGTCTCAGAAGTGGCAGGCTGCGGTCAGCAAAAAGGAGAGGAGGGACTGTTCAGGGGACAAAGTTTTGAAATCAAACTAGTACCTAAAGTCAAGGTAGAAATGATTTTAGAAGCAGGGCAAGTTGATGAAGTCATTAAGATCATTCAATCAATTTGTTCTACGAATCAAATAGGCGACGGAAAGGTTTTTGTATATCCGGTAGAGGATGCTGTACGTATTAGAACGGGAGAAGCAGGTGTAGCGGCTATTTTATAAAAAGAGAGTGTTATTTTAATAGAGGGGGAGTTAAGCGTTGAAAAAGAAAATTAGTGCGGCTTTGTTTATTAGTTTGTTAGCGGCAACACGCGTTAATGCGGCTGACCCAACTGTCGAATCAGTCAGTGCATCAATTGACATGATGTGGGTAATGTTTGGGGCAGTACTTGTATTTTTAATGCACGCAGGGTTTGCGATGGTTGAAACAGGCTTCACTCGTTCTAAAAATTCGCTTAATATCTTAATGAAAAATATGCTAACGGTAGCTGTATCTTCCGTATTGTATTTTGTAATTGGTTTTGCTCTTATGTTTGGAAGTTCTAAAGGAGGATTTATCGGTTCAAGCGGTTTCTTTTTAAATGGAGAAAGCGATCAAATGAGCTTTTTTGTCTTCCAAATTGTTTTTGCAGCAACGTGCGCTACGATTATTTCAGGAGCGGTAGCGGAACGTATGAAACTATCGAGCTATATGATGCTCACAATTGCGATGGTAGCTGTTGTTTATCCAGTTGTAGGTCACTGGGTATGGGGAGGAGGATGGTTGTCTAAACTAGGCTTCGTAGATTTTGCAGGGTCGACAGTTGTTCATTTGACTGGAGCTCTTGGCGCGGCTGTAGCAGTTACTTTCCTAGGGGCACGTCTTGGAAAGTATGGAAGCGACGGAAAAGTCAATGCTATTCAAGGGCATAACATTCCACTTGGCGCGTTGGGTGTATTTATTCTATGGTTTGGCTGGTTTGGATTTAATGGAGGAAGTACATTAGCAGCCGATCCTGCTCTTGTACCTGGAATCATCGCAACGACATTAATGTCTGGGTCATGCGGAGTTCTGTCTTCTGCTTTATACGCAAAGTTTCGCTACAAACTTGTTGACGCTAGCTTAACATTAAACGGTGCCTTAGCCGGGCTTGTAGGGATTACAGCTGGAACAGCAAACGTATCGATCCCAGGCGCGATTGTCATTGGGCTGACTGCAGGAATTATTCTAGTAGAAGCTGTACACTTTATCGATAGCAAACTGAAGTTAGATGATCCAGTTGGCGCTATTACCGTTCACGGAATTTGCGGTATTTGGGGGACGTTAGCGGTAGGGCTGTTTGATACAGCTAATGGCTTATTTTATGGCGGCGGCGTACAGCTATTAGGTATTCAAGCTCTTGGAATTGTAGCGGTGATGGGCTGGACAATTGGAACGGTTGGATTGTTTCTGTTTGTCCTCACGCGTTTTTCTTCCATTCGAGTATCAAGCGAAGAAGAAATTGCTGGTTTAGATTTTGCTGAACACGGTTCATCCGCATACGAATTTCGTGAAAGTTTTGTAGCGACAGGAGACGGTAATCTTCATCCTGAATTTGGTGTTGGATTGATTGAGCGATTAAATAAAGTTGGTAAAGTATCGGATAAACCTCATATATCGAACGTAAATGAGACGGTATAGCAGTATATAGATGGAAAAAAGTGATTAAAAGTAAAAACTTTTAATCACTTTTTTTGTTTTTATCAACTTATTTAACAATAATGTAAGCGTTAACGTTATAATGGAAACAAAAGTGAGTTTGAAACAGTTCGTCTATAGGAGGGGAATAGATGAAATGGAAAAGGACAAGTATGCTGCTTGTACTATTATTGCTTTTTGGAAGCAGTGCCTCAGCACAAGAACATAAAGATATACGTGATGAGGTGATATACTCGTTGATGATTAACCGTTTTTATAACGGAAGTGAACAGAATGATCGAAATGTTAACTATGAACGCTCAGATGCCTATTATGGAGGCGATTTACAGGGAGTAGCACAAAAGTTAGACTATATTCAAGAGATGGGATTTACCGCTGTTTTATTAACGCCTTTTATGGAAAACGATGATAAAGGCTATCATGGATATGCGGTGACCAACCATTATAAAATAGACGATCATTTTGGAACGTTAAAAGACTTACAAAATCTTGTGAAAAAAGCACATGAGCGCAATATGAAAATTATAGTCGAATTTCCTTTAACGATCAGTAACACTCATACCTGGGTAGCAGATAAAGGAAAGCAAACATGGATAAGTAATGAATCCGGTACAGATAACGAAGTAATTAAAGCGCTGCCTCACCTTAATCTAAAAGAAAGCGGTGTGCAGAAATACCTTATTAAAAATGCTGCTTGGTGGAGCAAACAAGCAGATATTGACGGTTATTACGTTAAAGATATCGATCAAGCTCCTTCTGCATTTATTTCATCCTTTTCTCAGACGCTAAAAAACATGAATCCTTCCTTTCTATTAATAGGAGAAATAAACGGGGATTCATTAAAAACAAATAAACAGGCTGAGTCGCTAGGAATGGATTTGCTTGTAGATAGAACGCTAGCCGAAGCCACTGCTGCTACGTTTAGCGGTACTACTCGTCCGCAGAAAATGTTGTATGACAAGTGGGGGAAAGGAAGTAATCAGCCTTTAGCAAATTTTTTAGATGATGTTCATAGCACACGTTTTACGGCAAAAGCATTAAAGAGGGAAAATCATCCTGGAGCCCGAACAAAGCAAGGGCTTTCCTACCTTTATACTTCGCCGAGTGTACCAATCGTTTTTTATGGAACGGAAATTGCGCTGAATGGGGGAAAGGGAGCAGAAAATTATGGCATGATGAATTTTTTAGCTAATCCCGATATTATAGATCATTTGAAAAAACTGGCTGAACTTAGAGCAAAGTCGCCTTCCCTTCGAAAAGGAAGCTTTACCCTTGTGTCTGAGCAAAAAGGTGTGGCTGTATACAAGAGAAGGTATAAGGACGAAACGACGTTTGTTGTGATTAATAATACAAAGGACACGTCAGCTGTTAATGTCCCGCTTAAAAAAGTTGGAAAAGAAAATGAACTAAGAGGGTTAATAACGGAAGGAATTATACGACCAGTTGACGATGTATACAACATTTCATTGGAGCCTGAGACCACAAATGTATATAAAGTAGTGAAAAAGTCAGGGTTTAATATTGGATATATCGCAGCGGTTGCCGCTGTTTATACGGGATTTGGCATCTTTTTGTACAAAGCATCGTCAAAAAGAAGAAAAGAAAAGAAAATTTCTCAATCTCATAAAAAGGACAGCGCGTCGTAGCTGTCAAATTATATTGGATAAGTATTAGTAATGAAGAAAACATAATTAAGAGGTGGAATTATGGGTGTAACAATAAAAGATGTGGCAAATTTAGCAAATGTAGCCCCTTCGACGGTATCTCGCGTCATTGCAGACAGCTCAAGAATTAGTGAAAAAACAAAACAGCGCGTGCGATCGGCTATGAAAGAACTTGGTTATCACCCAAATATTATTGCGCGAAGTCTAGCAAATCAAACGACAGAGGCAGTCGGCCTAGTGATGCCGAGCTCAGCAGACAAGGTGTTTCAAAATCCATTCTTTCCCGAAGTGCTAAGAGGAATCAGCACCGGAGCTCACGAAAACAAAAGAGCGATTTATATGTCCACTGGAGAAACGGAAGAAGAGATTTTTGCAGAAGTTGTTCAAATGGTACAGGGGAGACGAGTGGATGGATTAATTTTGCTGTACTCCAAAGTTGATGATCAAGTGCTTTCTTATTTGCAAGAACAGAGCGTGCCGTTTGTAGTTATTGGAAAGCCGTTTAAACATAGTGAAAGCATCACGTTTGTTGATAATGATAATTTTAAAGCTGGAAAAGAAGCGACGGAATATTTAATTGAATCTGGTCATGAGCGTATTGCTTTTATTGGTGGAAGTCTTGAATTAGTCGTTACCATTGACCGTTTAACAGGCTATGATAAAGCGATTCAAAAGGCAAACATTCCTTACCGGGACGAGTATGTGATTCATGAAGAATTTCTACAGAAGGGAGGAAAAGAAGCTGTTTGCGAACTTTTATCTCTAAAAGAACGTCCAACGGCTCTGGTAGTAGCAGATGATCTAATGGCATTAGGCGTTTTAAATACATTGGATGAAATGGGGATTTCGGTTCCTGAAGACATATCGATTGTCAGTTTTAATAATGTTTTGATCGCCGAAATGGCTAGACCTGCTCTCACATCGATTGATATTAATATTTTTGAACTTGGTTATCAGGCTGTACGCTGCTTGATTAAGCAGATTGAAACGCCATATGCTGTTGCAGAACAAGTGCGCGTTCCTCACAAAATGATTAAAAGACAGTCCTGTAAAACCATTCAAATGACGAAAAGATAACTTTATAAACAAATAGAAAGAGGCTGGAACAAAAAAAATTTAGTTGAAGAAAAATCCGAACGATGAATCGTTCGGATTTTTTCATGTGTTTAGTTGCTTCGAGCTGTTGATTGAAGTGATTTAGTTATGTCTCAATCTTTTTCTTTGTGCTAAAAATTTTGGCGTTTAAAGTGCAAAAAAATATACACATGCCAATTATTTTTTATTTTATCAAAAAGAAAGAATGATATAAGTGGTGAAAACCTTGATGATAAAGAGGCTGTAAAGTTTTATTAAAAGTTGGCACGCTATTTGCATAACTATAAAGTAAACAAAGATTTGCATACTAGGAGGTATATATCATGGTAGTTTCTTATTCTCATGAACCATTTACAAATTTTAAGGATGAAAACAATAAAAAGGCATTTCAAGAAGCATTAACATATGTAAATACACAGCTTGGCAAAACGTACCCGCTTGTGATCAACGGTGAAAAAGTGGAAACTGAAGAGAAAATTACGTCTGTTAACCCAGCGAATATAAAAGAAGTGATTGGATATGTCTCTACAGTAAATAAAGACCTAGCAGAGCAAGCGATGCAGTCAGCTTTAAAAGCTTTTGAAACGTGGAAAAAATGGAAAGTAGAACATCGCGCAGATATTCTTTTCCGTGCAGCGGCCATCATCCGTCGAAGAAAACATGAATTTTCTAGTTATCTTGTAAAAGAAGCGGGAAAGCCTTGGAACGAAGCAGATGCTGATACAGCAGAAGCAATTGATTTTTTAGAGTACTATGCACGTCAAGTCCTGACATTAAAAGATGGTTCTCCAGTAAAGAGTCGAGACGGTGAGTATAATCAGTACAATTATATTCCGCTTGGCGTAGGTATTATCATTTCACCATTTAACTTCCCGTTAGCTATTATGGCTGGAACAGCAGTAGCAGCTATCGTAACAGGCAACACGATTTTATTAAAGCCAGCTGATGCCACTCCTGTAGTAGCAGCGAAATTTGTAGAAGTAATGGAAGAAGCAGGTTTACCGAAAGGCGTATTAAACTTTATTCCTGGTGCTACACCTGAAATCGGCGACTACTTAGTGGAACATCCAAAAACACGCTTTGTTTCATTTACCGGCTCGCGCGCAGTAGGTTGCCGCATTTACGAAAGAGCAGCAAAAGTACAGCCGGGCCAAAAATGGCTAAAACGCGTTATTGCTGAAATGGGCGGAAAAGATACGGTGGTTGTAGACAAAGATGCGGATCTTGATTTAGCTGCTTCTTCAATCGTATACTCTGCATTTGGTTTTGCAGGGCAAAAGTGCTCCGCTGGTTCTCGTGCTGTTGTGCATCAAGATGTGTATGATGAAGTGCTTGAAAAAGCAGTTGCGCTAACAAAAACATTAACCGTTGGAAACCCGGAAGAAGTTTCAACTTATATGGGACCTGTTATTCACGAGGCTTCGTATAAAAAAGTATTATCGTATATTGAAATTGGAAAAGAAGAAGGACGACTTGTTGCGGGAGGAGAAGCAGACAATTCAACTGGATACTTTATTCAGCCAACTATTTTTGCGGATGTAGATGAAAAAGCTCGTCTCATGCAAGAAGAAATTTTTGGTCCGGTAGTAGCATTCTCTAAAGCGCGAGATTTTGATCATATGATGGAGATTGCAAACAATACAGAATATGCATTAACAGGCGCTTTATTATCAAATAACCGCGAGCATATTGAGCGCGCTCGTGAAGAGTTCCATGTTGGAAATCTGTATTTTAACAGAGGATGTACAGGAGCGATTGTTGGTTACCAGCCTTTTGGCGGATTTAATATGTCAGGAACGGATTCAAAAGCAGGCGGACCGGATTATCTTGTTCTTCACATGCAAGCAAAAACAACATCTGAAACATTCTAATTGGAAAATAAGGAGGAGTAAATATGACAACTGAAACACAAAAAACGGTGAAAATCATTGAGCAAACAGAAAAATTTGGGGCACACAACTATCATCCGCTGCCGATTGTAATTGAAAAGGCAGAAGGCGTATGGGTACACGATCCAGAAAATAATAAATATATGGATATGCTAAGTGCTTATTCCGCTGTTAACCAAGGACATCGTCATCCAAAAATTATTGAAGCATTAAAACGTCAAGCTGATAAAGTAACGTTAACGTCACGAGCGTTTCATAATGATCAGCTTGGTCCATGGTATGAAAAGATTTGTAAATTAACAAATAAAAATATGGCTCTTCCAATGAATACGGGAGCAGAAGCGGTGGAAACAGCCGTTAAAGCTGCACGCCGCTGGGCTTACGATGTGAAAGGCGTTGCTGAAAATCAAGCACAAATCATCGCATGTGTGGGCAACTTCCACGGTCGTACAATGACAGCTGTTTCCTTATCGTCTGAAGCAGAATATCAACGTGGTTTTGGACCGATGCTTCCAGGGCTTCAAACCATTCCTTACGGTGATTTAGAAGCGTTAAAAGCTGCTATTACACCAAATACAGCCGCATTTTTAATTGAGCCAATTCAAGGTGAAGCAGGTATCGTTTTACCTCCGGAAGGCTTCTTAAAAGCTGCAGCTGACTTATGTAAAGAACATAATGTGCTATTTATTGCTGATGAAATCCAAGTTGGCTTAGCGCGTACAGGCAAAATGTTTGCTTGTGATTGGGAAGGCGTAGAACCAGATATGCTGATTTTAGGTAAAGCGCTTGGAGGCGGAGTTTTCCCTATTTCTTGCGTAGTAGCTAATGAAGACATTTTAAGCGTCTTTAACCCTGGCTCTCATGGCTCAACATTTGGAGGAAACCCGCTTGCTTGTGCCGTATCATTAGCTGCTTTGGAAGTAATTGAAGATGAAGAACTTCCAGCGCGTTCATTAGAATTAGGTTCTTATTTCAAGCAGAAGCTCCAAAGCTTAAGCAATCCAGTTATTAAAGAAGTGCGCGGCCGCGGTCTATTCATCGGGGTAGAATTACACGAAGAAGCTCGTCCTTATTGTGAAAAATTAAAAGATCAAGGTTTGCTTTGTAAAGAAACGCACAGTACGGTTATTCGTTTTGCTCCGCCGCTAACGATTTCAAAAGAAGAGTTGGACTGGGCAATTGAACGAATTGAAAAAGTATTTGCTGAGTAATCGGTTTAAAGTAAATAAAAATAGTACGATATGTATATATCGTACTATTTTTATTCATATGCAGCTAAATGACGTTTTTATTTGATAGGCAGGAGGAATAGAAGTGTATATCCAACTCTCACAGCTAAGCATGGAAGAGCAAGTTGAATGTTTAACAAAAGCGTTAGTGAAAATCAAAAGTATCAATGGGACAAGCGGCGAAGTAAAGATTGCTGATTTCATTAAAAACACGCTTCAAAGTTTTCCTTATTTCAAAGAAAATCCCCTTCACGTTTGGGAACAGAAAATTAATGGCGATACGCTAGGTAGAAAAAATGTATTTGCTTTTATTCAAGGCAGCAAAAAAAATGCTCAAACAATGATTTATCACGCTCACTTAGATACGGTTGGCATTGAAGATTTTGGTTCATTAAAAGACATAGCGTTAAATCCAGAAGAACTTCAGCGCTATTTCTCTGTGCATAACATTAATGAAGATGTACAGCGAGATGCTCGCTCAGGTGAATGGATGTTTGGA
This sequence comes from Priestia megaterium, assembly GCF_023824195.1. Taxonomy (NCBI): domain Bacteria; kingdom Bacillati; phylum Bacillota; class Bacilli; order Caryophanales; family Bacillaceae; genus Priestia; species Priestia megaterium. The sequence goes on from NZ_CP085442.1 coordinate 637,768, forward strand.
AGAGGAGCCGTTGATATGCAAAGTGGAATTGCTGTACATTTAGCCAATGTGCTGCATTTTACTAAGCATCCAAATCAATTAGAAGGAAACGTGCTTTTTATGGTCAACCCAGATGAGGAAAGTCAGCATACTGGAATTATTTCTGCTGTTTCTGAACTGAACCGTTTAAAAAAAGAAAAAAACCTTTCATATGTAGCAGCGATTAATACCGACTTTATTACACCTCTTTACGATGGAGATTCCACGCGTTATATTTATACAGGAGCCGCCGGGAAACTGCTTCCATGTTTTTATATTTACGGAAGGGAAGTACATGTAGGAGATACGCTTGCTGGTATAGATCCTAATTTGATTGCATCTGAGATTACGGGAAGCATCCATAACAATATTAATCTAGCTGAAAATATTGAAGGAGAGCTGGTACTGCCACCTTCCTGTCTGTATCAACGAGATAATAAAGAGGCTTATAATGTGCAAACCGCTGTAAGCAGTCATTTGTATTTTAACTATTTCATCTATGAACGAACGGCAAAAGAAGTGATGAGTCAATTAATTGGATTATCAATTGAAGCATGTGAAAAAGTGGAGAAAAAACTTTCTGATTATTACGAACTTTTTGTTCAAAGAACGAATTTGCCAAAGCGAAACTTGTCTTGGAAAGTGGATGTTGTGAGTTTGGAAGATTACCTGGAAGAATTGGATCAAAAAGGGATAAATGCTCAGGCTTGTATTGAACGAGCTTTCGAACAGTATGCGCATTTAGAACTTAGAACAAGGTGCTTTAAAGTGATTGAAGAACTTCAAAAGTTAGATCCGCATCAAAGTCCGCGCGTAATTGTCTTTTTTGCACCGCCTTACTTGCCTCATAATCACTTGAAGAAAGACGAAAGCAGGGATCAGCAGCTTCTTTATCCATTACAAGTGGCTGTGGAGAAGGTTGGAAAACAGACGGGAGAGACGTTTCAGTTTAAAAAATTTTTCCCCTACCTAGCGGATGGCAGCTTTTTGTCTCTTCATGAGACAGATGAGGAAATCGATGCTTTTACACGTAACTTTCCGGGGTGGGGGATTGCAGGGGCGATTCCTTTCCGTGAAATTCGAGAGTTAAATATTCCGTCCATCAATATAGGAGTATATGGGAAAGACGGACATAAGTGGACAGAGCGAGTGTACAAGCCTTATTCGTTCGGCGTCCTTCCTAAGTTGATTCAAGAAACAACTGTTCAGATGTTAAAAAGCAGGCATGCTTGTACAAACCACATATAAGAAAATGAAGAACGGAGGTACCGATGAATAGACATACAGAACAAAACCAATTACAGAGAACAATGAAAAGCAGACATTTATTTATGATTGCGTTAGGAGGCGTGATTGGGACAGGCCTATTTTTAGGTTCGGGTTTTACTATTAGCCAGGCAGGGCCGGGAGGAGCCATTCTTGCATATATAATAGGCGGCTTCCTCATGTACTTAGTTATGCTTTGTTTAGGAGAGCTAGCGGTAGCAATGCCGGTTTCAGGTTCCTTTCAAGAATACGCTACAAGGTTTTTAGGACCTTCTACAGGCTTTATGATTGGATGGCTGTACTGGTTCAGCTGGGCAAATACGACAGGGCTTGAATTTACGTCAGCAGGAATTTTAATGCAGAGATGGTTTCCTGATGTACCTGTATGGTCATGGTGCTTGATTTTTGGCGTCATTACATTTTTAATTAACGCTCTTTCTGCTCGAAGCTATGCTGAAACTGAGTTTTGGTTTTCGAGTATTAAAGTTACGGCTATTATTCTATTTATTTTAATTGGAGGAGCTGCTGTTTTTGGTTTTATCGACTTCAAGGGAGGAGAACCCGCACCGTTTCTTTCGCATTTCACGCAAGGCGCAGGTCTTTTTCCAAATGGAATACTGGCAGTTCTATTGACTTTAGTAACGGTTAACTTTTCGTTTCAAGGAACGGAGCTTGTCGGCATTGCAGCAGGAGAAAGTGAAAGTCCTGAGAAAACGTTGCCGAGATCTATTCGAAATGTCATTTGGAGAACGCTGTTTTTCTTTGTGTTAGCTATGTTTGTTTTAGTCTCTATTCTGCCATACAAAACAGCAGGAGTCATTGAAAGTCCGTTTGTTGCCGTATTAGATCAAATTGGCATTCCATACGCAGCGGATATCATGAACTTTGTCATTTTAACAGCCGTTCTATCAGTGGCGAACTCCGGCGTTTATGCTGCTTCTCGTATGCTTTGGTCACTGTCAAACAGCAATATGGGGCCAAAACCTTTGAAGAAATTATCTTCAAAAGGTGTTCCAATTAACGCATTAATTGTGACAATGATTATTTCAGGGTGCTCGTTGATTACAAGCGTCGTGGCTGCTGAAACCGTATATCTTTGGTTTATTTCGATTTCAGGAATGGTGACCATTATTGTTTGGATGTCCATTTGTGCCTCTCAATTTATGTTCCGCCGTCATTTTTTAGCGGAAGGAGGAGACATAAAGGAATTGAAATTTAAAACGCCGCTTTATCCGTTCGTTCCTATTCTAGGTTTTTGTTTGTATGGACTTGTATTAATCAGCTTAATTTTTATTCCGGATCAACGAATTGGTCTTTACTGCGGGGTCCCTTTAATTATTGTACTCTACGTGTATTATCACGTAGGAATCAAGAAAAATATTAATCAAAAACAATCGGATTCACCGGTTTATAAAGCAAAATAAAAAAGAAGTGCACTGTGCACTTCTTTTTTATTTAGAGCGGATGTTTAATCGTTTCATACGATACTGCAAGCTTTGTCTGGTCAGCCCTAGTATCTTAGCACTTTTTGAGATGTTGTGTCTGTGTTGTTCAAGCGTTTGTTTAATACATTCTGCTTCGAACGCTAACAGCTGTTCCTTTAAAGGAAGAGAAGGGTGAAAAGCGCTTGGATAAGAAGTTGCGTCACTGCTTGCTTTATTTTCAAAATGTTCATGCTGCTTTAGCTGGAACTTCGTTCTGTATTGGAAAGGAAGGTGAGAATAGTGAATAACATCTTCGTCCATCACCAAGTTCATTGCACCTTCAATAATGTGTTCTAATTCCCGTACGTTCCCTGGCCAGTCATAAGAGAGAAAAGAAGACATGACTTGGTGATCTACGGTTTTTACATTCATCTGAAACAAATCATTGTATTTTTTGATGAAAAACTTTGTTAATTCAATAATATCTTCTTTTCGTTCACGAAGAGGAGGAATAAAAAGCGTCACGACGCCAAGTCGATAATATAAGTCTTTGCGTAATCGGTTTTCTGCAATTGCATCGATTGGATCTTCATTCATGTTCGCGATCACTCGAACGTTAACCGGTTTGTCCACTGTATCCCCAATTCTTCGTACGGTTTTTTCCTGCAGCACTCGAAGAAGCTTAGCCTGAAGATTTGGGTTTAACGAGTTGATTTCATCTAGCAGTAATGTGCCTCCTTGCGCTTGTTCGAAAAGACCAGGATTATCCATTGCACCTGTAAAAGCTCCGCGTTTCGTACCGAACAAAAGGCTTTCAATTAAATTATCCGGTAGCGCAGCACAGTTTTGTGAAATAAAAGGAGCAGAAGAGCGGCTGCTGCCATTATGTATGCTTTGAGCAAACAGTTCTTTTCCCGTGCCTGTTTCTCCAATAATTAAGACATAAGAAGGAGTTCTAGTAGCGCGCTTGGCGTCTTCAATCACATCGTGAACCGCTTGACTGTTTCCGATGATGCTATCAAACGTAAAGCGTGTATTTCCTTTTTGCCTAATGTTTTGCCGGATTAGACGCTCTAGTTTCGTCACGTCCTGAGCAATTTCAACCGCTCCTTGAATGACCCCGTCTTTTAAAATAGGGAAGGTATTATTAATCGTCGTGATTTCTTGTCCTTGATTGTTGAAATACGTTTGCTTGACGTTAACCGTTTCTTTTCCTTTTTGCAGCGCCTGTACAAGTGTGCTTTGCTGATTTTCTTTGAACATAAACACATCTAACAAGTTTTTATGTAAAACGTCTTGTTCATCCATCAGCTCCATCTTTGTCATCTTTTCATTATAAATAATAGTTTTTCCTGTTTCATCGACCGCATGGATACCGGCATCGACTTTATTTAAAATGGTTTCATATATATGTTTAAGAGTGCTTAATGTATCGGTCATTCAAATACTCTCCTTTAGCGGTGTTCATATCTCTATTTAAACAAAAATAACTGAATTCTGATAGTGTTTCCACATAAAAATAAATGAATGACCGAAGAGAAATGTTATCCGTTTACAATGGATCCCCCATTAATGTGCAGAACTTGCCCGGACATATAAGAAGAATCAGAGCTTGCCAAGTATACATAGGCCGGTCCGAGCTCAGAAGGCTGTCCTGCCCGTTTCATAGGTGTATTAGACCCAAATGTCGCAACTTGCTGTTCGTCGAACGTAGACGGAATAAGAGGTGTCCAAATGGGTCCCGGAGCTACGCCGTTTACGCGAATGCCTTTTGTTGCGAGCGAAGCTGATAAAGAACGTGTAAAAGCAACGATAGCACCTTTGGTTGAAGAGTAATCAATCAGCTGATCATGCCCATGGTAAGCTGTCACAGACGTTGTATTAATAATAGCGCTTCCTTGTTTTAAATGAGGCAATGCAGCTTTGGTGAGATGAAAAATTGAAAAAATATTCGTTTGAAACGTACGAGTAAGCTGTTCAGTCGTAATATCCGTAATACTTTTTTGAGGATGCTGTTCAGCTGCATTATTGACTAAGATGTCTATTTTTCCGAAAGTCTGAATGGCCTTTGAGACGACTTCTTGACAAAAATGCTCATCTCCTATATCACCAGCAAGCAATAAACAAGAAGCTTCCATCCGTTCAACTTGTTTTTTGGTTTCATTTGCATCATCATGTTCATTAAGATAGGTTATGACAACATTTGCGCCTTCTTTAGCGTAATGATAAGCGACGGAACGTCCAATGCCGCTGTCTCCTCCGGTGATAATGGCTACTTTGTTCTGTAATTTTCCGCTTGCCTTATAGTCTGGAGCGATAGAGGTAGGGATTGGATGCATATCTTTCTCAATACCTGGCTGAGTTTGCTGATGCTGAGGAAGGAAGTTTTGTTTTTGATTTTGATTCATTGGTATACACTCCTTAATTAATATGAGTATGTAAGCGTATACTAGTATTTGTTAAGAAAGTGTATCTATGCATAGGAATAAGCCTGAACGAATAAAAAAAGGCTTTAAAAGAAAAAATGAATGCCGGGGCATCCATTTTTTTAGCGGTAATTAATAAATTGTACGTCAATAGGTAAATCAGCGCTGCGAATAGCTGAAATAATTTGCTGCAGGTCATCACGATTTTTACCGCTTACGCGAAGCTGATCATCTTGGATCTGGCTTTTTACTTTTAAACCAGTATTTTTAATAATTGTATTTAGCTTTTTAGCGTTGTCTTTGTCGATACCTTGAATTAGCTTGGCGCGTTGTCTAACCGTTCCTCCAGAGGCGTTCTCAATTTTTCCATATGAGATATTGCGTGTAGGTACGCCGCGTTTAATAAGCTTAGAGATCAGTACGTCTTTTAACTGTTCAAGCTTAAATTCATCATCAGAAATAAGAACAAGCTCTTCGTTTTCAAGCGAGATTTCGCTTTTACTACCTTTAAAATCGTAGCGGGTTTTAATTTCTTTTGTTGCCATGGTAATGCCGTTTGTTACCTCTGATAAATCGACTTGTGACACAATGTCAAATGAACTATCTTTAGCCATAATAACCTCCATATGTAAAGAGTTTGTTCTTTTATTATAAATAAAACACAAACTGTATACAACTGATATTGAATAGAGAGCCGGTAATTGATACAATACAAGTTATGCTTTTTGTTGTAAGCTATAGAAGCAGCTTTTTTAAACAATGCATGCATTTAAGTTGATTTGAAATTTAAAATGCTGTTCGATGCAAAGTGAGAAGGTATGTGGTGACGGAATAGTCACTACTAATTTATATAAAGGATGGATAGAACGATGAATGTAGAAGCTGGGATGAAAGCGTATTTAACAGTAAACCGGGAAACGCCGATTGGTTATATGTTAGCAGAAGGTGAAGAAGAAATTTTGCTACATAAAAATGAAACAACAAGAGAACTTGCTGAAGGAGAAGAAGTAGAAGTTTTTCTATACCTTGATCAGCATGACCGTTTAACGGCAACGATGCACTTACCTCTTGTTGAAGAAGGTGTTTATGAGTGGGTCGAGGTCGTAGATGTTAATCCAGGTTTGGGCGTGTTTGTAAATATCGGCATGAACAAAGATATGTTAATTGGTTCAACAGACTTACCTGCGCTAGAAGATCTGTGGCCAGAAGTCGGAAACAAGGTTTACTGTACAATGAAGATTTCAAAGCGCGGTAAGATGTACGGAAAAATTGCTACAGACGATGTGATGAAAGCAATGGCATTAGATGCTCCGCCCGAACTTTTTAATCGTGAAGTGAGCGGATACATCTATCGCGTACTGCGCGTAGGTTCATTTATTATGACAGATGAAGGATATGTTGGATTTATTCATGAAAGCGAGAGACGCAAAGAACCAAAGCTTGGTACGTATGTAACAGGCCGCGTAATTAATGTAAAAGAAGACGGAACGCTAAACGTATCGCTTCTTCCGCGCAAGCAAGAAAGCATGGATGAAGATGCACAAGTACTATACGATTACATGGAAAGCCGCGGTGGCGTTATGCCATTTTGGGATAAAAGCTATCCGGAAGATATTCGTGAGCGCTTTAATATGAGTAAAGCTGCGTTCAAACGTGCGCTTGGTAAACTGATGAAAGAAGGAAAAGTTTATCAAGAAGAAGGATGGACATATTTTAAAAAAGAAGAAAACTAAAAGGAGAAGCCGCTGAAAATTCAGCGGCTTCTTTTTATAAGTGATCAGTTTTTTTAGAAAATGAATGTTTTCCAAGCTCACGGTTATGCTTAGCTTGCAGATTCTTTTCGTGAAGCTTTGCGTTATTATCTTTTGCTTTTTTATCGTTATCGCTCGTTTTTGGCATTGTGATACACCCCTTTTTGATCGTACCTTTAGAATGCCCTGACCTCTTTAAATTATTCGATGGTTTCGTTCAAAAAGAAGACTGCAATCGTCCCTGGGCCAGAGTGAGAACCTATGGCTGCACCAATAATATTAATAATAAAATGTTTGGTCCCAAAACGTTCTTGAATCATCTCTTTCAGCTGAAGAGCTGTTTCTAAATCATCTCCATGGCTAATTCCAATGATTTGAGAAGAGAGGTTTTTTCCTCGCTCTTCCATTACATCAAGCATGCGCTTAAATACTTTTTTACGGCCGCGGATTTTTTCGATTGGAATCAATTTTCCATCTTCCACATGAAGCAGCGGCTTAATATTAAGCAGACCTCCTACAAAAGCAGAAGCTTTGCTCACGCGTCCTCCTTGAGCAAGAAAATCTAAGTCATCGACCGTAAAAATATGTTCCATATGCAGCGCGTATTGTTTTATTTTTTCTGTCATCTCTACTAGTGAGAGGTTTTGTTGTAGTAATTGTGCTGCATAATAAGTAACTACTCCCTGGCCAAGAGATGCACATTTCGTATCGATTATCTCTAATTGGAAATCGGGATACTTTTCTAGGAGTTCTTCTCGAATCATCATTGCTGTTTGATATGTACCGGATAATTCTGAAGAAAAAGCTAAATAAACGCACGAATCACCTGATTTAGCTATGTCCTCAAAGACTTCATACATAGTAGTTGGAGCCGCTTGAGATGTTTTTGGCATCTTGCCTTTACGGATGGCTTCGTAGACAGAAGCTGGCTCAATCGTTTGTAGATCTAAAAATTCTTGATTATCCAGGCTTACGCGAAGCGGTAAAAAACCAACGTTATTTTCTTGAAAAAAGGATAAAGGCAAATCGCTTGCACTATCGGTTAAAAGTTTAATTGACATAAATGTCACCTTCCTAATTGCATTTATAAAATATTAAATGAATTTGATGTATAAACATTGAGAAGCGTTATATACGACATAGTATTAGTGTATAAGCACTTTGAGGAAAATACAATTTTTGAATAAGTTTTTTTAATTCTGCCAAATCGTACATACTATATGTACTAACTATTTTAAAGATGCTGACTTTATTCATTTTATAAATGGGTATAGGAGAGTAAGAAGTTTTAAAAAAGCGGAGGTCGGTCATTTGAATATGTGGCTTGAAACAAAAAAAGCGATAGTCGTCTTGGTAGGAGCATTATTGAATGCGCTTGCGCTCAACTTGTTTTTGATACCTGCTAATGTATATTCGAGCGGCTTTACAGGAGTAGCGCAGCTTGTTTCGAGTATCGTGACAGATTACACCCCTTTTACTATTTCCACTGGAGTGCTGCTGTTGTTGTTAAATATTCCTGTAACTATTTTAGGGTGGAAAAAAGTTGGGAAGTCATTTACTGTTTACAGCTTTATCAGCGTTGCTGCAACAACTTTGTTTCTTGGAATTATTCCTATTCAAGCACTTTCTAAAGACATCATCCTTAACGCAGTTTTTGGAGGCGTTATTTTAGCGGTAGGGGTAGGAATTACGTTAAAATTTGGAGCTTCAACTGGTGGGCTCGATATTATTGCCCTGATTTTGTCTCGAGTAAAAGACCGACCAATTGGCACTTATATGTTCATATTAAATGCAATTATTATCGTGCTAGCAGGTCTTTTATATGGTGCTGAGAAGTCACTCTATACGCTTGTGACGCTTTATACGACCACTCGCGTCATTGATGTTATTCATACGCGTCATGTCAAACTCACAGCAATGATCGTAACGAAAAAAGGAGTGGAGCTAAGAAAGGCAATTCACGCCAAACTCGTGCGAGGGATTACGGCGGTACCGGCTAAAGGCGGCTTTACAAACGAAGATAAAGAAATGCTAATGATTGTTTTGACTAGATATGAATTATTTGACTTGGAACGAGTAATTAAAGAGGTAGATCCTAAGGCATTTACCAATATCGTTCAGACAACGGGAATCTTTGGTTTATTTCGCAAGGATTAAAAAAGGTCCAGGTATTAATTACCTGGACCCTTTGTATTAATGTGTACCTTTTAAGTCCTTAGAAAGCTCTTGAAGCTGAGCTTGTTCTTCAGGTGAAGCATTTTGCTGCGCATGAGATAGCATATCAGCTGCAATGTTTTCATCAGAAGCTGCAGACGTATGAGCCTGAGAGGGCTGCTGATTTTGACCAGCAGCTCCCAATGTATTCTGAAGCTGCTGAAGCTGATTTTGTTCTTCAGGTGAAGCATTTTGCTGTGCATGAGACAATATATCAGCTGCAACGCTCTCACTGGACGTGTGAGCTTCACCGTGATCGTGAGAATGACCGCCTTCTAAAGTGTTTTGAAGCTGTTCTAGCTGAGCCTTCTCTTCTGGAGAAGCATTCTGAACGATATGAGACAGCGTATCCGACGTAATATCTGCGCTTTTCTCTTGTGAATGTGATTCTCCATCTGTATCATACGCTTGATGTAATGAATTTTGGAATTGCTTCAGCTGTTCTTGCTCCTCTGGAGAAGCGTTAGAAGCAATACTATTTAATACGCCTTCTGAAATATCAAGCTCACCATTGCTGTGCTTTTGACGGTGAAGCTGATCTTCTGAATGGCCGGATACTGCATTTCGAATCGCATCTTTTACTTGGCCAAAAAGTGAATTTTTCATAAGTTACTGTCCTCCATGAGGAGTTTGGCGCTGCTGAGCTTGAAATGCTTCTGCCTCCGCCATAGTCATATGATAAGGAATTCGTTCATCATGTTTTTGAACTGCGTCTGCACCTTGTTTCACAAAACGTTTTGATCGATTGCCTCTGCCCATCATAAATTCCTCCTCGTAATATAAATAAAACCGACACCTTAAGAAGTGTCGGTTATAGTGTGTGCTAAATAAAAAAAATGATAGCGATAAAAATTTACCTTGCTTTTCAAAAAAAGCTAAGTTATAAATTTAACGTTTTTTCCAAATAATAAGCAATACCATCATTTTCATTCGATTTTGTTACTTCACGCGCTAGCTGTTTTAATTCGCTAATACCATTTTCCATGGCGATACCGTGACCTGCAAATTTAATCATTTCAAAATCATTATCTTCATCTCCAAACGCAATAATTCGTTCGCGTGGAATTTGATAATGATTAGCTACGCGCTCAAGACCTACCGCTTTATTAAGTCCTTTTTTTACAATTTCAACAACATGCCAAGGTGCTCCCCAGCGTCTGTGCTCTAGTACTTCTGCATGAACATCTGAAAGGTGAGAGCGTATATCTTGTACATGTTCTTCATCTGCATGAATTAAAATAGACGTTGGATCGTGCTGCAGCGTGTGTCGCAAATCACCTGTTTGTAATTTAGGATCCCCTAGGCTAAGTACATCCATTAATTTTCGATCTTCAAAATGAAGATACACATCATCTTGTACTTCCGCCATGATGTTGTTGATGCGATAGTCTTGCATAGCCGTCACAATCTCGTGAACAGTGTTTCGGTTTAAAGGTTCGTGATGCGTGCCAAAATTAGGCTGAAGGGGATGATGGACAAGCGCTCCATTAAAGTTTACGATAGGCGTGGATAAATCTAATTCGCTGTAGTACATAGCACTGGAACGATATGGCCTTCCAGTCGCAATCATCACAACATGGCCTTTTTGTTTGGCTTTTTCTAATACTCGTTTTGTTTTAGGTGAAATGGTTTTTTCATTCGTTAATAATGTTCCATCTAGATCTAATGCAATTAAGTGCTGATCGTTTCTCATATAGGCTCCTTTTAAATTGAAGTAGTTATACGATTATATTGAATTCTACCAATATTCATGCTTCTATTCCCATATTTTACACAACTTTTCCTTATGAGAAAAGCAGAACGATTGACATGTAAAAACGGTCTTGTTACGGTGTAAGTCATAGTTATTATTGATTGCTTATGATAAATTGCTTCAGGGTATATTTAATACGTGAAGATAATTACGGAAGTAAAAGAAAGGAGAATGAATGTGGAGAAACAGTTAGAAGATAAAATCATGGAATCACTAGAAGAAGTGATTGATCCAGAGCTTGGCGTTGATATCGTAAATTTAGGCTTAGTGTACGGTGTAGAAATGGAAGAGAACAACACGGTCATCGTTACGATGACGTTAACTTCCATCGGCTGCCCGCTAGCTGGTGTGATTGGCGAACAAGTGAAAAAACAATTAATTTCGCTTGAAGAAGTAGAAAATGTAGAAGTGAATATCACATTTAATCCGCCATGGGATAAAGATCGCATGACGCGCTACGCTAAAATTGCATTAGGTGTTCAATAAGAAAAAAGCCATCAACGATGGCTTTTTTCTTATTCAATTCTGCACAATTCTACAGGGCAGTCCTCGCAGTCTATTTCTTTCTTTAAGAAAGAGAGCTTATGAATGATAATTTTTCCATCTGCCATTGAAATTACTTCATTTTTTCGCAACTCAGCGAGCATGCGATTGACCACTTCTCGGGATGTTCCGCATAGATTAGCGATTTCTTGATTGGTCAAAGTTACGTTTAATAAAATACCATTTGGCTTCATTACCCCAAAACTATTGGACATGCGAATAAGAGTGGAATAGAGAGCTCCTTTTTTTCCATTTAGAATCAAGTCTCTAAATTTTGTCTGCATTCGCTTAATTTGTAGTCCCATCCACTTCATGTACTCCATAGAAAGAGCAGGGTATTGTGCTAGTTCGTTTTCTAACACCCGTTTTTGAATACTGATTGCCGTACAAGGTTCAATAGCTTTTGCTTGAAGCATATGGGGAGTAGATCCGCAAAACAGCATGACTTCCCCGACTAAGTCTCCTGAACTCGCCAGCTGAAGCGTCAGCTCGCGTCCTTCCGGCGTCACTTTACCTACTTGCACGGCCCCTGACGTAATAAAAAATAAATGAGTTGAAGTCGAACCTTCTTGAAAGAGAAAGTCACCTTTTTTAAACGAAATTTTATGATCAAAGTTCATAAAAAATTGCTGCAGCTCATTTGAAAAAGAATCCGTTGTGATGTTCATCATGTTATCACCTTTTAATTAAAATTTTTGCGACTGTTACTTATTAATCTATTAAGTTAGAACAGTCTGTATATGCTGTACGTCCACTAGCCGTATGAAAAAAATCATACGGATGATTTTTATCGATATTCTCATTATACACAAAAACAACCAGTGTTTTCCAAAACTATCTGTGAACAATTTCTAAACAAAAATAGAAAGGTAGTTATAAAAATAAAAACTTATGAATAAATAAAAATGTTTAAAAATATAGAATAAAGTGTTGGATTTTTTAAATATTCATTTGATTTTATTTTTATACGGTATTATAATGATAAATAATTCAATAGATACGTGGAAAAGGAGTTTTAAAATGAAAGAATATAAGGTAGGAATTGTTGGAGCAACAGGGTATGGAGGAGTAGAACTGATTCGTTTGTTAGCGAATCACCCACATTTTCATGTTTATGCAGTTTATTCATCCTCCCAGGATGGGATGGAACTAGCAGAAGTTTATCCTCACCTTTCTAATACTGTATATACACTGCAAGATATAAACCCTAAGAACATGGCTGAAGAATTAGATTTAGTGTTTACAGCAACTCCGTCCGGTGTTTCTAGCAAACTTGTACCTCAATTAATAGAAGAAGGAATAAAAGTGGTAGATCTATCTGGAGATTTTAGATTAAAAACAGAAACGCTTTATGAAAAATGGTACAAAAAGCCTGCTGCAGCCGAAGCGTTTTTACAACAGTCTGTGTATGGATTATCAGAATGGTTTGCAGACGAAGTCGAAAGCAGTACGTTCGTTGCGAACCCGGGTTGTTATCCAACAGCTACACTGCTTGGGCTAGCTCCCCTTGTTAGTAAACAAATGGTGAAATCAAACTCTATTATCATTGATGCAAAGTCCGGAATTTCAGGAGCAGGACGCGGTCTTTCGCAAATGGCTCATTACGCTGAAATCAATGAAAATATGAAAATATACAAAGTTAATCAACATCAGCATATCCCAGAAATCGAATCTATTTTAGAAAAGTGGGATGAGGAAATTGGCTATGTTACGTTCAGTACGCACTTAGTTCCAATGACGCGGGGGATTATGAGTACGATATACGCTGAACTTTCTGAAGAGAGCTCAGTACAAGAGCTTCATCAGCTATATGTAGGTACATATCAAAACTCCCCGTTCGTTCGCGTTCGAAAAGCTGGTGAATTTCCGTCTACTAAAGAAGTAAGTGCATCAAATTATTGCGATATTGGTATTGCATTTGACGAACGAACAAAGCGTGTCACGATTGTTTCTGTCATTGATAACTTAGTTAAAGGGGCAGCCGGTCAGGCCATTCAAAATGCCAATATCATGATGGGATTTGAACAGCAAACGGGTATTGGACTACTGCCTGTCTTCCCATAAAAACACAGCATCACTAATCACGATAAAAGCAGGAGGGAACGTATAGTGATTACGGTTAAACAAACGAAAGAAAAGATAAAGAAAATAGAGAACGGTACGATTGTAACGCCGCTAGGTTTTTCAGCAGATGGCGTTCACGCTGGTTTACGTTATGCTAAAAAAGATTTAGGAGTTATTGTAAGCGATGTGCCAGCTAATTGCGCAGCTGTTTACACGCTTAATGCCTTTCAAGCAGCGCCTTTAGCTGTTACAAAAGAAAGTGTAGCGGTGGAGCAGAAGCTGCAAGCGATCGTTGTGAACAGCGCATGTGCAAATGCATGTACTGGAGAACAAGGATTAAAAGATGCATACCAAATGCGAAATACATGTGCAGAAAAGCTTAATATCCTACCTCATCATGTAGCGGTAGCTTCTACAGGTGTAATTGGAGAGCTTCTAGATATGGAAAAAATCGTGAAAGGCATTGGGTTATTAAGTCCTTCGTCGAACAAAGAAAAAGCAGAAGAATTTCAAACGGCTATTTTAACAACAGATACAGTGATGAAGTCAGCTTGCTATGAAACAAAAATTGACGGCAAAACGGTTACAATTGGCGGCACAGCGAAAGGATCAGGCATGATTCACCCAAATATGGCTACGATGCTTAGCTTTATAACAACGGATGCTAAAGTTGAAGCTTCAGTGCTACAAGATGCGCTGGGTTCTATTACAAATAAAAGCTTTAATCAAATTACAGTGGATGGTGATACGTCAACCAACGATATGGTCGTTGTTTTAGCAAATGGCAAAGCTGATCACAAATCGCTTACACCAGTTCATCCTGAATGGAATTCGTTTTATGAAGCACTGCGCTTGACGTGTGAAGATTTAGCCAAACAAATTGCACGCGACGGTGAAGGAGCAACAAAACTAATTGAAGTAAACGTATCTGGTGCTCATACAAACGAAGAAGCAAATGTGATTGCTAAACAAATTGTGGGCTCGAACCTAGTGAAAACGGCAATGTATGGAGCCGATGCTAATTGGGGACGAATTATTTGTTCAGTTGGGTACAGCGGAGTAGCGCTTAATCCAGAAACAGTGAATGTTTCGTTAGGCAATATCCAGATGTTAGAAAACAGTCAGCCTGTTTCATTTAGTGAAGAAGAAGCAAAGGCTTATTTAGAAAATGATACGGTCGAAGTCTATGTTGACTTGCAGCAGGGAAGTGGAATTGGCAAGGCGTGGGGCTGCGATTTGACTTACGATTATGTCAAAATCAACGCCAGTTATCGAACGTAAGGAGAGAGTGAAATGAGCAATGAAAAAATCGTCGTTGTAAAATGCGGAGGCAGCATTGTCAATCAGTTAAAAAGCGCTTTTTTTGAAAGTATTCAGCAGTTAAAAGCGAGTGGATATCAGATCATTGTTGTGCACGGAGGCGGGCCTGATATTCAAGATACGCTTACCAAACTTCACATTGAAACGGAATTTGTAGATGGGCTTCGAAAAACGTCCAAAGAAGCATTAGAAGTTGTGACTATGGTATTAGCAGGCAAGGTTAATAAGCAGCTTGTAAAAGATCTACAAAAAGCGAATTTAAAAGCGGTAGGACTATCAGGAATTGATGGATTATTGCTTAAAGCAGAGGCTATTGATGTGGAACGTCTAGGTTACGTTGGAGAAGTAAAAGGCGTAAACGATACATTATTAAAACAACTAACTGACAGTCAGTATATTCCAGTTATTTCTTCCATTGGAGCAGATGAAGAAGGTAATAGCTATAATATTAACGCTGACGTGGCAGCCGGAGCCGTTGCACAAGCAGTAAATGCTGAAAAGCTGATGTTTGTAACGGATGTAAAAGGAGTGCTAAAGGATGGAACATTGCTTCCTGAACTTACAAAGTCAGAGATTGATGGACTTATTGAAAAAAAAGTAATTTACGGCGGAATGATTCCGAAAGTGACATCAGCGGTAAATGCGTTATCTCCTTTACTTGAAGAAGTTCATATTATTAGCGGAATTGACGGATTTTTAGACAAGGAAGGAAAGATGATTGGTACAGCAATTAAATATAGTGGAAAAGGTGGAGAAGGTAGCGATGAGTGCATTGTTTCCAACATATCAACGGTTTGATATTCATGTGGAAGAGGCGCAAGGAACAAAATTAATAGATAACAAAGGAAATGAGTATTTAGATTTTATTTCAGGTATCGCTGTTTGTAACGTAGGTCATCGTCATCCTGATGTTCAAAAAGCGGTCGAAGAGCAGTTAAATAAAGTATGGCACGTGTCAAATTTATTTCATCAATCGATTCAAGAAGACGTAGCAGGTAAGCTTGTGGAACATTCAAATGGTGATGCAGTATTTTTTTGTAACAGCGGTGCAGAAGCCAACGAAGCGGCGATTAAATTAGCGCGCAAGTACACGCAAAAACATAAAATCATTACGTTTACAAAATCATTTCATGGACGTACATTTGCTACAATGACAGCTACAGGGCAGGCAAAAATTCATGATGGCTTCGGTCCTCTTGTTAATGAGTTTGTTTATGTGCCATACAATGATGAAGAAGCATTAAAACAGGAAATGGATGACAGCGTAGCAGCAATTATGGTTGAAGTCATTCAAGGAGAAGGCGGAGTGGTTCCAGGAACCGAAGCATTTTTATTAACCATTCAAGAGCTGTGTAAAAAGCACGAAGCACTGTTTATAGTCGATGAAGTGCAAACTGGAATCGGCAGAACAGGAAAACCGTTCGCTTATCAGCATTTTAACCTGTCACCAGATATTATTACAGCAGCCAAAGGGTTAGGAAGCGGAATGCCGGTTGGTGCGATGATTGGAAAAGGCTATCTCAAAGAAGCGTTTGGACCTGGTACTCACGGAACAACCTTTGGAGGAAACCCAATTGCATTAGCTTCAGCCAAAGCAACCTTAAACATTATTTTTAATGAAGCATTTTTGGCAGAGGTTACAGAAAAAAGCCTTTATTTTACCAATGCTTTGAAAAATAGCGTAGCAGATTATTCATTTGTAACGGATGTTCGCGGAAAAGGTTTTATGATTGGAATTGAATGCGGAGAACATCAGTCGGCATTGCTTGCAGCTATGCGTGAAAAAGGGTTGCTAGCACTGGGAGCAGGACCGCATGTAGTACGATTGCTGCCGCCTTTAACTGTAACCAGAGAAGAGTTGGACCAAGCGATTCATATCATTGAAGAAGCGTTTAGCCAAACAAAAATTACTTCATAATACAAATTTTTTTGAATATGTTTGTATAAAAATTCTGTTTTATAAATAATTATTCGAAGAGGGATGCACAATGAACGGATATTTACACTTAGCAAACGGCGATTCGTTTGCCGGACACATTGAACATACAGCAACGCACCAGGCAGAAGGAGAAATTGTTTTCTTTACTGGAATGACTGGTTATCAAGAAGTTGTGACTGATCCATCTTACAAAGATCAAATTATCGTCTTTACGTACCCTTTGATTGGGAACTATGGTATCAATGAAAAAGATTATGAGAGCAAAAAGCCTCACGTAGCAGGCGTTGTCGTATACGAATGTTCAGATGAAGGGTTCCATTACGAAGCGATGTACAGCTTTAAACAATATTTAAAGAAATGGAACATTCCGCTTATTACACATGTGGATACGAGAGCGGTCGTAAAACGAATTCGAAAAGAAGGTACGATGCAATCTGCCTTTTCGGCATCTGCTGAGCCGCCAGCGTTTACTGCTGAATGCGATGGATATGTAGTAAAAGAAGTATCAACAAAAGAACCTGTTACTTATGGTAACGGTGAGAAACACGTTGTATTAATGGACTTTGGCTATAAAAAATCAATTTTACAAGAGCTGTTAAATCGAGAGTGCAAAGTAACGGTTGTTCCTTATTCTACAAGCCCTTCAAAAGTAAAAGAGCTGCAGCCGGATGGCATTGTCTTATCAAACGGACCTGGAGATCCAACTCAAGTGAGCAGTCAGCTGGATGAATTAAAAGAAATTATTTCAGCTTATCCAACTTTGGGAATTTGCTTTGGCCATCAGTTAATTGGGCTCGCTTTTGGAGCACAAACCAAAAAGCTGGCGTTCGGTCACCGAGGAGCTAATCAGCCTGTAATTGATTTAACGACTAACAAAGTGTGTATGACGTCTCAAAACCATAGCTATGTAGTAGACGAACAGACGATTGCGTCTACGCCTTTAAGCGTTCGGTTTAAAAATGTGAATGACGGATCGGTTGAAGGTTTAATGCATAAAGATCTTCCTGTTATGTCGGTTCAATATCATCCAGAAGCACATCCTGGACCAAGTGACAGCACGTATATCTTTGATGAATTTATGACGAAAGTACAGCAAGTAGGGAGCGGAAAAGTATATGCCTAAAGACCAAACGTTAAAAAAGATTTTAGTAATCGGATCAGGACCAATCGTAATTGGGCAAGCAGCAGAATTTGATTATTCAGGAACTCAGGCATGCTTGTCATTAAAAGAAGAAGGTTATGAAGTTATCTTAATCAATAATAATCCAGCTACGATTATGACAGACACTCACGTAGCAGATCGAATCTATTTTGAACCATTAACAGTAGACTGCGTAGAGAAAATTATTGCAAAAGAAAAGCCGGATGGTTTGTTAGCCACATTAGGCGGACAGACGGGTTTAAACTTAGCTCTTGAGCTTCACGAACAGAACATTTTACCAAAATACGATGTGAAACTTTTAGGAACACCGATTGAATCAATCAAAAAAGGTGAAAGCCGTGAAGAGTTCCGCGCATTGATGAATGAACTGAATGAACCGGTGCCGGAAAGTGAAGTTGTCACAAAAGTAGAAGAAGCGTTAGCTTTTGCCAAGAAAATTGGTTTTCCTGTTATTGTACGTCCGGCTTATACGTTAGGCGGAACGGGCGGAGGAATTGCTCATTCTATGGAAGAGCTTGAAAAACTTTCGGCGTCAGGTTTGCGTGAAAGTGCTATTACTCAATGCTTAATTGAAAAAAGTATCGCCGGATTTAAAGAAGTTGAGTACGAGGTTATGCGTGACGTAAACAATACGTGCATTACCATTTGTAATATGGAAAACATTGATCCGGTAGGTGTTCATACTGGAGATTCGGTAGTTGTTGCGCCTTCTCAAACGTTAACAGACGTGGAATATCAAATGCTTCGTTCTGCTTCAGTTAAAATTATTTCATCGCTTGGCATTATTGGGGGTTGCAACATTCAGTTTGCGCTTGATCCAAAAAGCAAGCAATACTATTTAATTGAAGTAAATCCACGTGTGAGCCGTTCGTCTGCTCTTGCATCAAAAGCAACTGGCTATCCGATTGCTAAAATTGCTGCAAAGCTATCGGTAGGCTACACGCTTCATGAGTTATTAAATCCTGTGACAGGAGACACATATGCAAGCTTTGAACCAGCTCTTGACTATGTAGTAGTGAAATTTCCAAGATGGCCGTTTGACAAGTTTTTCTACGCTGAGAGAACGCTTGGTACACAAATGAAAGCAACTGGAGAAGTAATGGCTATTGACCGTAACTTTACACGTAGCTTCCAAAAAGCATTGTCTTCTTTAGAAATTGACTTACAGGGATTAGAAGTAGAAGAGCTGCAAGAACTTTCAACGGATGAATTAAAAAGCAAGCTTGGCGAACAGAGCGATGAGCGTATTTTTGTTATCTTTGAGCTTTTACGCCGCGGCACAACACCTGAGTATATTCATGAAGTAACGCAAATTGATTATTTCTATTTAACACACTTTACACAGTTGATTAAAATGGAAGCCTCTTTGAAGGAAGTACGTTTTGATTCCATTACAGCTGAACAATTCAAGCAAGTGAAGGAGCATGGGTTTACAGATGCTTATCTAGCACACGTATGGCATGTGCCGGAGCTTGACGTAAGAGCGAAACGTAAAGCACTACATATTACGCCGAGTTATAAAATGGTGGATACATGTGCAGCGGAGTTTGAATCTTCTACGGCTTATTTCTATTCCAGTTATTACGGGGAGAGCGAAATTGAACCATCAACAAATAAAAAAGTTGCTATTATCGGTTCCGGACCAATTCGTATCGGGCAAGGAGTAGAATTTGACTACAGCTCTGTACACGGTGTGCTTGCTCTTGAAAAAGAAGGGTACGAAACGATTTTAATTAACAACAATCCAGAAACGGTAAGTACGGACTTTGAAGTAGCAGACCGCTTATATTTTGAACCTGTAACAGTAGAAGATGTATTAAATGTTCTTGATGCTGAAAATGTGACGGATGTAATTGTTCAATACGGAGGTCAAACGGCTATTTCGCTTGTTAAAGGTCTAGAAGAAGCTGGCGTTAATTTATTAGGTATTACAAATGATGTCATTGATGCACTTGAAGATCGTGACCTGTTTTATAAGCTCTTAGATGACTGTGATATTCCGCATATCCCAGGTGAAATGGCAAAAGATGAGCAAGAACTTGTACAAAAAGCAAAAGATATGGGCTTCCCATTACTTATTCGTCCTTCTTACGTGATTGGCGGAAAAGGAATGCTGACAATTCAAAACGAAACGGAGCTGCAGGCTTGTTTACCGGCTATTAAAGCCTCCCATTTTCCAATGCTTATTGATGCTTACTTACCTGGAAAAGAAGCAGAAATTGATGTTGTAGCAGATGGAAAAGATGTGTTGATTCCGACAATCGTTGAACATATTGAAAAAGCCGGCGTTCATTCAGGAGACAGCTATGCGCTTTTACCAGCAAAAACAGTAGAAAAAGCACATAAAGAAAAAATGGTGAGCTACGCTCAAAAAATTGTAAACAAACTTCAATATAAAGGGATTATGAATATCCAATATGTTATTTATAACGATGAAGTCTACATGCTGGAAGTTAATCCGCGTGCCAGCCGTACAGTGCCTGTAGTAAGCAAAGTGTGCAACACACCGCTTGTTTCGATATCAACTCAAATATTGCTTGGGAAATCATTGTCGGAAATTAGTGAAAAGCTAGGTTTATTGCCAGATCCAGCTTACACAACCATTAAGTTTCCAGTATTTTCGACAAGTAAATTATCAGGAGTCGATCCTCTTGTTGGACCAGAAATGAAGTCAACTGGTGAAGGAATTGCGATTTCTTCAACGATTGAAGAAGCAGCAAAAAAAGTATTCCATCAGTATGTGTTAAGTAAAAAAGGTGCCGCGGAAGTGTATATCAACGGAGAAGCGCAAGGTCTTGAAGCACTTGTGCAAAGCGCGGGCTTAACTCTTGTTAAAGGTAAAGAAGTTAGTGAATGGGTGAAAACGAAAGAAGCTTTATTATACGTAAGCTTACAGCCTGAAGATAAAGAAAGCCGTATGTCAGCATTAAAACACGGTTTGATGGTCATGACGGAGGCAGAAACGGCTTCGCTATTTTTCCAATCGTTCCAAGTCGATGAATATCAGGTTTCATCACTACAAGAATGGTTTCAAAAAACTAAAAAGGAAGTGACAGTATCATGAGTACGGTATCGGTAAATACCAATTTAAAAGGAAAAGATTTGCTTACGCTTAAAGATTTATCATCAGACGATATTATGTCACTTTTGGAGAGCGCCATCGAGCTGAAAGAAAAGCATAAAAATGGTGAAATCGTAACATCGTTAAAAGGAAAAACGCTGGGGCTCATTTTTGAAAAATCTTCAACAAGAACAAGAGTCTCATTTGAAGCAGGAATGATGCAGCTTGGAGGAAACGCCCTCTTTTTAAGCAGCCAAGATTTACAGATTGGACGCGGAGAAACGATTGCTGATACAGCACGCGTACTATCTGAATTCATCGATGCTATAATGATTCGTACGTTTGAACATAGCAAGATCGAAGAGCTTGCAGATTACGCATCCATTCCCGTTATTAATGGTTTGACAGATGATTATCATCCTTGTCAGGCTCTAGCTGATTTATTAACGATTTACGAGCACAAGAAATCATTTGAAGGGCTAAAAGTAGCTTATGTTGGAGACGGAAATAATGTAGCGCATTCGTTAATGATTGCATGTGCAAAAATGGGGATAGATATTTCAATTGGATGCCCTGATGGTTATGAGCCAAAAGACTTTGTAACAGCTTATGTTAATGAAATAGCTGCTACAACAGGTGCGAAGATTACGATTACAAAAGATCCTGTAGAGGCTGTAAAAAATGCTGATGCTATTTATGCAGACGTATGGACAAGTATGGGACAGGAAGAAGAAGCACAGCAGCGCTTGAAAATATTTGCTCCTTATCAAGTAAATGAAGAACTAGTTGCTTATGCTAAGTCAGACTATTTATTTCTGCACTGTTTGCCTGCGCATCGTGAAGAAGAAGTAACAGCAAGCATTATTGACGGACCAAATTCTGTTGTCTTTCAGCAGGCTGGAAATCGTATGCATGTACAAAAAGCTTTGCTGCAAGCCATTTTAGCTTAAGAGAAAAACCCTTTCTGAGAATATCAGAAGGGGTTTTTTGTTTAAAGGGAATTAATTGAGGGAACACCCATTGTATACTAAACAGAACGAAAGGTGATTTATGATGAAAGTATTAGTTGTTGGAGCAAACGGAACAACGGGAAAACAAGTGGTAGAAAAAGTTGCAAACAGCAAACAGCACGAAGCTTATGCGATGATTCGCGACGAAAAGCAAGCAGACGCGTTAAAGAAGCTAGGTGCCAACGTTGTGCTTGCTGACTTGGAGCAAGATGTTTCAGATGCTTTAAGAGGTATGGACGCTGTCATATTTGCAGCAGGTTCTGGAGGACATACCGGAGACGAAAAGACAATCGCTGTAGATCAAAATGGTGCTAAAAATATCATTGATGAAGCAAAAAACCAAGGTGTAAAGCGTTTTGTTATGTTAAGTTCAATGGGAACAGACGCACCTGAACAAGGACCAGAAGGCTTACAGCTTTACCTCCGTGCTAAAGCGATAGCGGATGAATACCTAAAGCAGTCTAATCTACAGTATACAATTGTACGACCAGGAACTTTATCGAATGATCAAGCTACTGGGAAAATTGATATCAATAATGATATTCAAGATAAATCTCAGACAATTCCCCGAGCAGATGTAGCAACCGTGCTTGTAGAATGTCTAAACGAAGAAGCTACGATAGGAAAAATGTTTGAAATGTTAGCTGGAGAAACTGAAATCGAACAAGCTATTAAATTTACTCATTAATATAAAAGGGCGGATCTAAAGGTCTGCTCTTTTTCTCTGCCTAATATGAAAACATCTCCATTATGAAACAGAAATCTTAAGGGAATAGTATAGGAGAACATTTCATTTCAGGAATGAGGAGGCAGGACAATGGGACAAAATCGTCATTTCACACCGGGTCAAAAAGCTCCTAATAACGGAGTGTATATTGAAATTGGTGAAACAGGAAGCAACGTAAATAATCCTCAAAAGGTTAAATTAAAAGCAGGAGAGCGTTTTCCAGAGACGGCCAACGATGATCGCCACTGGACGTACATGCGCAAGCCTTAAATAGTAAAAAATAAAGAAGCCATTCTAAATTGAATGGCTTTACTTGTTTTCCTATTGCTGGGTATAATGAAATAAAGGTCAATAAAGGTCAAATGTATCGAAGGAGGATGTTCAATGGATATAAATAAAATGACCCAAAAATTGCAAGAAGGCGTGATGGAAGCGCAGTCCGAAGCTATTAAACGAAATCAGCAGGAAGTGGATATTGCTCATTTGCTTTATACGCTCATTCATCAGCAAGATGGTATTGCTCCTCGCATATTAGATCATTTACATATAGATCATCAATCTTTTCAGCAGCAGGTAAATCAATTGCTTGCGAAAAAACCAGCCGTTACAGGAAGTGGTGCTGAAGCAGGGAAGGTTTATATTACGAATAAACTTCAGCAGCTGTTTGTTAAAGCTCAAGAAGAAGCATCTCGTCTGCAAGATGATTATGTTTCAGTTGAGCACATCTTTTTAGCATTAGCACAGGAACCGTCTTCTAGTGAATATGGCAAGTTATTTTCAAGTCACGGTATCACAAAAAAGGCTCTGCAAGATGTGCTTACCAGCCTTCGAGGAAATCAGCGGATTACAAGTCAAAATCCGGAAGTCACATATGAAGCGTTAGCTAAATATGGAAGAGACTTAGTAGCAGAAGTACGAGCAGGGAACATTGATCCAGTCATTGGACGAGACGGAGAAATTCGCCGCGTTATCCGCATTTTATCGCGAAAAACAAAAAACAATCCAGTTTTGATCGGAGAACCTGGCGTTGGTAAAACAGCGATTGTTGAAGGTCTAGCACAGCGGATTGTTCGTCGAGATGTGCCTGAAGGATTAAAAGATAAAACCATCTTTTCATTAGATATGGGAGCTTTAGTAGCAGGAGCGAAGTTCAGGGGAGAATTTGAAGAGCGTTTAAAAGCTGTTCTTCAAGAAGTTAAGAAAAGCAACGGTCAAATTCTTTTATTCATTGACGAGCTTCATACAATCGTTGGAGCAGGCCGTACGGACGGAGCGATGGATGCAGGGAATATTTTAAAACCAATGCTTGCTAGAGGAGAACTTCACTGTATAGGAGCTACAACTCTTGATGAGTACCGTCAGTATATTGAAAAAGATCCAGCGCTTGAAAGACGTTTTCAACAGGTGCTGGTTGAAGAACCTTCAGTAGAAGATACAATCTCTATTTTACGTGGTTTAAAAGAACGATTTGAAATTCATCACGGTGTAAACATTCATGACCGAGCGATTGTTTCAGCAGCGGTTATGTCTGATCGTTATATCTCAGATCGCTTTTTACCTGATAAAGCAATTGATTTGATTGATGAAGCATGCGCAACCATTCGAACAGAAATTGATTCGATGCCATCAGAATTAGATGAAGTAACACGACGTGTCATGCAGCTTGAAATTGAAGAAGCGGCATTAAGTAAAGAAACAGATCAAGCAAGCATCACAAGGTTAGAGGCAATTCGAAAAGAAGTCTCTGATTTAAAAGAACGTGCAGATACAATGAAGCTGCAGTGGGAAAAAGAAAAGCAGTCGATTCAAACGGTGCAAGATGTCCGGGAGCAGCTTGAAAAAGCGAAGCGAGACCTAGAAGAAGCTGAAGGGAAATATGATTTAAATAAAGCAGCTGAACTTCGCCATGGACGCATTCCAGCTCTTGAAAAAGAACTAAAACAGCTGGAAGAAACAGCTGCTGAAAAAGCACAAGAAAACCGTTTGTTAAGAGAAGAAGTAACAGAAGAAGAAATTGCTGAAATTGTAGGAAGATGGACGGGAATTCCGGTATCAAAACTAGTTGAAGGGGAAAGAGAAAAGCTGTTGAAGCTTGAGTCAATTTTACAGCAGCGTGTGATTGGACAAGACGAAGCCGTATCCTTAGTGACGGATGCTGTGATTCGCGCACGGGCAGGCATTAAAGACCCGAACCGTCCGATTGGATCATTTATTTTCCTAGGACCTACCGGAGTAGGAAAAACGGAGCTAGCCAAAACGTTGGCACATTCTTTATTTGACAGTGAAGAACAAATGGTTCGTATTGATATGTCTGAGTACATGGAAAAGCATGCGGTCTCTAGGCTTATAGGAGCGCCTCCTGGCTATGTAGGATATGAAGAAGGCGGCCAGCTAACAGAAGCGGTGAGACGCAAGCCTTATTCAGTCGTTTTGTTGGATGAAATTGAAAAAGCCCATCCCGAAGTATTTAATGTGCTCCTTCAAATACTAGATGATGGAAGAGCAACAGATTCAAAAGGAAAAGTCATTGATTTTAAAAATACAGTCATTATTATGACGTCGAATATCGGTTCTCAATTTTTATTAGACGGTTTAACAAGTGAAGGCGAGATTACTGAAAAAGCCAGAGAGCAAGTGATGGCTCAATTAAGACAGCATTTTCGCCCAGAATTCTTAAATCGAGTAGACGACACGATTTTATTCAAACCGCTAACTGTTCATGAAGCAAAAGGGATTATTGATAAGCTATTGCTTCAGCTTGAAAAGCGTTTATCCGATCGTCATATTTCGTTAACGTTAACAGAAGAAGCAAAAAATTATATTGCAGCCTCCGGGTTTGATCCGGTATACGGAGCTCGCCCTTTAAAAAGGTTTATTCAAAAATATATTGAAACAAAAATTGCCAGAGAATTAATTGCAGGGCAAATTGAAGATTATAGTCAAGTGACAGTTGATGTAAAAGATGATGAGTTTGTTGTCAGCGTATAAGTTTTCTAAAAAGGCCATTCATGATAAATTGAATGGTCTTTTTTTGCTATTAAAAGCAGCTCTCTTTTTAAAATAAATAAAAAGAAATGAAAGAAAATACGTGAGAGCTAAGCGTAAAAACTTATACAGTTTTAGGTTGTAGAATATATCTAATTCATTTATGATAATACAAAATGGGCAAAGGAGCATGAATGAGCACATGAAGGACCGTATAGAGCTTATATATGACGAAGCATACGATTTTATAGATCAGGCATTAACTAAAATAAGAGCGCTGGATAAAAATGATCTTCAAGCTGAAAATGAAGAAGTGCAGGAAAAGGCAGAACGGACAGAGTTTGCACTTCAAGCTGCACGAGATATTTTAGAAAATATGATTATCCCGGGTAAAAAATTGACTTTTATTTACGAAAAAGGTTCTGTGGTAGTAGAAATTCCCGATAAAAAATAAAAACGACTTCCTTTTATGGAAGTCGTTTTTATTTTGGCAATGCAAAGTGCTCATCAATGGATGCATCACTTTTTCGATACTGCCCGGGTGTCATATTGGTTGTTTTGCGAAATACTTTTGTTAAATAATTGGCATTTGCATAGCCGACGTTTTCAGCAATTTCTTCGATTGAATACTTGGTTTGATGCAATAGCTCGGCCGCTTTTTGAATGCGAAGCTTCGTTAAATATTGAATCGGAGTAATCCCAGTTGTTTGTTTGAATAACCGGCTAAAATGATAGCGTGATAAATGAGCTGCATCTGCCATTTCATCCGGACCGATTTCTTCATGATAATGATTACGGGCAAATAAAATAGAGCTAATGATACTTTCAGGCCAATCTTCTGTAAAACTGTCCATGCTTTTAATATATTGATACAGCTCCATTACAAAGCGGTAAGATAAGCTTGAGGCATGAAATGGATCTGCTATATGTTTTTCACTTGCCCGCTTATATATTTGAGCAAGCAGCTGAACAGGTGCTGATTCAGGATGAAACCTAATTACAGGGGAGTGGGTTGACTGAATATAATCCCAGCATTTTTGTACTTCATCTCCGTATAATGTAAGAAAAATAAACTCCCAGTTTTCACTTTCCTTTGGTAAGTAATAGCGATAATTTCCAGGTATATTGACGATGAATGCTTTACCAGCATCCACTTTATATTCTTGTCCATCTATTTCAATCATCCCGTACCCAGAAACCGTGTATTGAAAAATATATTTCCCTACGTCTTTTCGCTGATTTCCGCTCCAGTTATAAAGGGGAGAGAAAACTTCATCCCACCCAACCGACCATAGCTGCGCAACTTCGTTTGTGCGGGATTCTAAAAACCTGTATGCGTACGTTGAATATTCTTGAGCTTGGAAATGTGAGAGCAAATTTTCACCTTCTTTTTGAAATAAAGTAGTACTTAATTCTTACTTTAACGTAATCGCTTTCATTTTTCTATAATTTTTTGAAAATATCGTGATTATTTTTAGGGAATGTCTCTAGATCTATTATTTTCTTATAATTTGCAAGTCACGGCTCACATGAAGATAACACCCTTTTGGCGCAAGAGTAGTTCATCGTCAATTCAAAAGAATCATTTTTAAAGTGATAAGCAAAAAAGTACCGATTATTGATAGTAATTTTACCATTGAGGCAAGGGAAATTGGACTTTACAATGTACATATGAATCCGTTTCCAAAAAACTACTTAAAATAGGTGATAATAAATGCTGGAAAAATTAATCGAAGAGTTCAAACAAATATTTCATTCGTCAGAAGCTATTCGCTGCTTTTTTGCGCCAGGACGTGTCAATTTAATTGGAGAACATACTGATTATAACGGAGGGCATGTTTTTCCTTGTTCATTGAGTATAGGAACGTATGCGGTAGTACAAAAACGTCATGATCGAAAAATACGTATGTACTCTAAAAACTTCTCTGAAGCAGGCGTTATTGAATCTTCTTTAGAGCAATTAACGTACAAAACCGAGGATGATTGGGCTAATTATCCAAAAGGAGTAATGGACACCTTTAAAAAGCACGGATATGATCTTCCTTTTGGTTTTGATATCTTGTTTTTTGGCAACATTCCTAACGGAGCAGGGCTTTCATCGTCGGCATCAATTGAGTTAGTCACATGCGTACTTTTAAATAAAATTCTTGAATTGAATATTGATATGATGGACCTTGTAAAAATGGCGCAGCAAGCTGAAAATGAATTTATCGGCGTAAGCTGCGGGATTATGGATCAGTTTGCAATTGGAATGGGAAAGGAAAATCAAGCCGTATTGTTAAACTGTCAAACTCTTGAATACCAGTATAGCCCGCTGCAATTAACAGATGCTGTGCTCGTTATTTCTAATACAAATAAGCGAAGAGGGCTGGCAGACTCAAAATATAATGAACGCCGAATGGAGTGTGAAAGAGCGCTGTCAGATTTGCAAACTTCACTTTCCATTAATTCGCTTGGTGATTTAACCAAAGAGCAATTTGAAAAGCACAAATCTTTGATACAAAACGAAGTAGATTGTAAGCGCGCTAAACATGCGGTATATGAAAATGAACGCACAAAAGAAGCGGTTGCTAAATTGCAAAACGGTGATTTAAAAGGGTTTGGTCAATTGATGAATGAATCGCACTGCTCACTGCGAGATGACTATGAAGTAAGTGGGAAAGAACTAGATGCTCTTGTAGAAGCAGCTTGGCTGCAAGAAGGTGTGATTGGATCACGCATGACGGGTGCAGGCTTTGGCGGCTGTACAATTAGCATCGTACAAAAAGCGCAGGTTGATAGGTTTGTTGAAAAAGTAAGGAATACCTATTATGAGAAAACGAGTTTAGAAGCTGAATTTTATGTGGTTACGGTTGGAGAAGGAGCGCGTGAACTCACATTAGAAGCAGTATAAGAGAAAACAGATAGAGAAAGGAACGAGTGTATGTCAGTCAACATTCATGAAGAAATCACCCGACTTATTCAATATGGTTTACAAAAGAATCTATTAACAAAATGGGATATAGATGTGGTGAGAAATAAACTGCTGGAAGTGTTAAGGCTCGACGAATGTATTATGGTAGAAGTCAAAGAAGAACGTCTGGAACATCCAGCTGCTATTTTAGACAACATGCTTGATTGGGCTGCAGAAAACAATCGAATCGCCGAGAATTCTATCACGTATAGAGATTTATTCGATACCGAAATAATGGGATGCTTTGCAAGCATGCCTTCAGAGGTTAATCGGACATTTTATGATCACTATCAGCAAAGCCCTCAAAAAGCCACAAGCTATTATTATAAGCTGTCAAAAGACATTCACTATATTCGCAGAGATCGAATTGCTAAAAACGAAAGATGGGTAACAAACACTGACTTTGGAGAACTTGAAATTACCATCAACTTATCAAAGCCGGAAAAAGATCCAAAAGCAATTGCAGCAAGCAAATCATTGAAGGAAAGCAACTATCCGCTGTGCCTTCTCTGTAAAGAAAATGCTGGTTATGCAGGTCGCATTAACCACCCAGCTCGTCAAAATCACAGAATTATTCCTGTGGAATTGCAGGAAGAGCTGTGGTACATGCAGTTTTCACCTTATGTTTATTATAATGAACATGCCATTGTTTTTGCGAGTGAACATACACCCATGCATATTTCAAAGCAAACGTTTAAGCGGCTGCTTGCCTTCGTTGAACAATTTCCACATTATTTTTTAGGATCAAATGCAGATCTACCCATCGTAGGAGGATCTATTTTAACTCATGACCACTTTCAAGGCGGCTATCATGATTTTCCTATGGCTAAAGCAAAAATAAATAAATTGTTCTCTCTTAAAGCATATCCAGACGTGAAAGCTGGAATTGTTCATTGGCCGATGTCGGTCGTTCGTCTTCAAAGTTCGCGCCTTGCACCATTAGTGGAAGCAGCGGATTTCATTTTGAAGAAATGGAAATCATATAGTGATCAAAGTGCTGATATTTTAGCTTTTACAGATCAAACTCCTCACAACACGGTCACGCCTATTGCTCGAAAAAGAGGAGATTTGTATGAATTAGATTTAGTACTGCGAAACAATCGAACAAACGGCAAACATCCAGATGGCATTTATCATCCGCATGCAGAAGTTCATCATATAAAAAAAGAGAACATAGGTTTAATCGAAGTAATGGGGCTTGCGGTTTTACCTGGTCGTTTGAAAGACGAAATGAGTCTAGTGTCCAAAGGGTTAGTTCAGAATAACCTGAGCGAGTTAGCCAGCAGACATGATCAAGTGAAAAAACACGTGAAGTGGGCCGAACAAATCAAGAAAAAATATCCACATATTGAAGCGGAAAATGTCCAAAGCATTCTCCAACAAGAGCTCGGTTTGGTCTTTGCAACTATTTTAGAACATGCAGGTGTGTTTAAACAAAATACTGAAGGGCAGCTCGCATTCAGTCGTTTTATGAATTCGTTAAATGAAGCGTAAATCATTAATAAAAACAGGCAGCTCGTAATGAGCTGCCTGTTTTTATACAGTTAGGGCATGCTGTTTCAAAAGGATATACAGAGCCTGTGTTCCTTTATTATCATCGCCTTGTTTTTCGAGCTGTTCATAAAGCGATTTTGCTAATTTTAGCCCTGGTGTATACAGCTCCATTTCTTCAGCTGATTCAATGGCAATCTTCATATCTTTAATGAAGTGTTTAATATAAAAACCTGGTTCGAAGTCTCCTTTAATCATGCGAGGAGCTAAATTACTTAACGACCAGCTTCCCGCTGCGCCTGTTTCAATACTTTTTAGAACGGTATTCGGATCTAATCCGGCTTTTTCAGCATAAAGTATAGCTTCGCATACACCCATCATATTAGAGGCAATAGCAATTTGATTGCACATTTTTGTATGTTGACCAGCACCAGCGCTTCCTTGAAGAACGATATTTGTCCCCATTTTTTTTAGTATAGGTGTAACGGCAGAGAATGCTTCAGAATCGCCTCCTACCATAATCGCTAAGGTTGCTTTCTGAGCCCCAATATCTCCTCCTGAAACAGGAGCGTCAAGCGCATGAATGTGCTTCTCTTTTGCTGCTTGATAAATCTCACGAGCAAGTATAGGGCTCGATGTCGTCATATCAATTGTATAGCAGCCTTTCTTTGCATTATGTATAATGCCGTCTTTTCCTAAATAAATCTCTTTTACATCGTGAGGGTAGCCTACCATGGTGATAATAACATCAGATTGTTCGGCCACTTCTGGAACGGTTTCTTTCCATTTGGCCCCTTTTTCAAGTAGTGCTTGAGCACGATTTTTTGTTCGTGTATAAACAAGGACTTCATATCCTGCGTCAATTAAATGCCCGGCCATGCTTTGACCCATAACGCCTGTTCCGATAAAACCAATTTTTTCTTTAGTCACAGCAGTATTCACTCCTAAAGTTAATAGTTTGATTATTCTAAAATTATATAGTTAAAGTTTGGGATAATCAATGATTCCGACTATATATAAATATAGAAAAGTACTCTCAGTCCTGTGTCTTGAATACGAGGTAAGGAAAGAAAGTACTGAGAAGAGCCTATGCCAAAAGATAAAAAAAGCGCTGGCTTTACAGCCAACACTTTTTAGTGGTGATTATTTGCTGGTTTATTCGGTACACCCAGTTCTCCAATCAAAATTACAACTAGCGTGAAAACTACTCCAAGGATGGAAGCGGTTGCGAAACTGTAAGTACCGCCCGTCATTGCAGAGATTACGTACACTGCCATATTCATTAGTAAAAAGCCCCAAACAAAAGCCATTACGACACGCATTCTATTCACCTCGTTTACAGTACAGTTTGATTTCATTTTAGCATATAGCAGTCAAATAAGAAATTGAATTTTTTATGAATAAATAAAGGGCGTGTTCCCATATAGAAACAAAAGAGCAATAAGTCAGAAATAGGCATTATTCTAGTGCGCTTTTTGATGGTTCTATCATACACTGTATGGAACAACTAGTAAGTTACGGAGGAAGAGCTATGATACATCGACGCTTTTTTAGCTTAGATACGCAATGGAATGTCGTACATGTCCCTGAACGACCGAATGGTTTCGGTGTGTTAGTATTGGGTGATAAAGATCATTTTGTTGAAAGTTCAACTAGCTTATGGATTCAGCACGGCGGAAGGTCACAGCTGTTGCAATGTTTACAAGATGAAGGATACACAGTATTTTATTCCAATTTATATGGCCGGCATTGGGGGTCTCCTGAAGCATATCACCTTGCAAAACAACTTTATCATTTAGTAATGAAACAAGAAATTTTAAATAAACGAATTCATATTTTAGCTGAAGGAATGGGGGCTCTGTTAGCGCTGCAGCTAATGGAAAACGACGGGAATACGTTCATTCGATCAGCTGGTTTACTAAATCCATGTATTGATCTTCATACGCATGCAGAACATGAAAAAAACAATAAATTCTTTTATAAACAATTCACGAAGGACTTGACTCAAGCTTATAAAGTGGAGCGGAAGCAAGTATCAAAGCTAATTAAGGAGTACCCTTCTGTTACAGAATTAAAATCAACGCTGCCCGTGAAGATATGGACCGCGCCTAATGCCTCTACTCATTATCCAATTGCACACAGTAAAAAATATGAACTACATCGTGAAGAACTTCACTCTCCGATTATGCTTTCACTTTATTTACCGGAAAAAAACTATTTGTTTGAACGGTCCCTTCTCCAATTTTATAAACAGCATGAAAAAGTGTTATAAGCAAAGCTTCTATGATTATACATATCATAGGGGCTTTTTATATAAGAGATAAAAGGAAAAAAAGAGTTGATGATGCTTTCACAGATGAACTTCTTTGAAATAAGGAATGAGTACGCTCTATAACTATAGGGCTTTAAGCTTTTTGTTGAATAAATGATGAATGAAGAATTGGAGGAAGCGATATGGGAAATGTAGTAGTAATAGGGGCAAACCGCTTTATTGGTTTTCATTTATGTATGGCTTTTTTAGACGAAGGTACAGAAGTAAAAGGATATACACATTCTGCTCATAAAGAAGAAGATGATTTGCAGGAAGAGATGAAATTTTTCTTAGGGCGAAACGCTAATTATGTATCAACTGAAGTAGGAGATTCATTAGATATGATTACCTCAGAAACGGATATTGTCTACTTCACGTATTTCGATGGAGGAGATTTTTATCATCCTGATTTTTTAAGACAGGAAATGCAAAAAGCGCAGCAAGTGCTCATTCAAGCGCTTAACAAATGCCGTCAATTCAACATTCGATTTGTGTTTGTTTCTACCATGCGCGTATTTGGAGACCAGCAGCGAAAGATTGAAGAAACAACGATTCCAGAACCGGACAGTAGTGAAGGAAGGCTATACGTTCATTTTGAGCGAATGGTAGAAAAATATAAAGATGATGGATGGCCCATTATAATTGTCAGAACGCCGACTCTTTACGGACCTTGGCAGCCTTTGTCAATGTGCTATTCTAAAAATATTGCCGGGTACGAAGAGGCTTTTAACATTATGGAAGGCACGGATTTTATTATTTATATTGAAGATGCCGTCAGTGCACTTAGACGCTGTAAAACTGCTGCATATTCATATGAAGTGGTTCATTTAGTTGAAGAAAAGTTACAGCCTTGGAGCGCAGGAGCAAACATTACTCATATGGAGGTGAAGGAAGAAGCGGCTCAAGAAAAATATGAAATCAGCAGGAAAGCGAAAGAACTGCTGCATTTTTCTTCAAGAGTAACGGCTAAAGAAGGCATTTATCTGCAAAAAAAACATATGAGAACATTCTTTTTACCTCTTCATTAAAAGGAGAAAGTTGTACTTATAGAATAGATTCGCTAATATAAGGAAGAATAAATGTTTTTAATAAAGGAGATTTCACTATGGAAGAGCAAAATATGCAATTCATGCAAATTGCAATGAAGTACTTGCCAGAAGCAAAGCAGATCTTAGATGAAACAGGCGTTGAGCTATCAATGGAACACGTACAGCCGGTATTGACATTACTAACAAAAGTAATGAACGACGCCTATGAGCTTGGCAAGCAAGATGCATTAGCCGAAAATGAAAACAACTAAAGAAAACAGCTCGGTAGAATCCGAGCTGTTATTTTTGTTTGGAAAATAAATCGACTAAAGGGGCAAACTGTTTAAGAAGAGGAGCTAGTTCTTCGACGGCGAGTACAATTTCATCGATTTGTTTAAATAATCTTTCCCACTCCTCTCGCTCTCTTTCTTCTCTTGATTTTCTGCGCCCAGCTCCAAACATAAAATCAGAAAAAGCTTCATTTCTTTGTCTTCTTGCCATGATACTCATTCCTTTCACTATTTTAATGGTGGGTAAGTTCTTACCTAATGTCCCATACTAGAGTAAGAGGGTCCCGTATGATTACTATATGTAGCATGATAGATACCTGAGTAGGACGAACACCTATATAGACAAAAAATAAAAAATGAAGTAAAATTAGTACCAACTCATAATAATTGATTATATAATCGATAAATGAAATGACGGATATAGGTTTTATAGGAATATAAGCCTTTTATTTAAAGGAGAGGTTGATATGAACGCTGGTGTTCTAGGAATTGGACGTTATGTACCAGAGAAAGTTGTAACAAATTTAGATCTTGAAAAAGTAATGGATACATCAGATGAGTGGATTCGTACGCGCACAGGTATTCAAGAGCGCCGAATTGCAGCCGATAACGAGGACACATCTGATTTAGCTTATAAAGCAGCAGTTGAAGCTTTACATAAAGCTAACGTCGAGGCAGAAGATATTGACATGATCATTGTTGCTACGGTAACGCCAGATCAACCGTTTCCTACAGTATCATGTATGCTACAAGAAAAATTGGGAGCAAAAAAAGCAGCTTCTTACGATGTGAGTGCCGCATGTGCAGGATTTATGTACGGCATGATTACAGCTAAGCAATTTATTGAAACCAATGCTTACAAGCATATATTAGTGGTCGGTGTAGAAAAGCTTTCTAAGATTACAGATTGGGACGACCGTAACACGGCTGTTTTATTCGGAGACGGAGCAGGTGCAGTTGTAATGGGACCTGTATCAGAAGGACGAGGTATTTTATCCTTTGAACTAGGGTCCGACGGTACGGGAGGCAAGCACTTGTATCAAAACGAGCTTGATCATATTGTCATGAACGGACGTGAAGTATTTAAGTTTGCTGTTCGACAAATGGGGGAATCTGCTGTTAATGTAATTGAAAAAGCAGGTTTAACAAAAGAGGATGTTGATTTTCTTGTACCTCATCAAGCGAATATTCGTATTATGGAAGCTGCAAGACAGCGATTAGACTTGCCTGAAGAAAAAATGTCGAAAACAATCCAATACTACGGCAATACATCAGCAGCATCGATTCCAATTTCAATTGTTCATGAGCTTGAAGCAGGGAAAATTCAAGATGATGATTTAATTGTAATGGTTGGCTTCGGAGGCGGCTTAACATGGGGAGCTATTGCTATTAGATGGGGAAAATAACACTACATTTTTAAAGCAACTGAAGGAGATGAATGTACGATGAATAAAAAACGTGTAGTTGTAACAGGACTTGGTGGGCTTACACCAATTGGAAATGACGTAGAAACAGCTTGGAAAAACGCAGTAGCAGGCGTGTCTGGCGTTGGTCCTTTAACAAGGCTAGATGCAGATGAATTCCCGGCTAAAGTAGCGGCTGAAGTAAAAGATTTTAACGTGGAAGATTTTATTGACCGCAAAGAGGCTCGTAAGATGGATCGCTTTACTCAATATGCGATGGTAGCTGCATTGGCGGCTGTTAAAGATGCAGATTTGACTATTACAGAAGAAATTGCTCCAAACGTCGGCGTTTGGATTGGTTCTGGAATTGGCGGTATGGAAACGTTTGAAAACCAATATTCAACGTTATTAGAAAAAGGTGCCCGCCGTGTAAGTCCATTCTTCATTCCGATGATGATTCCTGATATGGCAACAGGACAAGTTTCTATTGCTTTAGGGGCGAAAGGCGTGAATTCTTGTACGGTAACGGCATGTGCAACAGGTACAAACTCTATTGGTGATGCGTTTAAAGTAATTCAACGCGGAGATGCAGACGTGATGGTGACGGGCGGTACGGAAGCGCCAATCACGCGTTTATCTATTGCTGGTTTCTGTGCGAATAAAGCACTTTCTACAAATCCAGATCCTGCAACGGCATCTCGTCCGTTTGATAAAGACCGTGACGGCTTCGTTATGGGAGAAGGTGCGGGTGTTATTGTGCTTGAAGAGCTTGAACATGCACTAGCGCGCGGCGCACGTATTTATGCTGAAATTGTGGGCTATGGTTCAACAGGAGATGCTCATCATATCACAGCGCCAGCTCCAGGAGGAGAAGGCGGCGTTCGTGCAATGCGCCATGCGATTGAAGATGCAGGCCTACAGCCAAGTGATATTGATTACATCAATGCTCACGGTACAAGTACAGGCTACAATGATAAATTTGAAACAATGGCTATTAAAGAAGTATTTGGTGATCACGCTCAAAAAGTAGCAATTAGTTCAACAAAGTCAATGACTGGCCACTTGTTAGGAGCTGCTGGCGGAGTGGAAGCTATTTTTAGTGTGAAGGCAATTCAAGACGGTATTCTTCCTCCAACAATTAACTATCAAACACCTGATGAAGAGTGCGACTTAGACTACATTCCAAACAAAGCACGCAAGCAAGAAGTAAAAGCGGTGCTAAGCAACTCACTTGGATTTGGCGGTCACAATGCAACAATCATCTTTAAAAAATACGAAGCATAATGAAAAATTCTAGGCTGATGCCTAGAATTTTTTTTATTTTTAATAACCAAAAGAGTAGCTGTGAACATATCATGAAACAAAAGGATGAAGAAAGTGAGGGGAAAACATGCCGATTGTTTCAACTTCTACTTGGACGGAGCCGAAAGAAATAAGCCGTTATCTTGCGCGCTATTTTAAGAAATTAAAAGAAAAAGAATATATGGAATTACTTTTTAACTATGGAATGTGTCCGCCTTCTTTAATGTTTATAAAAGAATTAGAAGAAATGAAGAAAAGACAGGTTTGGAAGAAAGTTAAAGCACATTACGAGAAGCTTAAAAAAGCATGGAATGGGCCGGATGTAGCGGTGCTAGTGCTTCCAAGCAATCCTAGAAATCGAAAAATGCAGCGTGAATTTAACGGAAGAGCAGGTGTCGCTTTTACCGATAAATTATTTGTGTTTATGACAAGTCATACATCCGATGAAGAAATGTTAGCGGTACTTACCCATGAATACCATCACGTTTGCAGGCTAAAAGCCATTAATAAATCTGATGAGACGATTACTTTGTTAGACGCTATGATGATGGAGGGGTTAGCTGAAAGAGCTGTAGAGGAGTATTGTGGTAAAAAATATTTAGCTCCTTGGACAAATTATTATACCATTGAAGAAGCTAAAAAAATGTGGGAAAAGCATGTTAAACCTTATTACAATCTGCGCGCTGACGAAAAGAAATATGATCAACTGTTATTTGGCCAAAATTGGTATCCAGAAATGATGGGCTACAATATTGGTTATCATCTTGTTACTTCATGTATGAAGCCTCACACTTTAACAACTACCGAGCTGCTTCCTCTTAGCACCAATACTATCTTAAAAAAATCTGCGTTCCAACTGTAAAAAAACAAGTTCTATATACCTAAAGTTGAAAATAGTAAATTTTATCCTATTTTCAACAAAAAATTAGGATGTTTATGCGTTAAAGTGCCGAAGAGATATTCAGAAATCATTATTTTAAAAATAAAAAATATAATTAATTTTCAAAATATATTGATTTTGTAATTAAATTGTAATAATATCTTATTCAAATATAACAATTTTTAGAAAAATGAGGTGTGCACTATAAATGGATAAAAAGCCCGTCGAATCAACACCTTTATTAGAAGTGAAAAATTTACAAACTGCTTTTTCCATTAATGATTCCTGGCATAATGCTGTGGACGACGTGTCGTTTCAAGTCGGACGAAAGCGAATTGTAGGAGTTGTAGGAGAATCTGGCTGTGGAAAAAGCGTATTGTCTTTATCCGTTATTGGGCTATTACCTAAAGTAAATAGTCAAATTAGAAGCGGAAGCGTTTTATTTAACGGAAAGAATCTTACGCACTTATCAGAAGATGAGATGAATGATGTTCGGGGGAAAGACATCTCAATGATTTTCCAAGAACCGATGACATCCCTTAATCCTGTGTTAACCATTGGGTATCAGCTGCAGGAAGTATTGTTTAACCATATGAATATATCGAAAGCGGAAGCGCGTGAAAAAAGCATTGCGCTTTTAAAAGGCGTTGGTATTTCGAGATCCGAAAAGCTCATCGATGAATATCCGCATCAGCTGTCAGGAGGAATGAGGCAGCGTGTCATGATTGCCATAGCGGTAGCTTGTCAGCCTAAACTTTTAATTGCTGATGAGCCGACAACGGCCCTAGATGTTACGGTTCAAGCTCAAATTTTAGAATTGCTAAAAGAAATTCAAGAAAGCAATGATATGTCTATTATTATGATTACACATGATTTAGGAGTAGTTGCTGAGATGTGTGACGAAGTGATTGTCATGTATGGCGGAAAAATTGTTGAGCATACAGATGTTGATACGTTATTTTATGCCCCAAAACATCCGTACACGAAAGCGCTTCTTCACTCAATTCCACGCATGGAAGATGATGTAGAAGTATTAAATACGATCAAAGGAATTGTGCCTTCTCTTGTAAACATGCCGCGGACAGGCTGTCGTTTCGTTAACCGATGTCCTCATGCAATGGAAGACTGCAGTTCCGTTACGCCTGTTCTTCGCCAGGAGTCAAAGGGGCATGAGGTCGCATGCCTGCTGTATAAAAATAGCTATCCGTCAAAAGGAGTGAAGACAAGCTAATGACTAAAGCGGTGAAAGATGTATTGCTAGAAGTTCAGCATTTAAAAACCTACTATCCTATTCACGGCGGATTTTTTCGAAAGAAAATTGGTGATGTAAAAGCAGTTGACGGTATTTCTTTTGCTATTCGAAAAGGAGAAACACTCGGTCTAGTAGGAGAATCTGGCTGTGGAAAATCCACGGCAGGAAGAACGATTCTAAGACTGTTGGAACCAACTAGCGGAAAAATTATTTTCGATGGTAAAGATATCACAGAAGTAAAAGGAACTTCTCTCCGTAAAATTAGACAAGATTTCCAAATGGTTTTTCAAGATCCCTATGCTTCCCTCAATCCAATGCAAATGGTTGGAGATGTTATTTCTGAACCAATTCGGAATTTTACAGGAAAATCAACCAATCAATTAAAATCAGAAGTTATGAATCTACTTACAAAAGTAGGGTTACCGGAAGATGCATACTATAAATATCCTCACGAATTTTCCGGTGGACAGCGTCAGCGTATTGGAATTGCACGTGCACTTGCACTTCGTCCAAAACTTATTATTGCTGATGAACCGGTATCGGCACTTGACGTTTCTGTCCAATCACAAGTTTTAAACCTTCTTAAAGAACTTCAACAAGAATTCGACCTAACCTTTTTATTTATTGCCCATGATTTGAGTGTTGTTAAACATATGAGTGACCGTATCGGTGTTATGTACCTAGGCGGTTTAGTGGAAATTGCTGATAAGAAAAGTCTATACGCAGAGCCATTGCATCCTTATACGCAAGCGCTTGTATCGGCTATACCTGAACCAGATCCACGAAAGAAAAAACAGCGTATTATTTTACAGGGAGATGTGCCAAGTCCAATTGATCCGCCAAAAGGCTGTGCGTTTCATCCTCGCTGTATACATGCAATGGCAGAGTGCAGCCAAACGAAACCTGCCTTAAAGGAGGTGAGATCTGGCCATCAAGTAGCTTGCCATTTATATAACTCGTAAAAGCTACATACGAACAGATTATTAGTTAAATAGGGGGAACGTCATGATGAAAAAGAAATCGTTTTTATCACTTGTTTCCATTTTGCTTGTGCTATCGCTTATTCTAGCGGCATGCAGCGGTGGAAGCAGTTCTTCATCTTCTAGTAAAGAAGGCGGAGAAACAAAAACTGAAGGTGCAAAAACAGACAAGCCAAAAGATGGCGGAACGATTACGTATGGGATTGACGGAGCGCCGGAAGGGCTTTTTGAGTACGCATTGTATGGTAGTGCATATGATAGCCAAATCTTAGAATTTATCAATGAAGGTCTCTTTACTTATGATAAGAAATTAAAGATTAAATCTGACTTAGCTACTTGGGACGTGAGTGGTGATAAACTAACTTACACGTTTAAATTAAAGAAGGGCATTAAGTGGCATAACGGAGATCCATTAACTGCAGATGATTTTAAATATACGTATGAAACGATTGCCGATAAAGACTATACAGGTCCACGCTATGTAAACGTTGAGCATATTAAAGGCGCTCAAGAATATCACGACGGCAAAACGGATTCTATTTCTGGAGTTGAAGTAGTAGATCCGCAAACATTTAAAGTAACGTTTAAAGAAGTTCGTGTAAATAACTTAGACAATCTATGGCCGTATCCAATGCCGAAAAAGTACTATGAAGGAATTGCTGTAAAAGATCTTGCAGAGTCCAAACAAGTTCGTAAAGAGCCTATTGGTGTTGGACCGTTTAAAGTGAAAAAAGTGGTAGCAAGTGAATATGTCCAAATGGAGCGTAATGATGATTATTGGAAAGGTAAACCTCATCTCGATGGTGTTGTTGTAAAAGTACTGGATCCATCTGTTTCCGCCGGAGCATTGAAAAAAGGCGATGTCGACATTATGGATGTTCGTCCAGCTGATTTAGGGCAAGTTGAAAAAGCAGAAAACTTAGACTTTTTGGAAGGGAAATCAACTAGTTATTCGTATATTGGTCTACGATTTGGACATCGTGATCAAAAGGCCGGTAAAAACGTAGATGATTACGAAAAGTTCAAAGATCTAAAACTTCGTCAAGCATTGCTTTATGCAATAGATAGAAAAGCAATGGTAAAAGCATTTATGAACGACAAAGCGGTTGTTTCTAATACAGTTATTCCGTCTGTATTCTGGATTGCTGCTGACCAAAAAGATTTAACAAAGTACAAGTATAGTCCAGAAAAAGCTAAAAAATTATTAGCTGAAGCTGGTTATAAAGACAAGAATAATGACGGTTTTGTAGAAGATCCAAATGGAAAACCACTTACGATCTCATTCGGTCACTATGCTGGTCCAGCCAACTTCGAGGGTCGTGCGAAGGCTATTATGCAAGCATGGAATGATATTGGTATTAAAACAAAATTAGCAACGGGTTCACTTGTTGAATTTAACTTGTACAATGAAATGAAAGATAACGACGATAAGGCGTTAGAAGCGTTCTTTGGTTCTTGGGACACTGGTTCAGATCCAGATCCTACAGGATTATGGAGCTCTAATGCTGAATGGAACTATGGACGTTGGGGAAATAAGGAATCTGACGAAATGCTTAAAGACGGTTTGAGTGAAAAATCATTTGATGATAAATACCGTAAAGATGTATATGTAAAATGGCAAAAATTCTTTAATGAGCAGCTGCCAGCACTTCCTTTATGGGAAAATATCAATATTTATGCTGTGAATAAGCGTGTGAAAAACGTAACTCTAGATCCATCAACGGTAGTTGTAGATCCGGAGAAATGGTCTGTAACGGAATAAGTATTTTACATGTAAAGGAGAGTCAACGATGCTGCAATACTCACTAAGACGTATTTTAGGGATGATCCCAATGTTGATTCTGATCTCCTTTGTTGTGTTTTCCCTGGCAAAAATGATGCCAGGGGACCCTTTTGGGGGAGAAATCAACCCTAGTAATACAGATCCAAAATACATTGAGGAAATGCGTGATAAGCTAGGATATAACGATCCTATCTACGTTCAATATTGGAACTGGGTAAAGGGAGTGGCACAAGGAGATTTAGGAAAGTCAACAACTCATAAGTTACCGACATTAGATATTATTTTAGAGCGTATGCCTAATACTATCTTTTTAGCTTTGACTTCGCTTTTGATTACGTATGTGTTTGCATTTATTTTAGGTATGTATGCAGGAAGAAAACCGTATACCTTAGCAGATAACTTTATTGCAGGATATAATTATTTTGCATTAGCGGTTCCATCGTTTATCGCAGGGATCGTAGGCATTTATTTATTTTCCTTTCAGTTAGGTTGGTTTCCATTTAGCGGTTCTGTTGAAGTAGGATTGATAGAGGGGTCATGGGAATTTATTCAAAGTAGAATTCATCACGTTATATTACCCGCGCTGATTCTTGGCTTAATGTCGACCGCGCAGTATACCCAATTTTTGCGCAATGATATTATTGAAAACAGTCGCAAAGATTTTGTACGCACAGCTAGAGCAAAAGGGACAAAAGAATCTAAAATTTATAATGTTCATATCTTACGCAACTCAATGATTCCGCTTATTACGTTTTTAGGGTTTGATCTTGTAACAATCATTAGCGGTTCTATCATTACAGAGACGATCTTTACGTATCCAGGAATCGGAAAGTTGTTTGTTGACTCTGTAGCAACTCGTGACTACTCAGTTATGATGTCGCTTACAATGTTGTTTTCAATTTTAACACTGGTTGGGAATCTAGTTGCTGATTTGTTATACGGCGTAGCGGATCCGCGTATTCGTTTGGATTAGGAGGAGAAAGTATGGAAATTGTAACGAAAAAAGATGTACAGCCAGAAGTGAATATGAAAGCTCCTAAAAACCTTTCTCCATGGGCGATTGCGCGAAAGAAGTTTGTTAAAAATAAACTAGCCATGATAAGTTTAACTTTCATGATTGTGATTACGCTTCTTGCCATTTTTGCACCGCTGCTTACAAAAGCAGATATTACACGTATCGACTATATGGCGATGAACGCAGCGCCTTCTAGTGAGCATTGGTTTGGAACGGATACAAATGGGCGAGACGTATTTGCACGTACATTGTATGGAGGAAGAACTTCGTTACTGATTGGAGTTGCCTGTACAACACTCGTTATTTTAATCGGAACTTTTATTGGTTCGATTGCGGGTTATTACGGAGGCAAAGTGGATCAATTCTTAATGCGTTTTACAGACTTTGTATTAAACTTTCCGCTAATTGTTTTCGTTGTAGTGTTAAATACAATCCTAATTGGAAAGATCTCAGGCGTTTGGACGCTCATCCTAGTTGTTAGTTTCTTAAGCTGGGGAAGTACGGCCCGGCTGGTGCGAAGCAAAGTTTTGGCTGAAAAAGAAAATGAATATGTACTTTCAGCTGTTTCCATTGGTTGCAGCCCGTTTAAAATCATCTTTAAACATTTGCTGCCAAATGTGTTTTCAACGATTGTGGTTCAAGCCAGTTTGCAGATGGCCATCCTTATTGTGTTTGAGTCAGCGATTAGCTTTATCGGTTTTGGCGTGCCGGCTGATACGCCGAGCTGGGGAAATATGCTGACAGAAGCAAGGGAATCAGATGTGCTGCAGAATAAGCCTTGGATGTGGGTTCCGCCAGGTTTAGCTATTACATTTACGATCCTAGCTATCAACTTCATTGGTGAAGGATTAAAAGATGCTTTAAATCCAAAATCTCTTCGTTAAAAATCTATCACAAAAGTGTGATAGATTTTTTTAGGTTTGTCAGACCTCCTGACAAACCTATTACTATAGAAGAAACGCGGATTTTTTTCTGCTTATAGGGGTGGATATAGTTCATGAAGCCTTTAGCAATCATTAGCACTGGCGTTATGTCTGAGCTTCGAAATCAGTGCATTTGAATAATAGCCAAAAACGAAGGTATTTTACAATTAATTTTTAGAAAAATAACATCATTTGGAATAAAAATTCCTTTCTCTGCCTATACTGATGGATAACAAACAGATAGTAAGTGAGGGGTAAATTATGCTATATCTTCATGATGTATGGGTTAATTGGTTTGAAGGCGAAGAAAACGGTTATAATGTGTGTCATTTCCATGAGTGGAGAAAAGACGATTGTGTAGAACTGCTCGATCAAGCACCATTATTAAAAGTAAATCCGCTTTTATTTCATTACATTGAAAATGATCTTTCCGAGCTACCTCAACAACTACTACAAGATGTCTATCAGAAAGCATACATTCGGAAAAATCATGAACGCACGCAGGTTGAATATTGTTTTATCGTTACAGATGGAACGAATATTTTAGCAATCGATACGATGGGATATCATATTCCGATTCGAAAAAGCCGCTTAATTCCAAGACAAGAACAGTTAGTCTATGAGATGATTGCGGATCAAGAAGAGCTAGAATATAAGTTCAGTGAAGACGAGCTGAATAAAAAAGAGCATCATATTCTTTCGCCGTCTCCTGAAACGATGAGAGGACTAACACGTAAAGAACGTCAGCTAAAACAGCTGTTATTTATGGCACTTGATCAGCTACATACAACAAAAAATACAGCTCAAATCCGCTACTGGTACACAGAGTGGAATCCAACGAAATACGAAGACATTCAAGAGATGTCGTTTCAAGACGTATGGAATCAGCTATACGATGAAACGAAGTCAGGGTGGTCACCGAAACATAAATTATTATGCGAGCGCTTAGTAAAAGGACAACCTTTCTTTGAAAAACTTTGGGAAATTGAACAAGAGCCAAAAGTTAATTAAAAAAAACGACTGCATAGCAGTCGTTTTTTTTAACGTTTACGGCCAATTCCCATTGCGTTTCGCATTTTGCGAAGCATTTTATTAGCCGTTGCATTTGCTTTATCGGCACCTTGATCTAAAATATCATCTAGCTCGCTAGAATCAACTAATTCATAATATCTTTCTTGAATTGGAGCGAGTGCTTCAGCTACCACTTTAGCTGTGTCAGCTTTAAAGTCACCATAACCTTTGCCTTCGTACATTGCTTCAATGTCTTCGATCGATTTATTGGCTAGGATTGAATAAATACTTAATAAGTTTGAAATACCTGGCTTATTTTCTTTATCGTAGCGAACAATACCTTCTGAATCCGTTACGGCACTTTTGATTTTCTTTTCAATTGTTTTAGCGTCATCCAAAAGCGTAATGAAAGCTTTTTGGTTTGGATCGGACTTGCTCATTTTTTTCGTAGGATCTTGAAGAGACATGACGCGTGCGCCCACTTTTGGAATACGTACTTCAGGAATAGTGAAGATATCATTGTATTTTTTGTTAAAGCGCTCAGCTAAGTCACGTGTTAATTCTAAATGCTGCTTTTGATCTTCACCAACTGGAACCAAATCTGTGTTGTATAAAAGAATATCAGCTGCCATTAATGGAGGATAAGTTAGTAATCCTG
This sequence comes from Priestia megaterium, assembly GCF_023824195.1. Lineage (NCBI taxonomy): Bacteria > Bacillati > Bacillota > Bacilli > Caryophanales > Bacillaceae > Priestia > Priestia megaterium. The sequence goes on from NZ_CP085442.1 coordinate 682,711, forward strand.
CTGATACTGCTTCTTTTCCAGCGGACTTATCTTTAAACTGAGTCATACGTTCAAGTTCACCGATATACGCTACGCACTGTAACATCCATCCCGCTTCTGTGTGGGCAGGCACTTCCGATTGAATAAATAAAGTCGATTTTGCTGGATCAATTCCTACTGCTACATACAGAGCAGCAAGGCTGCGAATGTTTTTACGAAGTGCTAAACGATCTTGAGGCGTTGTAATCGCATGCTGATCTACAATACAAAAATGACAGTTATAGTCATTTTGAAGTTCAACAAATTGCTTCATCGCTCCAATGTAGTTACCTAAAGTGATTGTACCGCTTGGTTGAATACCTGAAAAAATTGTTTTCATCAAATCTTCCTTTCATCTGCACATATATGATGCTAATTTACGGATACAACATAAAAAGGCCCATCCGCTCCTAGCATAAGCTAGGGGCGAATGGACCGCGTTGCCACCCTAATTAGCACACATAATTGTGAACTATCTTTATTCATGTAACGTTGAGGTCAACGTTCAAGCTTTGCACTTGAAAGCTCCAAAGTCCATTCTGCAGGTTTCAGTGTTTGTTCTCACCAGCCACAAACTCTCTAAAAATGAAAATTCTGCATACTACTCTTTTTCACAGCTTTAATTATATAGTTATTCGTTATTATAACGCGAAAAAGCAGGAATTTAAACATCTTATCGCTAAAAAGTTTTATAAGACAATTTACTGGAATTTTTCAGCGGCAAAAAAAGACAAGAACCTTTTAATTAAAGCATTTCTTGATGAAAATTTGGTGGAGGATTTGGTAAAAATCTTTTATTTAGTATTTCTAATGGCTTTGTAATACTATTGTAATACCTATACTACAAAAAAGATTTTAGAAGTCTGACAAGTAGGCACAATCCTTATAAGATAAGGTTTTTTCCCTCATGACAAAAAAATACCATTAAATAATAGTATTGCAATAAATTTTTAAAATATTTATAATAGGCGTAACAAACATATTTTTTACAAAGGTATTACAATTTCTTAATTTTTCAGAAAAAACAAAATAGACAATGTTTTGTTTCAATTAGCGAATTTTGTAATGAATGAGTCTTCTACATATTAAGCGCATACATTGGATTTACAGCATGTAAACAATTGATGACAGTTTCATAGAGTAGAAGAATAATTTTGCAGTGAGGTCTTTAATGCTCTACTATGCGAAAAAATAACTGATTATTTTGTATTGAAAGAGGATTAAGAAATTAGTACATATCAAAAAAATATGGTTGCCACACAAACAAAATTTAATAGGGGGTAACACGCAATGAAGAAAAGGTTGTCGATTCTTTTCAGTTTGCTGCTTGTAATGAGCTTGTTTTTAGCTGCATGTGGATTTAACAAAGAATCTGGTGGCAGTGAAAATGCTAGCAGTGATGGCGGCGACAAGAAAAAAGAGCAAGAGCTTCGCGTAAACATTAAAACTGAGCCTTTTTCACTAAACCCAGGCTTAGCTAATGATTCAACGTCATCAAACGTATTATTACAAACATTTGAAGGTTTAACTCGTATCGGTAAAGATGGAAAACCTGAAAATGCAATGGCAAAAGATGTGAAGGTCAGCGATGATCAAACTAAATATACGTTTACTATTCGCGACGATGCAAAATGGTCAAACGGTGACCCTGTAACAGCAAAAGATTTCGAATATGCATGGAAATGGGCGTTAGATCCTAAAAATGAATCTCAATATGCATATCAATTATACTATGTTAAAAATGCACAAGCTGCCAATGAAGGAAAAGGTTCATTAGATGATGTTGCCGTTAAAGCAACAGATGATAAAACGCTTGAAGTAACATTAGAAAACCCAACGCCATATTTCTTAGAATTAACAGCTTTCTATACGTACTTCCCAGTGAATACGAAAATTGCTGAATCAAATGAAAAATGGTACACAAATGCGGGCGAAAACTATACGTCAAACGGTCCTTTCAAGCTTAAAACTTGGAAACATAATGACAAAATCGAGTTAGTTCCTAATGAAAACTATTGGGATAAAGATGCTGTAAAACTTAAAAAAGTTGAAATGTACATGATCAATGATAACAACACTGAACTTTCAATGTTCAAAAACGGGGAATTAGACTGGGCAGGTATGCCTACTGGTCAATTACCAGCTGATGCACTTCCTGAATTAAAGAAAGACGGTTCATTAAACATTCAAGAGATTGCAGGTACTTACTGGTACAAGTTTAATACAGAACAAAAACCTTTAGACAATGTGAACATTCGTAAAGCATTAGCTTATGCAATTGATCGTAAAGGTATTACAGAACAAATTACAAAAGACGGTTCAGTTCCAGCGATGGCGGCTGTACCACCAACAATGTTTGAAGATAACAAAAAAGGCTACTTCAAAGACAATGATGTGAAAAAAGCAAAAGAATATTTAGAAAAAGGCTTGAAAGAAATGGGCCTTAAAGATGCTTCAGAACTACCAGCAATTAAGGTTTCATACAACACGGATGAAAAACATGCAAAAATTGCACAAGCTGTTCAAGATATGTGGAAGAAAAACCTTGGTATTAAAGTACAGTTAGACAACTCTGAGTGGGCTGTTTACATTGAAAAATTACACCAAGGAGATTATCAAGTTGGACGTATGGGCTGGTTAGGAGATTTTAACGATCCAATCAACTTCTTAGAATTATTCCGTGACAAAAAAGGCGGAAACAATGATACAAACTGGGAAAATCCAGAATATAAAAAGTTATTAATTGACTCTCAAAAAGAAACAGATCCTAAAAAACGTCTGGAAATGTTGAAAAAAGCAGAAGGTATCTTTATGGATGAAATGCCAGTGGCACCAATCTACTTCTACACAAACGCTTGGGTACAAGACAAGCAGCTGAAAGATGTTGTGATGTCTGGACTTGGAGACATTCAGATTAAGTGGGCTCATTTTGAGTAAGTAACATCAATTGTGACAAAGGGTATATGGGGCCTGGTGCTCCATATACTTTTCTTTCTTGTGCGCGAATTTTGTAAAAATATGGAGGTGTGTCAGGGTGTTCAAATATATAGGAAAACGACTTATTTATATGTTTCTATCATTATGGTTGATCGTAACAGCGACCTTTTTCTTAATGCGTGCTGTTCCAGGAGGGCCATTCACATCAGAAAAGCAGCTTCCCCCTGAAATTCAGAAAAATCTAAATCAGTATTACGGTTTAGACCAGCCTTGGTACCATCAGTACTTTGATTATTTAACATCAATTTTAAAGTGGGATTTTGGTCCATCTTTCAAATATAAAGGCCAAACGGTAAATGATTTGATTAACGGCGGATTCCCTGTTTCATTCATGCTAGGGATGGAAGCTATTTTAATAGCAATTGCTATTGGTGTAGTACTTGGTGTTATTGCTGCTTTAAAACATAATAAGTGGCAAGATTACACGGCGATGGTTATTGCAGTTCTAGGAATCTCAGTTCCGAGTTTTATCATGGCAGCGGTATTACAATACGTTCTGGCTATGAAACTACAAATTTTTCCGGTTGCACGCTGGGAATCTTGGGCACACACGGTGTTACCAGCTCTCGCGCTTGCTTCAACCCCTATGGCGTTTATCGCAAGATTAACTCGTTCGAGTATGCTTGAAGTATTAAGCAATGATTATATTCGTACAGCGAAAGCAAAAGGTTTAAGCAGAGGCGTTATTACAGTTAAGCACGCCATGCGAAATGCGATGCTTCCAGTCGTATCCTATATGGGACCTTTAGTAGCAGGGATTTTAACGGGTAGCTTTGTTATTGAAAAAATATTTGGTATCCCGGGATTAGGTTCACACTTTGTACTCAGTATCTCAAACCGAGATTATACAACGATTATGGGCGTAACGGTGTTCTACAGTATTTTACTACTTTTTTGTATCTTGCTTGTAGATATTGCATACGGCTTCATTGACCCTCGAATTAAACTTACAGGTGCTAAGAAAGGAGAGTAACTATGCAGCAACTTCCGAAAATTCCTAAAGAAATGTTTGAAACAGCAGGGATTGACCGCGCTCAGGCAGAAAAGATTGAAAAACCGAGTCTTTCATTCTGGCAAGATGTTTTTATTCGTTTTCGCAAAAATAAGCTTGCTATGTTTGGTGTAGTACTAATGGTTCTCCTTGTTTTTATGGCTATATTTGGTCCATTGATGGTGAAATATGATTATGCAACCAATGATTTACTGAATGCTAATCAGGCTCCATCTTCTGAGCACTGGTTCGGTACAGATGAATTAGGGCGTGATGTTTTTGCTCGTACGTGGGAAGGCGCTCGTATTTCATTATTTATCGGGTTAGCAGCAGCTTTAATTGATTTATTCATCGGCGTAGTTTGGGGAAGCATCTCTGGATACCGCGGCGGCCGTACGGATGAAACAATGATGCGTGTTGCGGATATCTTATATGGTGTTCCTTACCTTTTACTGGTTATTATTTTAATGGTTATGCTTGGCCAAGGGTTAGGCACGATGATTTTGGCGATGACCATTACCGGCTGGATTAACATGGCCCGTATTGTGCGTGGACAGGTATTGCAGTTGAAAAACCAAGAGTACGTAATGGCTTCACAAACATTAGGAGCAACAACAAAACGTATTTTATTTAAACATCTTATTCCTAATGCAACAGGCCCAATTTTAGTAACAATGACACTAACGATTCCTTCAGCAATCTTTACAGAAGCATTTTTAAGCTACTTGGGACTAGGCGTTCCGGCACCGCTTGCAAGCTGGGGAACAATGGCTTCAGAAGGCTTACCTGCTTTGGAATACTATCCTTGGCGCTTATTTTTCCCAGGTTTGTTTATCTGTTTAACAATCTTAGCGTTCAACGTAATTGGTGATGGATTACGAGATGCGTTAGATCCAAAACTACGTAAGTAAGGAAGTGAACTCATATGTCACGTTTATTAGAAGTAAAGAATTTAGCTGTATCATTTAAAACATATGGCGGAGAAGTTCAAGCTGTTCGCGGCGTTAACTTCCACTTAAATAAAGGTGAAACTTTAGCAATTGTTGGTGAGTCAGGATCTGGTAAAAGTGTAACTTCACAAACAATCATGCGCCTTATTCCGATGCCTCCTGGCCAAATTAAAAGCGGTGAAATGCTGTTTGACGGCATTGATTTAGCTAAGAAAACGGATAAAGAAATGGAAGCTATTCGCGGTAAAGATATCGGTATGATCTTCCAAGATCCGATGACTTCCTTAAATCCCACGATGAAAGTTGGGGCTCAAATTGGTGAAGTTGTAATCAAGCATTCCAAAGTGTCTAAAACAGAAGCGAAAAAACGGGCAGTCGAGTTATTAACGCTTGTAGGAATTCCTTTTCCCGAACAGCGTGTGAATCAATATCCGCATGAATTCAGCGGCGGGATGAGACAGCGTGTTGTCATTGCGATGGCTCTTGCTTCTAATCCGAAGCTATTGATCGCTGATGAACCAACAACGGCGCTTGATGTAACAATTCAAGCTCAAATTTTAGAGTTGATGAAAGACATTCAGAAAAAAACGGATACATCTATTATTTTTATTACCCATGATCTTGGTGTAGTAGCAAATGTAGCAGATCGAGTAGCCGTTATGTACGCTGGTCAAATTGTTGAAATGGGCACAGTGGATGAAGTGTTTTACGATCCGAAACATCCGTATACGTGGGGACTGCTAGCTTCTATGCCAAGCTTAGATAACGAGGCAGAAGAAGAGCTGGCTGCTATTCCTGGAACGCCGCCAGATTTAACTAATCCTCCAAAGGGAGATGCATTTGCAGCGCGAAATCCATACGCAATGAAAATTGATTTTGAGCAAGAACCTCCAATGTTCAAAATATCTGATACGCACTATGCGAAAACATGGCTGTTACATCCCGATGCACCAAAAGTAGAGCCGCCTGCTTCAGTTCAGCGCCGCATGCGTAAAGTTGATAATGTATACAGTACACCTGTACTCGTAGCGAAGGATGGTGAATAACATGACAGATAAATTATTAGAGATTAAAGGCTTAAAACAACATTTTTTCACAAGTAAAGGAACAATTAAAGCAGTTGATGGTCTGACGTTTGACATCTTCCGCGGAGAAACATTAGGGCTTGTAGGTGAATCCGGTTGCGGAAAGTCAACGACAGGCAGAACAATTATTCGTTTATACGACGCTACTAGCGGTGAGGTGCTATTTAATGGCGAAAATGTACATGGTCGCAAATCTCGCTCAGAGCTTAAAAAATTCAATCGTAAAATGCAAATGATTTTCCAAGATCCATATGCGTCGCTTAACCCTCGTATGACCGTAGCAGATATCATAGCAGAAGGCATTGACATTCACGGTTTAGCTAAGACGAGAAAGGAGCGTATGGCAAAGGTTCACGAGCTTCTTGAAACAGTGGGGCTTAACAAAGAACATGCAAATCGCTATCCACATGAGTTTAGTGGCGGCCAGCGTCAGCGTATCGGTATCGCAAGAGCACTGGCAGTAGAACCTGATTTTATCATCGCAGATGAACCAATCTCAGCTTTGGACGTATCTATACAAGCTCAAGTTGTTAACTTAATGAAGAAGTTACAGCGTGAACGTGGACTAACATATTTATTTATCGCCCATGATTTGTCAATGGTAAAATACATCAGTGACCGCATCGGCGTTATGTACAGAGGTAAGATTGTAGAGCTTGCACCAAGTGATGAACTTTATCGAAACCCTGTTCATCCATATACAAAAGCGTTACTTTCAGCTATTCCGCTTCCCGATCCTGACAGTGAAAAAACGCGTCAACGCAAAATTTATGATCCAAGTATACATGACTATAACGGTGAAGAACCGGAGCTTAGAGAAGTATCTCCAGGTCACTACGTGTCTTGTTCTCAAGCTGAGTTTGCCACATATACAACATAACAAAAACGATCTCACAACGAGGTCGTTTTTTATTTAGTTATCAAAGAACACTAAGCTTCAAGTTGCAAAAACATGTAAGAACAAGTAACATTAGCGCTTTACAGGTATTATACAGTAAAGGATTGAAAAATACTATTGAAAATTTTCAGAATTTTATATTTAAGACAAAATATCTATGTATAAACCTTATAACTAAAGGAATATAAGTGATTAATAATGTTGTATGTTGAATAATAATTCAAAAAATATAGAAAGAAGGTAGACATGCGTCTACCTTCTTTTTATAAATCTGCTAAGATATCGCCGTCTTTACGATTCTTATCAATTTTTAGTACTTGATCTGCTGGCTGATAAGACGCACCGTATATTTCTTTGTCTTTGTACGTATGAATTAACTCGTACGTTTTTTTCATTTTATTTAAAATGCTTTCCTCTGTTTCAGAGGTAGGAGACCAATATAGAATTTCCATCTGGTTAATTTCATTTGTAGCTAATGACCGGCGGTTATAGCCAATTGTTTGAGCATGCTTAAAGTCTGCACGTTTATAAAAATGCAGTCGTTTTGCCGAGTCTGAATCTTTATAGTCTACAGGCTCTACTTCTAAGATAATTGGTTTGTTATGCTGTTTTAACTCATCAATTAGTTTACCGCCAAGTCCTTGACCTCGGGCGTCTTTTGAAACAAAGAGGTAATCAATAAAGATAAATTGGTCTGTTTCCACGTACATTAATACGTGATGAGGTCCTTCATTTTTATGATAAATATCGCTGCGTTCTTGTAAAAGCGTTTCGATATGCTTCTTTGATTTCATTTCTTCAATGGGAAAATATTGACTTAGTTTTTCATACCAATTCATAGCACCCTCCTACTGATCTTTTCATGATGATGTTCATAATAGTGTTTAAACAGTTATCTTATCTTTACCCTTTTTAGGGAAAAGTAAGCATCTATAATTGAAAATATAGAAGAATAATTGATCGATTATTCTTAATAATTAGATAATTATAGCGAAATAAGAACATATAATGGAAAAAATGATTTTTATTATATTTTAACTGTAAGTTTATTTGTGAAAATCACAAAAAACTATCGCATTTTTTGTGATTTTTGATAAAATGAACAAAGTGAAGTTTTTTTAATATTGTATTTTATAGATGTGATAGCGGTAAAAGTGCAGGTGCGGAACTTGCAGGATTAGATTTTTAGTACATACAATCTCTAGAATCATTTGGCTAAAAATAAGGTAATGCTACACCATTAGCCGCTATTAAATGAAATGGATATGTTAGGAGAGAGAATTATGCAAGGGAACACGCAAGAAAAAGAATTAAGCCGTGGACTTGAGGAAAGACATATTAGCTTAATGTCTTTAGGTGCAGCTATCGGAGTTGGACTGTTTTTAGGTTCTGCATCCGCTATTCGGTTAGCGGGTCCTGGTATTCTTATCATGTATGGAATCAGTGGTCTTATTATGTTTTTTATTATGAGAGCCCTAGGTGAAATGGCAGTACGAAATCCAGTAGCCGGTTCTTTTAGTAAGTATGCTAACGATTATTTAGGGCCACTTGCTGGTTATTTAACAGGCTGGAACTACTGGTTTATGTGGATCATTACATGTATGGCTGAAATTACAGCTGTTGGAGTATATATGGAGTTTTGGTTCCCGGGTGTACCTCAGTGGATATGGGCACTTGCAGCACTCGTTATCATGACAGGGGTTAACTTTTTAGCTGTAAAAGCATATGGCGAACTAGAGTTTTGGTTTTCTCTTATTAAAGTAGTAACGATTATCCTTATGATTGTGCTTGGACTAGGCATGATTATCTTTGGAATTGGAAATGGCGGTATTGCAACAGGAATCAGTAATTTATGGAGTCACGGGGGCTTTTTCCCGAATGGTATGAAAGGTGTTCTTTTATCACTTCAAATGGTTATGTTTGCTTACCTTGGTATTGAAATGATTGGGGTAACAGCAGGAGAGGTGAAAAATCCGGAAAAGACGTTAACAAAAGCAATTGATAATGTACTGTGGAGAATTTTGATTTTTTACATCGGAGCTTTGTTTGTTATTATGTCTATTTATCCTTGGCCAGAAATCGGAACACAAGGAAGTCCGTTTGTTTTAACATTTGATAAAGCTGGAATTCCCGCTGCAGCAGGGATTATAAACTTTGTAGTGTTAACAGCGGCTTTATCTTCTTGTAACAGTGGAATTTTTAGTACAGGCCGTATGTTATTTAATTTAGCTCAGCACGGGGAAGCACCAAAACGCTATGCCAACTTAACAAAAGGCGGCGTGCCTGGTGCAGCAGTTATTGCTTCAGCTATTGTACTGCTAATCGGAGTTGGCTTAAACTATGTTGTTCCTGATAAGGTGTTCACGTGGGTAACGAGTATTGCGACTATTGGAGCGATTTGGACATGGGGAATTATTTTACTTTCTCAAATTCGCTTCCGCAGAGGATTAAGCAGTCAGCAAGTAAGTGATTTAAAATACAAGCTTCCGTTTTTCCCGTATACGTCGTATCTCTCTCTTGCTTTCTTAGCAGGAGTAGTAGTGGTGATGGGTTTTTCCTCTGATACAAGAATAGCCCTTATTGTAGGTCCGATATGGTTTGTTTTATTGGTTGTTGTCTACTATTCAAAAGGTTTTCATAAAAGATAAAAAATGAGGCTCGGACAAAAGTAGTTTCGTTGAAGGAAAATCCGAACGAGTTGAATTCTTGATTAAGAATCCAACTCGTTCGGATTTTTTTATGGTGATAGGGAACGTAGGTTTACTGTATGTAGGAGCTTCTAGCTGTTGATTAGAGGGCAAGGCGAAGACTCCTGCGGGAAAAGCGAGACAGGTGAGACCCCGCAGGAGCGGAAGCAACGAGGAGGCTCACCGGCGGCCCGCGGAAAGCGAAGTCTTGCATGGAAATCAACAGCGGTGTAACAAGCGCGATTCATACGAGCTCGTATATCCCATTTGTCCATCTTTAGATTAATGTAGTTATGTCCCAGTCTCATTTTTTTCCAAAAGAAAATGAAGGATTTATTATTTCACTTTTTGCTTTAGTGTGCTAATATATTATATTGTTAAACAAATGAAGAGATAAATGAAGAAACAAATAATTTTTACGTGTTAATAGATTAGCATCGAGCTTTCTATGTCAAAAGTTTAAGCTTTTAGAAAGCAAAAGGAGACACAGCAAATGAAAGATAAAAAATGGGGACTTTGGTTTTTAACAGCCTTTGTAGTTGGTAATATGGTAGGCGGCGGAGTATTTATGCTTCCTTCTAATTTAGCAAACGTATCAAGTCCAATCGGTTCAACGCTTGCTTGGGTTGCAACAGGTCTTGGCGTGTTCATGATTGCTCTTGTATTCGGAAACTTAGTCATGAGAAAGCCTGAATTAAAAGGAGGGCCTCAAAGTTATGCAGCCAATCTTTTTTCATCGCCTAAAGCAGGTAAAGTAGCAGGATATAGCATGGCTTGGGGCTACTGGGCAGCAAACTGGGCTGCAACAGCATCTGTCATCATATCGTTTGCGGGATATTTAACAACGTTCTTTCCAGTAATGGAGAGTAAGGATATTTTATTTTCAGTCGGAGATTTTCAATTAGAAGCTGGAAAATTTATTACGTTTTTAGTATGTTCTATTGTACTATGGGGAATTCAAGCTATTTTGCAGCGAGATATCAATAGCGCCGGTAATATTAACTTTATCACAACGGCGGCTAAAATTATTGGATTCGGTTTATTTATTGTTGTGGCGCTATCGCTATTTAGCGCATCCAACCTGGTCAGTACAGAATTTGTTAATTCAAAGGGTATAAATGTAGGGTTAGGAAGTCAGGTCAATGGGGCAGCCATTGCTACGCTGTGGGCGTTTATCGGAATTGAATCAGCTGTACTATTATCTAATCGTGCAAAATCACAAAAAGTAGTAAAGAAAGCAACGCTGCTTGGATTATTAATTTCAATGGTTATCTATGTAGGAATTACGCTTCTAGCTATGGGGATTCTTTCAACAGCTCAGCTGCAGCAGTCTCAAAAGCCTTTGGTAGATACGTTAGAAATGGTTATTGGACATAAAGGTGCTTACGTAATGGCCATTTTAGCACTTATTTCTTTATTAGGTTCTACTGTTGGATGGATTGTTGTTAGTGCAGAAGTTCCTTATCAAGCAGCAAAATCAGGGTTGTTTCCACAGTGGTTTGCTAAAACGAATCAGAACAATAGTCCAGCCCGCTCACTAACATTAACAAATGGCTTAACACAGTTGTTTTTGTTTGCGACTATTTCAGGTACAGTTTCGCAAGCCTATAATTTTGCTATCGTGGTAGCTACTCTCGCTTATTTAGTTCCTTATTTCGTGACGACAGTTTATCAATTAAAGCTTATTGTGACGGGTGAGACGTACGATATCATTAAAGGATCGCGAGTAAAAGACGGAATTATTGCCTCATTAGCACTTATTTATTCGCTTTGGGTGATTAAGACAGGGACAGCTGATTTAAAAACATTTTTCTTAGGTATTGGCTTATTTGTAATCGGGCTGTTGCTGTATCCTATCTTAATGAGACGAGGAAAAGCACATCAGCTATTAAATAAATAAGAGGTTATCTCAAAAGCTTTGCAGAAAAGTCATTTCTTCTGCAAGGCTTTTTTAGTGACTGAAAAATTTGAGGAATTTGTGAAAGAAAAAAATAATAAAAAAATGAAACTAATCTACAGGTTTATTCGTAATAATAGTGTGGTAAATAAATAATGAAGAAAATCGGCAATGAAAATAATGACAGTGAAGGAACGAACTAATGTACTAGTTCACTTTAAAAAGTATATCATTCCGATGAAGTTTATAGTATAATGCAAATAGATATTATTTTTTAAAAGTAATTATAAAGTAGTATCGATTTTCATTATCAGTCATTAAATATTTACACTCGTTGAAGTTTGTATAAAACAACATGATTTACAGTTCATGTTTTAAATGTTATGACCGATTATGATAGAAGGAGTGAAGGAGTAAATGGTTACATTATATACATCACCAAGTTGTACATCTTGTCGTAAAGCGAAAGCTTGGTTAGAGGAAAATGATATTGGATATACAGAGCGTAATATCTTTTCAGAGCCGTTATCAATCGATGAGATTAAAGAAATTTTACGTATGACAGAAGATGGAACAGATGAAATCATTTCAACACGTTCGAAAACTTTCCAAAAACTAGACGTTCAGGTAGACGCTATGCCTTTGCAAGATTTGTATGAATTAATTCAGCAAAATCCTGGCTTATTGCGCCGTCCGATTATCATTGATGAAAAACGTCTACAAGTTGGTTATAATGAAGACGAGATCCGTCGTTTCTTACCACGTAAAGTGCGTACTTTCCAACTTCGCGAAGCTCAAAGACTTGTGAATGGTTAATTTTTATATTTGTCTGTTTAAGATTTAAATAAGAAACCAACCAAGTAACGTTTGCTTGAAGTTGGTATATAAAAAATAAGCAGCAGGGAGCCAAATGGCCTCTGCTGCTTATTTTTTGTCGAAATAGCAGGGAAAATGAAGTATATATGTAATTAGTAAAGAAAGAGAGTATTTAAACATATAAAAGTGGTGGTGAACGGATTGGAGCTTTTACAGCTAAAATATTTCCAAGTAGTTGCTAGATTAGAACATATCAGTAAAGCGGCCGAAGAGCTATACGTATCTCAGCCTGCGCTCAGCAAAACGATTTCACAGTTGGAAAAAGAGCTAGGCATTCGTTTGTTTGATCGAAGCGGTAAATACATTAAATTAAATCGGTATGGTAAAGCATTCTGTGCCAAAGTAGAACTTGCTTTAAAAACATTGGAAGACGCAAAGCACGAGCTAAAGGATATGTCGAACGATCCATGTGAAGAAATTCGCCTTGTTGTATTAGCTAGTTCACATTTGCTTCCAGAGCTATTAAGCAGGTTTCGTGAGCAATATCCTCAGGTGCGTTTTCGACTGATGCAGCATTTGACTAATTCCAATTCCCAGCCTGATTTTGATTTATGTATTTCAGCTTTTCCATTAACAACCCGTCAGATCGAACATACTCCTTTACTTTGTGAATCGATTTTGCTTGCAGTGCCTCTTGATCATCCTTTAGCCAAGCAATCACGTGTAAAGTTAAATGAACTTAAAAATGAGAAATTCATTGTGCTAAAGAAAGGGAAAGAGCTAAGGAAAATAACGGATGTAATTTGTAAGAAACAGAATTTTGTACCTCAAATTACGTTTGAAAGCGATGATCCAGCAACAGTGAGAGGTTTGATTAGAGCGAAGCAAGGAATAGGTTTTATTCCTGAAGTAACTTGGGGAGGTTCTACAGGAAAAGATGTAAAACTGCTGAAAATTGAAGAGGAAACATTTGAACGTACTATCTTTTTAGCTTGGAACAATGGAGGCTACGTGACGGATTTACAACAAATCTTCAGGCAGTTTGTGATTGATTATTTTAAACATTTACCCTCCGGTATGCTTCATGAATACATATAAGAATCATGACTAAATGTCATGATTTTTATTTCTTTTTCGAATAAATCTAAAGTGAACAGTAGAGAAAAACTGCATTATGTCATTTTTGATATAAGTATATAACTAAAAATGCATAGGTTATTCAACTTTTTTCCTTTACACTATTTTTAAACCGTAAAGTAAACGCTTTCAATAATGGGTTGGGGAGGAAGTAATATGATAATTTTCGGTGTAGCACTGCTGTCTATTTGCATGTTGATAGGGGTAATTGTAGGGGACGCATTAGGAGGGCTGATGGGAGTAGAAGCCAACGTTGGGGGAGTAGGGGTATCTATGCTTCTTCTTGTACTAGCGGTAGATTATTTAAAGAAGAAAAATAAGCTCCAAGTAAAATCCGAAGAAGGCATTGCTTTTTGGGGAGGTATTTATATTCCTATCGTGGTAGCAATGTCTGCACAGCAAAATGTTGTAGCTGCTCTTGATGGAGGAGGCATGGCGCTTCTTGCAGGGGTGGTAGTAGTCGTAGTAGGCTTTTTATCCATACCATTTATCAGCAGAATAGGAGAGAAAGCGAAGGTGAACGAACAAGAAATAGAGCTTTCTATTTTACCTAAGGAGCAGATAAAATGATGAATATGATCAAAGAAGGATTAGAAAATAACGGGCTGATTACAGCATTTGCTATTATTGGGATTGTCATGTATATTGCTTATTTTTTATCAGATAAATTAACAAAAGGAAGAGTTCACGGATCTGCTATTGCTATTATGTTTGGATTAATCCTTGCATATATCGGTGGAGTGAACACAGGAGGAGAGAAAGGAATTTCTGATATACAGTTATTTTCAGGAATTGGTTTAATGGGCGGAGGGATGCTGCGAGATTTTGCCATTATTGCTACTGCGTTCGGCGCCAGTTTTAGCGAAGTCAAAAAAACGGGAATCAGTGGGATTACGGCCTTGTTCTTTGGGGTTTTCTATTCCTTTGTAATAGGTGTAGTTATTGCTCTTTGTTTTGGATATAGAGATCCCGTTGCTTTAACCACAATCGGAGGAGGAGCGGTGACCTATATTGTGGGGCCGGTTTCTGGAACTGCGATTGGAGCCTCTTCTGATATTATTGCGTTAAGTATAGCTATAGGATTAATTAAATCCATTTCAGTTATGATTTTGACACCGATATTCGCTAAGAAAATCAAATTAAACAACCCTCGTACAGCAATGATCTATGGAGGAGTTATGGGGACGACGAGCGGTGTAGCAGCTGGTTTAGCCGCGACAGATGTAAAACTTGTACCCTACGGAGCCATGACAGCTACATTTTATACAGGTCTTGGTTGCTTACTCGTACCATCTATCCTTTTTTTACTCACAGAGATTATTTTTTAAGTGTACAAAGTGTTTTATGAATAAAAGACTGCTGTGCTCATTAAACTAAAGAAAAGGCCATACTAAATAAAAATGTTTAGTATGGCCTTTTCTTAATCATTTTGTTGAACGAAAGCTATTAACAACCATGCCGCTTATCAGCACAACAGCAATTATTATAAACGGAATAAATGTTCCTAGAGATGTATGGTCTGCAAAGAATGAATGTAAGTTCTTTTCATGTCCAATCATATTTCCAGCAGTATAAGCTAAAATAGCTGCTCCACCATAAACGAGCAGGGGAAATCGTTCCATCAAATACAAAATGAGCTTGCTTCCCCAAACAATAATGGGGACGGATACGAGTAATCCTGTGACAACCAAGATAATATTTCCATGAGCTGCGCCTGCTACAGCTATTACATTATCTAGGCCCATTACAATATCAGCAAATACAATCGTTCTTACAGCGGCGCCCAATGTCACACCTGCACGGATTGAAGATGCATCATCACCTTCTGATACAAGAAGCTTAAAGGCAATGATCACTAATAAAAAACCGCCAATGAGCTGCAAGTAAGGAATAGTTAGTAAATAAACAGCTAAAATAGTAAGTACTATGCGAACTATCACTGCTAAGCCAGTCCCTAAAAAAATAGCTTTATTTCGCTGATATTCAGGTAAGTTGCGGCTTGCTAAGGCAATAACAATAGCGTTGTCTCCACCTAATACAATATCGATACCGATAATAAGAAGAATGGAGGTTATTAATTCTAAATCCAATAGTCTTCCCTCCCAATATGTAAGGATAAGTAGCTCATATTGCTTTATCTGTGTTCATTTTTAACAAAAAGCGTTCATAGGGTAAAGAGATTATGTATATAACAAAGTAAGGTGTAAGGTGGCTATGAGTTGTCAGAGTATTTTTTATTTCCTTTCTTTCGCATTTTGTCATAAAATAGATATACAAGGTTCACTCAAATAGTGTATGCTTGTATATCCCAAGTTAGAATGCTTTACAAAGTAAGAAAGTACATGTAATATTGCTTTAACACGGGGGTAAAATAGTCCCTTCATCGTTTAGGGGTAATGTTCGAAATGGCCGGATTACCTTCACTGATTTTTCCGAAGGGAGAGATGATAATGGAAATCGAACGCATTAATGAAAACACAGTAAAATTCTTTGTCACTTACGTAGATATTGAAGAACGTGGATTTGATCGCAATGAAATTTGGTTTAGCCGAGAGCGCAGTGAAGAGCTATTCTGGGAGATGATGGACGAAATTCATCAAGAAGAAGAGTTTGTAGCAGAAGGTCCTCTTTGGATTCAAGTACATGCGCTTGAGAAGGGGCTAGAGGTTATTGTAACAAGAGCACAAGTTTCAAAAGACGGTCAAAAGTTCGAAGTACCTGTTGGTGAAAATGATAAAATCGATATCCCTGTAGATGGAAAAATTGAAGCGTTGCTTGATCATCAAGCGAATCAAAATAAAAAAGCTGATTTTGAAGAAGAAATTATAGAAGACGAAGGGCTACAGTTCGTCGCACGCTTTCAAGACTTAGAACATTTAATTTCCTTAAGTCACCATTTAGAGTTAGATGATATCATCAACAGCATGTACGTGTTTGAAGGGAAATATTATTTATACGTTGAGTTTACAGATGATGAAGACTTTGTAGCTGAAATTGATAACATTTTAAGTATCATTTTAGAATATGCAAATGAATCAAATGTAACAGTTCATCGTTTAATGGAATATGGAAAAGAATTAATCAGTGAAAATGCACTTGAACAAGTAAAGCAGTATTTTCCTTTACGATAATAGCAGCCGATTTCATGTATATGAAATCGGTCTTTGTTTTGCCCTCTTTTTTGGAAATGCTCTCCGTTCATATCGAACAATATAGGTGGAAAAAGCAGGCGGCTGGTTCCTACACAGGAAAGTGTAGTGTTAAAATAACAAGTTTGAGGATAATAACGGTATAGAGACCTGTTATTAATGATGAAAGATTGGTTTTAGGATAGGTGAAAACAAGTTGAAAAATAGATTACAGCTTTTAATTTTTGTTATTGGTATTATTGCTTTGCTTTATTTTACAAAAGGGTATTGGGACGGTAAATTTATTGGCGTGCTAAGTATCTTAATTACGATTAGTGTTGTTTTCATCGGTCTTGTTATTTCATTAGAAAACCGTCATCCAACTCAAACGCTAACGTGGCTCGTAGTATTAGGCGGTTTCCCGGTAATAGGGTTCTTTTTTTATTTGTTATTTGGACGCAATACGCGAAAACGGCGTTTATTTGCTAAAAAAGCAAAGCTGGATGAACAGGTGCTTTTAAAGATGGAAAGAGATTCCGGTATATTAGAAAATCACTTTGAACAGTTGGGCACAAGTAGAAAGCAAATGCTGAAGCTAGCCGTCAGGCTTGGCAAGAGCCCAATTTCTTTTTCATCAGATACGCGCGCATTGACCAATGGAAAAGAGACGTTTCACGAAATTATGGAATCATTAAAGCATGCAAGGCATCATATCCACTTAGAGTATTACATCGTACGACATGATCACTTAGGAGAACAAATTAAAGATATTTTAATTCAGAAAGTACAAGAAGGAGTTTATGTACGTTTCTTATATGATGCCGTGGGCAGTTTTCAGCTTTCACCGCATTATATTCACGAGTTAAGAAACGCGGGCGTAGAAATGATTCCATTCTTGCCGGTCAGACTTCCATTTCTCAATAATAAAATCAACTTCCGTAATCATCGTAAAATTGTAGTCATTGATGGAACAATTGGATTTGTAGGGGGTTTGAATATTGGTGATGAATATCTCGGAAAAAGTCGGCATTTTGGTTTTTGGAGAGATACCCATTTGATGGTGAAGGGTGAGGCAGTCCGTTCATTGCAGCTTATTTTCTTGCAAGACTGGTATTATATGACAGGTCAGACGATGCTTACTCAAACGTATCTATCGCCTGATTTAATTGACATTGATATGGAAAAGTGCGGCGGTGTTCAAATGATTGCTGGCGGACCAGACCGTGAGTGGGAAATTATCAAACACTTATTTTTTGCGATGATTACGTCTGCGAAAGAGTCCATTTGGATTGCTTCTCCTTACTTCATACCTGATGAAGATATTTTTACTTCCCTCAAAGTAGCTGCTCTAAGCGGTATAGATGTAAGGCTTCTTGTACCTCAGAAGCCAGATAAAAAAATTGTTTTTCATGCATCACGCTCTTATTTTCCGGAGCTGCTAGAAGCAGGTGTGAAAATTTACGAGTATAAAAAAGGATTTATGCACAGCAAGATTGTGATTGTTGATAGAGAAATTGCCTCTATTGGAACAGCTAACATGGACATGAGAAGCTTTCATTTGAATTTTGAAGTAAATGCTTTTTTATATCGCACGGCTAGTACCCAAAAGCTCGTATATGAATATATGCAAGATTTAGAAGAAACGAGTGAGCTTCACTTTAAAGACTTTGAAAAGCGGCCATTTATACAGCGGCTATTTGAATCAACAGCCCGTTTGCTTTCACCGCTATTATAATTACTGTAAACCACATTGCGTATGCTGCAATGTGGTTTTTTTCTGAAAGAAAAGGGTTTAGTAGAAAGGTGTCGAATACAAGGATATAGCTCGCTACTATAGGAAGGAGAAATGTAAGATTGTTAGTTGCCCAAACAGAAGAAGGCCTCATTTCACTAGCTCAGCGCTTTTCGCTTGAACAGCTTAAGCTGTGGAAAAAAGAAAAGCAGTTCTACTGTCCCTCTTGTCAATCCCCTGTACAGTTAAAGGTAGGTACAAAAAAAATCCCTCATTTTGCTCACTTGAAAAAAACGTGCGTCGCTCAGCATGAAGGTGAAACAGATTATCATCTCGACGGAAAGCGAAAGCTGTTTCACTGGTTTAGTTCTCATCTTGAAGTCGAGTTGGAAAGTTATCTTCCTGAAATTATGCAGCGTCCAGATCTTCTTGTAGATACGCCCTCGCAAAAATATGCAATCGAATTTCAATGTGCTTCCTTATCCTCCTCAGTGCTAACCAAACGTTCTATTCATTATGAGAAAGGAAATTATATGCCCCTTTGGATTATGGGGGCAAAAAGAATGAAGCGCTTATCCACTTATATGTATCAGCTTTCTTTTCAAGAGTGGCAGTTTCTTACTCTTTCCGATTATACGCCCACACTTCTTTATTTTTCACCTTCTACTAATCAACTGTTGAAACTTGAACATCTTATTCCTTTTTCATCTCAGATTTGTTATGCACAGCTTGTCGTGCTCTCTCCTCACGAGCATACCTTTCATGATCTTTTTTCTACACATACACAACCTCAATTTTTCTCTTCATGGATAAAGAAAAAGAAGGCATGGAGAACGCATTATATCCTCTATCCTAATCAGAAGCTTCAGCCTTTTTTACACGCTCTTTATGAAAACAATATTCCTCCCTCCCATATTCCAGCAGAAGCAGGCATGCCGCTGACTTCTTTATACATGGTTGAAACGTCTGCTGCTATATGGCAAACGTGGCTGCTTCTTGATTTAATGCAGCAGAAGCAAGTAGGGGATTTAGTTACAGAAAAAGAGTTATGCCGGCTATGGCTCTACAGAATTCATCAGAGGCATATTGTATTTCGGTCTTTGCCGATGGCCCCTGTTGCTGTGGAACAGCCCCTGTTTGAGTATATAGAGGTATTATGCCGGCTAGGGATGCTAACGTATATAACTTCTGGGGTATACAAAATCAGAAGGTCCTACACGATTCCAAAGCAAACATCTGATGCTTTTTTAGAAGATGGACAAATGATGAAAAAGTGGTTAAATCAAGCAAAAGAAGTGACATAATCACTGAAAATCAGTACGCTTAAGAAAGAATCCTTTTTTCAAAAGCGTACTGACTTTTGATTAATTCTTTTAAAACAACATACAATAACGAAAGAAATAAAAAGGATTCGCCTTAGAAAAAGCGAACAGTTATAGACAGGTAGAAAAAGATGGAGGGATGACCATGAGTGAACAATCAAAAGTAAAAAAGTTACCAAGTAGAAGCGAGATAAAAGTAGAAGATACGTGGAAACTAGAGGATATTTTTGCTTCAGATGACGCATGGGAAAAAGAATTTGAAGAAGTAAAAGCTCTTATTCCGCAAATGGAAAAATTCAAAGGGAAGCTTGGAGAGTCGGCTCAAACTTTGTACGACGCTCTTCAAGAACAAGACGAGCTCACAATGCGCGTTAGTAAACTTTATACATATGCTCATATGCGCTACGATCAAGATACCACTAACTCTTTTTATCAAGGGTTAAATGATCGTATCAAAACACTTTATACCCAAATTGCAAGTGCACTATCGTATGTAACACCAGAAATTTTGTCTATTGAAGAATCAAAAATTAAACAATACATGACGGAACATAAAGAGCTAAAGTTATATGCTCACGCGTTAGATGAAATTACTCGCGAGCGTCCGCACATTTTATCAGAAAGTGAAGAAGCGCTTCTCGCTCAGGCTTCTGAAGTGCTAGGATCTTCAAGCAACACGTTTGGAATGCTAAATAACGCAGATTTAGAGTTCCCTTCCATTAAAGATGAAAATGGAGAAGAAGTAGAAATTACGCACGGGCGCTATATTCGCTTTTTAGAAAGCAGCGATCGCCGCGTACGAGAAGAAGCATTTAAAGCGGTGTATGAAACGTACGGTAAATTTAAAAATACGTTTGCAAGTACGTTAAGCGGCACGGTGAAAAAAGATAATTTTAGTGCCCGCGTTCGTCACTATAATTCAGCTCGTCACTCAGCTCTTAGCACAAATAATATTCCAGAAGAAGTATACGATAACTTAGTTAAAACAGTGAACGATAATTTGCATTTATTGCATCGATATATTGATTTACGTAAGAAAGTATTAGGAATTGAAGAGCTTCATATGTATGATCTCTATACGCCTTTAGTAAAAGACGTAAAAATGGAAGTAACCTATGAAGAGGCAAAAGATTATATTTTAAAAGGTCTGAAACCACTAGGTGAAGACTACCTTAACGTGTTAAAAGAAGGATTTGAAAATCGTTGGGTAGATGTTCATGAGAACAAAGGCAAGCGAAGCGGTGCTTATTCTTCAGGAACGTACGGCACCAATCCTTATATCTTAATGAACTGGCAGGATAATGTAAATAACTTGTTTACACTAGCCCATGAATTTGGCCATTCTGTACACAGTTATTACACAAGAAAAACGCAGCCATATCCTTACGGAGATTATTCAATCTTTGTTGCAGAAGTAGCTTCAACGTGTAATGAAGCGCTTCTAAACGATTATTTACTAAAAACGATTGATGATGAAAAGCAGCGCTTGTACTTGCTTAACCATTATTTAGAAGGATTCCGCGGTACGGTATTCCGTCAAACGATGTTTGCTGAATTTGAGCACGATGTGCACGTGCGTGCTCAAAACGGAGAGCCGCTTACACCTGAATTATTAACAAAATTATATTATGACTTAAATAAAAAGTATTTTGGAGACAACTTAGTAATTGACGAAGAGATTGGATTAGAATGGGCTCGTATTCCTCATTTCTACTACAATTACTATGTTTATCAATATGCTACAGGATTCAGTGCAGCAGCGGCATTAAGCAAGCAAATCCTTGAAGAAGGAGATGCAGCTGTTGAGCGCTAT
The DNA here is from genome assembly GCF_023824195.1 of Priestia megaterium. Classification (NCBI taxonomy): domain Bacteria; kingdom Bacillati; phylum Bacillota; class Bacilli; order Caryophanales; family Bacillaceae; genus Priestia; species Priestia megaterium. Next base: position 704,182 of record NZ_CP085442.1, read on the forward strand.
GTAGGTTTCTTAAAGTCAGGAAGCTCTGATTATCCAATTGAAGTGTTGAAAAAAGCAGGAGTGGACATGACAACATCTCAGCCTATTGAAGAAGCGCTAGCTGTATTTGAAGAGAAATTAACGGAAATGGAACGTTTATTAAATCAATAAAATTAAAATGAAGCAGGAGCTGTATCCTGCTTCATTTTTTAAATCCTCGAAATTTGTTGTGATTGTTAAGCAATGTAAAAATAATAAGAATAGCTAAAAATAAGAGAGGGCCTGCGATAATGAGAGGAACAAGCTGCATAAGAGATAAAATATAGAATAAAAAAGAAAACAAAAGGATAACGATACCTAGAGTAATTCCAGCAATTTTCATAGTTAACACCTCTATTAAAAGCATAATTGGTTGTACTATATGAGTGAATCTGGCTGTTTATGAAGTTTTTTTATAAAAAAGTGAATAAAATTGAAAAAAGGGGTTGCCAAAAGTCGACATAATTTGCTATAGTATTAATCGTGAAGTTTATCACAAAACAAACATATACCCCTTTGTTTGACCGTGAAAAATTTCTCCCATCCCCTTGTTGTCTTAAGACAAACGAAAAGACTTGGCGAAAGCCAAGTCTTTTTTGTTTAGTCGATGCTTATATATTGGATAAGTATCGATATTTAATGATTAACAGCTCTTTTCAGTACTTCTCCAAAAGGTTCCGTATTTGACAGGAACTCTCTCAACAACTTGCTGAAGCTGAAGTTTTTTCAATTCTTTTTCAGCCTCTTCTAATGATAAACCATACACAACCGCAACTTCTTTTGAAGCAACAAATTGAAAATAGCTTAAAAATGAACGAAGAGGCGGAAGACAAGCTGGATCTGGGTCAATTTCTAACATCTCTTTAATGATGTGTACATATGTTTCGTACGAATAATATCCTGATATCTTAATGCCTTCTTCTTCAACTTTTTCGTTAAAGAACACAAGAGTTGGAATCTCATCGACATCCATTTCCGACGTGATTTTTAAATCACATTGAAAGGCCTTCGCAGCGTAATCTGAATGCAAATCTTTTACAAATTCATTAACATCTAGCCCCACATGTTTTGCACATTGTATTAAGACAGATTCTTCTGTAACATTTTGTTTTTCTAAAAATACTACTTCTTGAAGTCTTCTCAAAAAGCGAATGCCCTGTTTCTTTCCTTGCAGCCCGGCCGCTTTAATTGCAATTGATGCAGCGTAAGGAGTATCGATTGGGTTTTCAAGCCACAGATTGCCGTCACATGACATACCGGAGCGGCTTCCAGTCTTCTCCCACGATTTTGCAATATGTTCAAATCTCTGCTGTGCTCCAATATTTAATTGCTGCAAGTTTCCGCCAAGCACATGCTTGAGGGATAACAGCTGACCATATTCTATTTGTAACTTCTTTAGAATAGGCTCGAGTGCCCAGCATTCCGGGCAAAGAGGGTCAACAAATACATAGATTTCAAGCGGTTTTTTATTTGAACCTTGACAAAGCTGATGCAAGGATGGGTATTGGCTATTTAGATTACTCAATGTGAAAATCCTTTCTCATCTGTCTGTTCCGGTGAATTAATCATGTGTTGGGCAGTTAAAATAAGACGATGATAAAGTTCATCTCTCTCAGGGCCTTCTAAATTAATTTCGTCCATTGCTTCATGCATACACGTCAGCCAGGCTTTGGCTCTTGACGGTGTAATTTCAAAAGGAAGATGCCTAGCTCTCAGCATAGGGTGACCATGCTCTTCAGTGTATAACGAAGGCCCTCCTAAATATTGTGTCAGAAATTGCTTTTGCTTTCGTGCTGTTTCTGTTAAATCATCAGGAAAAATTGGCGCGAGCTCAGGATGTTGTCCAACGCGTGTATAAAAAGCATCAACAAGTTTTGAAATCGTATGTTCACCGCCTAATAATTCGTAAGGGGAGTGGATTTTTTCTCTCATGTTGATAACTCCTTTGTTATAAGAAATATACGTCTTAACTCTTTGGTGTTTTTTACTTTCCTTAATTTTAGCAGTGTCATTTCGTTAACTCAAACTATCCGCTTACTTCTTCTACTGGAAAAGAGATAAAGTGGACTTTTACATAAGAAAAGTCTATGATGCTGTGGCGAATCACTAATTATGAGAAACAAAGGAATACTTCCACAAACGTTTCCTTCTATTTATATAGTGTAACCTCGACAAACTACAGCCATTCCATGTTCGAGTGGCGAATGATTGGACTCTTTTACACAAGATAAGAAGACATAATTTTATTTACATATTTTTGCGTTTCTTGAAAAGGAGGTACTCCGTCGTATTTATCGACATTACCTGGTCCAGCATTATAGGCCGCCAACGCTAATTTCACGTTTCCGTTGTATTTATCTAACATTTGTCGAAGATATTTGGCTCCTCCAAATACATTTTGCTTGGAGTCGTACGGATCTTCTACACCAAGAGCTTTAGCGGTTGCTGGCATTAGCTGCATAAGCCCAGCCGCTCCGACAGAACTTTTGGCAGATGGATTAAAGTTTGATTCTTGTTTAATAACAGAACGAATAAGTTTAGGATCCAGCTGATAGCGTGCAGCTGCTTCTGTAATTATCGTTTGTACATCCTGAGAACTGGCCTTTGCCGTTTCGTTTTTTTGTGCAGGTAAGGCAGCATTTGAAGCCACTGCCTTACCTGAGGAAGAAACAGATGGCTCGGACTGCATTTGAACCGCCGTAGATGGAAACATCTGCGCTGCCTTCAAGTAAAGATTGGTACTCATTTGAGGCTCTTGATTGACGTAGTCTTGAAAAAGCTGAGCAAATACAGAGAGTAAAGTTGTACCAAGCATCACGTTAGCTGTCGGCAGCTGGTTGTTAACTGAAAATGGCTGAGTTCCAGGAAATTGAACGGAAGACATGTAATTGTTAATATTCATGCTCATGAATTTATTCTCCATCCATTAACGTATACTTTCGCTTGTAAAACCGTCGAATTTTGTTTTCCGTTGGTTTCTTTTTAATATCAAGCTCCGTAAGCAATTGCTCAAAATATTTTGCTCCTTCATTGGCATCGGTTACTTCGTATTCAAGTTCATAATCCTCAGTACCTAGATAAAAGCTATGATCGAGTACAAGTAACCCGTTTTTATATGGAATTTCTGCTCGACTTGTACGCAAAGTGCCAAAATAAGTTAGCGCATGGCTATCGACTTGTAAATCAGTAATAAGCTGTTGAATTGTTGACGGAATCTTGGCGCTGCCATCTAGCAATTCTTTAGCTTGTTCATTTGTTAATGCTTCATGTGTTTCTAAAAGACCCTCTTGATGAGGCTGTTTGAGCGTGAGAACGGACTTATCCTTTTTGCTTCGAATTCGCAGGGCAGCCCCGCAGTCTTTTAACGAGAAAGCAGGTGTATCAAAATAGTGGTTTTCTTGAGAAACAAACTGATCTTCAGTTAATTGAAAGTGTGAGCGGAGACGACCAAACTCTTCTTTCGTTACTATATTTTTAAATTCAATTTCAATTTCTTGTTTCAATGAAATCATCCTTTTAATTTAGGTCTTTTGGTAAGGCACTTTCCATCTTAATTTATCACACTTTTTGAGACAGTAAAACTACATTTCCTAACAGGAATATCCATATGGGGAACTTGGAAAATGAAGAAATACGGATTGTTTAGGTTTTACCTTTATTAAACGTTCCTGGAATGTGTTAAAATAGTAACGAATTGTATAGTTGGAAGGAGTTTATTTATGCACAATCGAATTGACATCACTACCTGTGTGATGAAATCAAATGAATTACATTTAAAAGCAGACCCTATTGAGACGGAAATTGAACAATTGGAAGATACAAAACAAATGCTTGTTGACTCAGATAACATGTCATTTGTATATGTTGTAGATATTAATGATCAATTTATGTATGTTGGCCTTAGTGATAATATTTGGGCGAATTTAAAGCACGTCTTACATAAAGATATGAAAGTATTTTTAGAAATTAATAAGGAAGTAATTGAGCTATCAGCCGTTAAAGAAGAGCTATCTTATCTCATCAGTAACATCGAAGGAAATGTGAATTATGGAGACGAGATGGTAGCAAGAGTAGAGGAAGTTTTTTTAGATAAAGAAAATAAGTAATAGAGAGAAAAAAGGGGGGTGTTATTAATGATCAGGCATTGGGATTTATTTTTAGCACCGTATAAACAAGCCGTTGAAGAACTTAAGGTGAAATTAAAAGGAATTCGTTCACAGTATGATATGAAGTCTACGCATTCACCTATTGAATTCGTGACGGGACGAGTAAAGCCTATCGCCAGTATTTTGGATAAAGCGACTCGAAAAGGAATTTCTCTCGATCGCTTAGAGGAAGAGATGCAGGACATTGCGGGACTCCGTATGATGTGTCAATTTACGGACGATATTAAAGCGGTCGTAGAGCTCCTTCGTCAGCGCACAGACTTTGAATTGATTGAAGAAAGAGATTATATTCTTCATAAAAAAGAAAGCGGCTATCGTTCATATCATGTGGTCGTATGTTATCCTGTTCAGACAATTAAAGGTGAAAAGAAAATTTTAGTGGAAATTCAAATTCGTACACTGGCTATGAATTTTTGGGCTACAATTGAGCATTCTTTAAATTATAAGTACAGCGGGAAATTTCCTGAGAATATCAAAAAGCGACTTCAGCGTGCTTCTGAAGCGGCTACTCAGCTCGATGAAGAAATGTCTCAAATACGAGGTGAGATTCAAGAAGCCCAGGCTATTTTCTCACGAAAAAAAGAATCGGCGGAAGAATCTTAGGTATGACTCAGCAACAGCTTTGTACATTGGATGGATAGGGGGAGAGAATTAGGTGGAGAAAATAAAATTTGCTATTACATCAAAAGGCAACCAAATATCAAATACGCTTATGCAAAAAATGAAAACGTATTTATTAGATTTTCATTTAGAATATGATGAAAACCAGCCTGATATTGTAGTGTCAGTAGGAGGGGATGGAACGCTTCTCTACGCGTTTCACCGCTATCGAAACCGACTTGACAAGACGGCTTTTATTGGGGTTCATACCGGCCATTTAGGCTTTTACGCAGATTGGACACCTGATGAGATTGAGAAGCTGGTGATTGCTATTGCAAAGACACCCTATCAGACTGTAGAGTATCCACTGCTCGAAGTGATTATTCGCTATACAAACGGTGGACGCGAAGCTCGATACTTAGCTCTGAATGAATGTACGGTAAAAAGTGTAGAAGGTTCTTTAGTAATGGATGTGGAAATTAAAGGGCAGCGTTTTGAGACATTCCGAGGAGACGGCCTTTGCGTATCCACTCCCTCGGGAAGTACAGCTTATAACAAATCCCTTGGAGGCGCGATTTTACATCCTTCGCTTCAAGCTATTCAAATTGCTGAAATGGCTTCTATTAACAATCGAGTGTTCCGTACGATAGGTTCTCCATTGGTTCTTCCTGGACATCATACAGCGCTGTTAAAGCCTGTCAACGACGCAGACTTTCAAATTACCATTGATCATTTAACTCTTTTACATAAAGATGTAAAGTCGATTCAATTTCGGGTAGCAAGCGAAAAAATTCGATTTGCTCGCTTTCGTGCGTTTCCTTTCTGGCAGCGTGTCAGAGACTCTTTTGTATGTGATGATTAAAGGCAGGGAAGAGAATGAAACAAGTTTTTACGTTGAGTTGGACCGTAGATAATTCTTTCGAGGGTGTAGCGGTTCGTGAATTTTTAAAAGAACATGATATTTCCAAAGCTTCTCTGACGGACATTAAGTTCAGAGGAGGAGCAATTGAAGTAAATGGAAAGCATGCAACGGTTCGATATATTCTGCAAAAAGGTGACGAAATCAAGGTGGCGTTTCCACCAGAAAAAGCAAGTGAAAGTCTTCTTCCTAAAGCTATACCTTTGGATATTGTATACGAAGATGAGTATATATTAGTTTTGAACAAGCAGCCAAACATGCCAAGTATACCTTCTCGAGAACATCTAACGTGGTCACTAAGTAATGCTGTGCTCTATTATTATGAGAAAAATAACATTAACTCGACTGTTCATCTTGTGAATAGGTTGGACCGAGACACATCTGGGCTGCTTATTGTCGCTAAGCATAGGCACGTTCATTACTTATTCTCTAAAGCACAAAAAGAACATGAAATTAAACGCGTGTACCGAGCTTTTGTTCATGGTAAGCTTGTTGGCAAGGAAACGATAGAGGCACCGATTGGCCGAAAAGAGTCAAGTATCATCGAACGGGAAGTAAGAGAAGATGGGCAGTTTGCTATTACACACTATACGGCGCTTCGTCAGTATTCTTCTTTTACAGAAGTTGCTCTTTCGCTTGAGACGGGGAGAACTCACCAAATTCGTGTTCATATGGCTTATAAAGGATATCCACTGCTTGGAGATACCTTATATGGCGGAACGAATCATCTTATTTCTCGTCAAGCTCTCCACAGCTATGAGCTCACTTTTTTTCATCCTTTTTTACAAAAAACTTTGTCTTTTAAAGCACCTTTGCCGCCAGATATGCAGAAACTTCAAATCGTAAAATAAAAGTCGCTTTTTTTAATGAAAAGCGACTTTCTTTTTACACGAAGTGATTAAATTTTTCCTCTACATAAGGCATAGATGAAGGCACCGATATAATATTCCCTTCAGGATACTGAAACGCCGTTAAAGCCCCTCCAAAAACTGCGCCTGTATCAATATTAATGGTATTATGAATTTTTCTGGCTTTTACTACGGGTGTATGCCCATACACGATAAAAGGTTTTCCGTTATAATGTTTGGCCCAATCCCGTCGGACAGGCATGCCGTTTAGATGTTTTTCACCCGTAATATCTCCGTATAGCACAAAGGTTTTTACTTTTTTATCCGTTCTGCCGATGTATTCAGCTTTAAGACCGGCGTGAGCAATAATTAATTGGTTTTGATCAAGCTGCACATATAGAGGTGATTGTTCATAAAGCTCAATGAACTTTTTTTTAATGAATTTCTGTTCTCTTGAAGGCAAAGCTTCGTACTCAGCAACGGTCGTTTCTAACCCATGAGTAATTTGCACTTTGCTACCGCAAAAGAAGCGATATAGCTTATTGCAGTGATTGCCTGGACAGTAGTAAGCTTGCTGATGCTTTATTACAAGTGACCATACGAGCTCAATCACTTTTAGTGAATGAGGTCCTCGGTCTGTTAAATCACCTACAAATCCAAGGCGCCGTCCGTCAGAGTGGACAGGAATCCCGTCTTGCCACTCATAGCCAAGTTTTTCTGTTAACGCTTTTAATTCATCATAGCACCCATGGATATCGCCTATTATATCTACTTTCATCTTTTATCCACATCCTTAAAAGGTTTTTCCTTTGACGATATAAAATTACCCTTATATGGAGCAAACTATGTGTAGAACTTATATATTATTGGGAAAAGAGTAAAGAGCTGTGAGTTGAAAAAAAACAAAATTCATCATAAAGTTAAATGGGTTTTGTGCGACAAGGAGGTTGAAGACATGACAGATTCAATTGAAAAAGAAGAAAAGGCATGGTTCGCCGAACATTTATTATCACTTTTAGAAAAAAATGAAATCGATGCATTTCGTGAAGAATTTTTACATATGCATACGTATGACCAAGCTCAATTTTTTGAAGAATTAGATGAGCCTTCAAGATTTGCGCTGTACGAGATGTTATCTCCGGAAGAAATGGCGGATATCTTTGAAAATGTAGAGATACGAGAAGAAGATTATCAAGAAATTCTCTCAGAGATGCATCCCAATTTTGCAGCAGACATGCTGTCAGAAATGTCGGCGGATGATGCCGTTGACGTATTAAATGAATTGGATAAAGAACAGGTAGCGAGCTATTTAACGATTATGGATGAAGAAGCAGCCGATGAAATTAAAGAGTTGCTTCATTACGAGGAATATACCGCTGGAAGTATTATGACGACTGAGTTTGTGGCCATTCGTGAAAATCAAACCGTACATTCAGCTATGCACATTCTACGCAGGGAAGCTCCAGAAGCGGAAACGATTTATTATGTATTTGTTATTGATGAACAAAAGCATCTAGCAGGTGTTATTTCTCTTCGTGATTTAATTATAGCAGATGAAGATACGATGATAAGCGAAGTTATGAATGAACGAGTCGTATCCGTGTCAGTAGCAGAAGACCAAGAAGAAGTTGCGCGTATTATGCGCGATTACAACTTTCTTGCGCTTCCAGTTGTTGATTTTCAGCAGCATCTTCTCGGGATTATTACGGTTGATGATGTGATGGATGTTCTTGATGAAGAGGCATCGGATGACTATTCTAAATTAGCCGGTATTAGTGATGTAGATGATACGATTGACCACAATCCTTTAGTAGCGGCCAAAAAGAGGCTGCCTTGGCTTATCATTTTGCTGTTTTTAGGAATGATGACAGCGAGTTTAATTGGACGTTTTGAAGATACGTTGAATCAAGTAGCTATTTTAGCTGTATTTATACCTTTGATTGGCGGTATGGCTGGTAATACAGGAACACAGGCACTAGCCGTTGCGGTTCGCGGACTGGCGACGGGAGAAATTGAAGAAGAAAGCAAATTTAAGCTTTTAATCCGAGAAGCAGCTACCGGAATGATTACGGGCGCATCATGCGGACTTTTAGTTGTATTAATTGTTTATATTTGGCAAGGAGATCTTATTTTAGGCGCTTTGGTAGGCGTCTCTGTATTTTCAACATTGATTGTGGCTACACTCGCAGGAGCGTTTATCCCGCTTCTCATGCACAGGTTCAAAATTGACCCTGCAGTCGCATCAGGACCATTTATTACAACGATCAATGATCTTATCAGTATTTTAATTTACTTCGGTCTAGCGACAACATTTATGAGTTATTTAAAATAATGAAGGGACTTTAGAATTCGGCATGAGTAATCATGTCGGATTTTCATTATCAGTTCATATAGTTGACAGAGAACCTTCAAGCTTTTATGATTAACCTTTAATTTTGAATAGTAACGTCTTCGTTTTATAAATAGCGAAGGTAAAAGGAGGGGAATCTAATGGAACAGCACGCGTCTTTTACATCACTTGTTATCGTCATTAGTTTGGCCTTTTTAACGCCTATACTGTTGCATCGGTTTAAACTCAACATCATACCTGTAGTCGTAGCTGAAATTATTATGGGATTAATTATAGGGAAAAGTGGTTTTGATCTTGTGGAGCAGGATATGTGGCTTGAAACACTTTCCACTCTAGGCTTTATCTTTTTGATGTTTTTAAGTGGTTTAGAAATTGATTTTTCTGCTTTTGCTGTAGGAAATTCAAAAGACAAAAAGGCATCAGGAGCGAAGGTGCCAAACGCTTTTTCCATTTCTATACTAGTGTTTGCAGCTATCTTTGCGGTTTCACTATTTTTGTCCTATGTTTTTGTATGGACAGGTTTTATTGATAATGCCTTTTTGATGACGCTTATTATTTCTACCATTTCACTAGGAGTAGTAGTGCCCACATTAAAAGATGCACAGATTATGAAAAAGCCGATTGGACAAACCATTTTACTGATTGCGGTTATTGCGGACTTAGTCACGATGATTTTACTAGCCGTATTTGCTTCCGTCTATGATAAATCAGGAAATAGTAATACATGGTTGATTTTAATTTTATTTGGAGCAGGAGTGATTTTATACTTCATAGGGAAGCAGTTTAAAAACCGATCGTTTCTTGAGACAATGTCTAAAGGTACAATTCAAATCGACACGCGCGCCGTATTTGCACTCATTATCATTCTAGTGGGCCTTTCGGAGTCAATTGGTGTTGAAAACATTTTAGGCGCTTTTTTAGCGGGATCACTCGTTTCTCTTCTTGCGCCTAACAAAAACTTAGTTCATAAATTAGATTCGTTTGGCTACGGATTTTTAATTCCTATCTTTTTTGTGATGGTAGGGGTTAAGCTTGACGTTTGGTCATTGTTCAGTGATAAAAAAGTGCTGATTTTAATGCCTTTATTATTCATTGCCTTATTGATATCCAAGCTAGTCCCAGCGTTAATCTTAAAAAAATGGTATGATATGAAAACCGTTTTGGCATCGGGTTTTCTTTTAACATCGACTTTATCACTTGTTATTGCGGCAGCAACGGTTGGTGAAAATATCGGTGTTATTGATTCACAAATGTCCGGTGCGCTGATTTTGGTGGCGATTATTACATGTATTATTACACCTATTATCTTTAGAAAGCTGTTTCCAAAGCCAGAAATTAGTGACAAAAAGCTGAAGGTTAATATGCTCGGTGCAAATCAATTTACACTCCCGGTTATTCGAGAAATGGATCTTGATTTATATGATGTTACGATTTATCATCATACTCAGGACAAAATTGAAAACCGTACGTCGGATTCCATTTTTAATATCGTGGACATCGATGGATATAGTAAGGAAACTTTAATACGTATGGGAATTTTAGATGCGGATGTATTAGTTGTAACAACAGGGGAAGAAGAGAGAAATAGCGACATTGCTCTATTTGCAAAAGAATATGGTACAGAACGGGTTATTGCCCGCGTAGAGAGTCCTGTATTAGATGAAAAGATGAAAGAAAATAACATTGAAGTTTTTTCTGTGCTGTTATCTACGACTGCATTGCTAAAAGCTTTAATCGAATCGCCAAATATTTTAAATATCTTAACGAATCAAGAAACAGCACTTTATCAAATTAATATGCGTAACCCTAAATACGAGGGGGTAGAGCTTCGTAAGTTCCCATTTACAGGAGATGTGATTTTTGTTCGAATCTTTAGAGGCAAAGATTCCATTGTACCTCATGGCGATACAGAGCTTGAATTTGATGATCGTTTGATTGTAACGGGCTCTCGTTCGTATGTGAATGAATTGCGTATGCTTCTTGAGTATAAAATTAGATAAAGGTATCTAGGTAGGTTTAGTTTTCTACCTTATTGAATGAGAAGAAGAGGCTGGGACAAAAGTATTTTAGCTCAAGTGAAAAACGAACCACTGATCAAAATGTTTGATTAGTGGTTCGTTTTTTTTGTTGCGGTGTAACAAGCGGTTCAGCTCATGTATCTCATTTGTGCGTCTTTAGATTGAATTAATTTCGTTATGTCTCAACCTCTTTTATTGTGTTTTCTCAAATGCTGGAAACAAAAGTACAGCGCTGCTTTTGGTGTTGAAAAGGCTACCGCAAAAAAATAAACAAGTTTTTCCGTGTTCAAGCATACATTTTTAAAAGAACGATAACAAGCAATTGGAGGTATGCTTCATGACTAACTCAAAATCTAAGTCAGAAGAAAACGAGCCGTTAATGTACATTGTCCAGCCAAACGCTACGCAAAACCAGCGTTCTATGCAATATTATTTTAGTTCAAAACAGCAAGACAATAAAGGAATAGAGAAAGAGCATGTATTAAAAGAAGAGCCCAGCTTTTCTTCCATTCAAGAAGTCAAAGAGCCTGACGTAGAAAAAGTGGAAGAGATTAAGCAAGAAAAAGAGGGAGAGCGTTCAATTGTTCCCGTGGATATACCGCAGTCAGAGACTAAAAAGCCAAATAAAATGTTTCAGTCTATGACAATTAAAGAAAAAGTTGAATTTCTATGCAGCTTCCCGCCTCATATGTCTCAGCCAATTTGTGAAATTACGTGTCAAAACCAAAAATATATAGGAACAATTTTAGAATTAAAAGAAGGAAGTTTATATGTAAGCGTTCCTCCTAATAAAGAGAAAACAGTATTGGCATTTCATGATATTCAGACCATATCTATCATTAAAATTTAAGTAACTCTAAAAGCTAACAGTGAAGAAGCACGTTAGCTTTTATTTTCATAAGTTTGTGAATGCACGGAGGAATGAAGATGACATGGATTTATCTAACATTATTTGTCTTTGCGACGTTTCGACTTACTCGTCTAATTGTTTTTGATAAAATTACAGCGTTTATTCGTAAACCGTTTCATAAAATCGTAGAAGATCAAGATGAACAAGGAAATACGGTAACTTACCTAGAGATAAAAGGGAAGGGACTGCAAAAGTGGATTGGAGAGCTGCTCAGCTGTTATTGGTGTACGGGCATATGGTGTGCGGTAGGGATTTATTTTAGTTATGTAGCGGTCCCGCATATTGCTATTCCTATCATTACAATCTTAGCTATTGCAGGATGTGCAGGGATTATAGAATCGTTTATGAAATAAATGGACGAGTTAAAAGACATATTGAACATCAATATGTCTTTTAATAATTAAGGGAAATTTAGCACAACTTTATTTAAAAAAGGAATGCCTTCTTGCCACTCTTCGCTATAAAAAAACCCTTCTAGAATAAATGCAGTTGTATCAGAGGACAGCGGAATGACTACTTGAAAAGAGTCAAATAGTAATTTGTCTTTTGGCTTTAATACGGGCTTAATAGGTTTGATCCAATATTCACCGTCATTTTGAATTTTTTCGTTCCATTTTGGATGAGCATAGCGCCATTCTAAAGAAGAAGAGGGGATACTAGAAACTTCAATGTCTTTTTCATCAATGATCTTCCCGCTTAATATAGCCGAAGCAGTGGGTTTCATTTTTAAGCAAAGCACCGGAGAGCGTAAAGTACTGCTCGTTTGATTTTGAATAATTACGTTGCCGAATATCATCAGCTCGCTTTCATCTTGTTCTGGCAGCAGTATAGAATGTTGAAAGAAACAGAGGATATCACTCTTTTCAAACCTTTCCACAGGTTTTTCCACAATTTTTTCGATTACTTTTTCCACAATCTTTTCTTCAATAACGGGCTGTTTTCTCGAGGCTTTTTCCCGAAATGCTTCTGCAATAATTTTTTGTTCAGAAAGCTCGTTTCTTAGTAAATCCAGCTCTTTTTCTAATCCTTCAATTTCTACTTCTTTTTCAGATGTAGAAAGCGTCTCAGCGTGTTTTTTCTTCCAAAACGATGTATTTTCTTTTTCTCGTTCTAAAGCTCGTTCATAGCTTTTTAATTGGTTTTGTACGTGCCGAATTTCCGATTTATAGTGAATGAGCTTTTGTTTTAATTGAGTTAAATCATCTTTAGGGGAAGGGGAGTTACGACTCATCTAGTAGTCTCCTTTCCTGCTGAGCTATGAATTAAGTTTGTAAACCTGAGCTGCCCACAGCAGTTTTATTTATATGTATGCACAAAGCTTGTAAACGATGAAAAAAGAGGAGAAATATTCTCCTCTGAGGGTATCTAATTAATCAAAATCTGTTTCAAAAGAACTTTCGTAGCTACTACTTTCCTCATCATCGTGATGGCGTCTTCCAGGGAAGAGAGCTTCACATTGAGGTGGATATTCAATAGGTGCGCAACCACTGGCTGAATCTATAATATCAGGACGAGGATAGCAGAAGCTACCTTCCACTTCAATTTTTACATCTTTTTCAATTTGTACGCTGAAACATAATACGAGCTCAAAGCTTAACAGCTGTAAATCACAATGTGATAATCTGATAGAACCACCGGATCCTTCAAAAGAATCAAGGTGAACAACTGGCTCTGTACCTTCTGGAGCACAAAGGTAAAACGTTTGATGTGTCTTCCATGGAATATTACAAGAGGTAATGCTATGATGCTTGTGATGACCACCTAAATCAATTATCTTAATTTTATAGAAGCCACTGATCGATAATCTAACTTCATGAAGAATAACCACTTCTCCATCCGGTAAAACGATTTTTCTAGAGCGGCGACCACCGTGTGGTACAAGTTCAATTACTTTATCCAGTGCATCTTCATCTGAAGGATCCACAGGTTTACCGTCACTATCTGTTAAAATAATTTCAACGTCTGCGTCATGCCCTAAATCTTTAAGTGCTTCTTCATCAAATAATGAAGTGTCGTTAGTAAAGATTTGTGGTAAAACAACTTGACGTCTAACCCAGTCGTACACTTTAGGTACGCGGATACATAATGATTCAAAAAGTTCTCCCATTTTTAAACCTCCTAATTGTAATTGTCCTTCCTTTACGCTTTTCGTTACTAGGTATCGGACTACTATAGTGTATGAATGATCTGCTTTTATGTTCCTTAGTAAAAGCGGAATTTATCGGAATAAATTCTAGTGGGAACGAGCATAAAAAATGAAGGAAATAATAAACTCAATTACAGCATATTCATGTTAATAAAAAGTGTTATTCATCTTTAACTGATTTTTTAGAAGTGGTGGGTTATTTATAATGAAGGAGTGAAGGGCATGAGTGAGGAAAAAACAAAACAATATATTGCTTCATTGAAGTCAGAACTGGCTTTTTATAAAGAAGAATATCAAAAATTCAAGCATCAAGAATTTGAGTATGAAGATATTAAGGAAGAATTAGTGGAATTAAAGCAAAAGCATGAAGAAGAAAAAAGAAAACTAGAGGAAAAAATAGATTGGCTTAAAGCATGCGTCAATGAACAAAAATCAAAAACCGAACAGTCCATTGTACAGTACAATCATGAAGCGCAAGGAACCATTCGAGAGCTGCAAAATCAGCTGCGTGAAGTGACAGCGCAAAAAGGAGGAGAAAGATCGAGAGCAAGGAAGCCAAAAAACAGCACGGATTTATTTTTGTCCATGCAGCGCAAAATGGACAAATAAGAGAGAACGTCTTTCTTTAGTCCTGAATATAATGTTATAGATAGGATGCTGTGAAAAGGAGGGAAACATGATGTATTATCATTACAATTATAATCCTAATCATAATCAATACCCTCAGCCACTGCCTTATCATCCACAACCAATGAAAAAACAATCGGTGAAGAAAGGGCAGCCTATTCCTAAGCCAGTCCAGTACCCTTCTCCAAAACAAGGTGGTTGCGGCTGTGGTTCAAAGTTACCAAAGCGATAAGCAATAGAAGCATTGTCACTCCGACAATGCTTTTTTACATGGAGTGAAGAGAGGTTTAGATATGCCGGATTTTTTCGATGAATTTGAACGTTTTTTTGAACAACATATGATGGGAGAACATCGAAGAAGAATGAAAGAAGTAGAAAAAACAGAAAAGCAGATGGAACAGCAAGAGAGGAAACTGCAGCAAAATGTAAAAAGACTTGATGAGCAAGATGCTGAAGATCCGTTTGGACAATGAAATTTAATGTACACAGTTGAAAAGTCCATACAAAATCATTTGAGTGAACATACAGTATAGAGAGTAAAACAGAGGGGGGGGTAATATTATGGGCTGCGGATTTGGCTACGGTGGTTGTGGTTACGGTGGTGGCTACGGCGGTGGTTTTGCGTTAATCGTTGTATTATTCATTCTATTAATTATTGTTGGGTGTGTTTGTTTTTACAATTAATCCCTTCTATGAATAAGGCACCGAAAAGTGCGGGTGAAGTTTCACTCGCACTTTATTTTTTTATTAAATGTAAAGGGCACCATCTAGGCACATGGTGCATACGATAAAGTATAAATAAAGGAGGTCATGCAAAATGGATAATAATATGTTTAAAAATATAGAAAAGAAAACAGGCGTTAATATGAAGGATATTTTTGAACTTGCGAATTCTGTACAAAATGCTAATTTTAAAGATGAGCAAACGGTGCGTAATATTGTGAAGCGAGTAGCACAAATTGCGAATAAGCCAATTTCAAAACAAAAAGAAGAACAAATTGTTAAGGCGATTGCAAACAATAATCAATCCATTGATTTTGCGACCATCGCTAAAATGCTAAATGAGAAAAAATAATTTAATGTTTTCATATAAAGCCCTGACGTGTCAGGGCTTTTTTCCATTTATGCAGTTTCATTTGTTTGAAATGCGTTAGAATCAAGATCAAACAGTTCCGGATGCTGTGCTAAGTAATTAATTTCTTTAATACGATGAGCGATAGGGGGGTGAGTTGAAGTAGCTTGATTCAACCACATAAAAAAACCTTTTTCCTGTGAGTGCGTATGAACAAATTCCTCCTGATTTACTTTTTTATTTAGACAATTACCAACCGCAAGTATAGTGAGTGCTTGCGTGGCAGCTTTTGTTTGCATCACCAATCGCAACGGAAGCTATGCGATCACACGTATATTCACAGGCCCTAGAATAAGCTTTTCCTAAAAAAGGAACCCAAAGAGCAGCTAGAATAAGTGAGTGGTAGAGTATATGCTTACGTTTGATATGAACTAATTCGGGGGCAATAATAAAAGAAAGTTCTTTTTCTTGATTATCTTCAATCATTTCAACAATGTCGGAGTATAAAACGACAAAGTGACGTCCAAAAAAACGTGTAGCAAATGCGTTTAACAAGCAGCCTGATTGAACAATATAAATATCAGGCAGCTCTAAATCCAGCTCTAAAGATAAATGTTTTGCCTGATGATAAGTTTGCGGGAACTGCTTCTCTGTCAATCTAACCCCATTATTGCGAATTTGAGCAATAGAGAAACCGTGGAGTATAAATATAATTAAAAAACCGATTACAAGGTAGATAATACCAACGAGTGAAATAATTAAAAAGAAATAGGTTAATAAGCTGATAACCATACACAGAATGAAAAAAATCTTTTCATTTTCATGAATAAGCTTTGCGTTCAATAATGGAGCCCCCTAAAATATAGTAGTACAGTACATAACGTAGTGTAACGCATCTACTTATGAATATCTACCTCTTAATGGAACATTTGATTAATAATAGATGATGAGAATATTAGTTATGGACGCTAGCTTGAAGTAAGAAAAAGAGGTTGAAACATAACTACAGGAATCCAATTTAAAGACGAACAATCTGGATACATGATCTGGACTCCTTGCTCGACCGCTGTTGCTTTCCATGGGCTCCTCGTCGCTTGCGCTCCTGTGGGGTCTCATCTGTCCCGCTGTTCCCACAGGAGTCTTCGCCTTGCCCTCCAACCAACAGCTAGAAGCACCTGCGTTCACCATGAGTATAAAAAAACGAACTATTTATCCGTTTTTGATAGATAGTTCGTTTTTCACTTTAATGAAACTACTTTTGTCCCAGCCTGTTTTTCCTTTACACTTTTTTTATAAACGTCTTCAGGAATCTTGAAGGATAAGCAGTTTTACCTCTTCTAGTTTGCGGAACGGATAAGTAAAGTGAATTTTGTGCACGCGTCATTGCTACATATAAAAGGCGGCGTTCTTCTTGAAGCGGCATATCATCTCCGCCTCGATAAGCTTCGAGTGCATAATCATGAGGCAATCCTCCATCTACACTGCTCAGTACGTATACATGCTTATATTCAAGACCCTTTGCTCGGTGAATTGTGGTTAGCTGAATACTTTCATTAAATTGCTTGCTTAAAGCCTTCATCTCTGTGTTCATGGCAATCATATGATCCACATGCTCTAAGAGTTCAGGGACGGTTTTGAATTTACGTGCTACAACTTTTAAATCCCGCACGTCATCCGAACCTTTTTCCATCATATTTCCTTCATTTCCGCGTTTTTTAACAAAATCATCGAATCCCATATCTTTAGAAATGGTCTCAAGTGCCAAAGAAGGAGACATTGATTTTAGCGACTTGAATAAAGGAATTACTTTCTTGAGCTTTTTTTGCTGAAACGGTTTTAAATCTTGAAGATATTCAAGCGCATCAATAAATGTACCATCATGAAGAATACTTGCTGCTTTTAAGTCATTGACCGCTGTTTTCTTTAAAAAGAGCGCGTTTACTAAATCTTGTAGCGAACTTGCGTCATTTGGATTCACGCTCAAGCGTAGAAATGAAAGTAAACTTCGAACCATTCGTCTTTTATAAAACGAATCCGCATCTTGTTCGATTGAAAATGGCAGGTTTGACTGCGATAAACGTTCAAAGATGGCGCGTGAAGAAGCGTGAGTTCGGTACAAGACCGCGAAGTCAGTTGGAGAAGCCCCTTGCTTAATCTTTTCTTTCATATCCGTTACAATCATTGTTGCTTCTTCTTCTTCGTCGTATGGAAAGAAGAATGTAGGTCGCAACTCATTGTCAAACTGGGCAGCCATTTCTTTTTGTCGGCGCGCTGTATTTCGTGCAATGACTTTATTAGCGGAAGAAACGATGGCGTGAGCTGAACGATAATTTTGGTTTAACGTAATAACAGTTGTATTAGCAAAATCTTTTTCAAAGTTTAAAATGAACGAAGGGTCGCTTCCGCGGAAAGCGTAAATTGATTGATCATCATCTCCTACGACACACAAGTTTTTAGAGTCTTCACTTAGCATTTTCATAATTTTATATTGAACTTTATTGATATCTTGAAATTCGTCAATTAAAAAATAGCGAAACCTTTTTTGATAACGAGTTAGTAAATCGGGATTTTGTTTTAGCATTTCATAACATCCATACAGCATGTCATCAAAATCGAATAGCTGTTTTTGTTTTTTGACTTCTTCATAGCGACGATATAAAAAGTGCACATCTTGTTCCCATTTGTCTTTTGGGCGAACATCTTTCACGCCAACAAGCGTGTTTTTCCAATAGCCGATTTGCTGAAGTGCCTGATCAAACGGAAAATCTTTTTCATCCACGTGGAGCTCTCTTGCTGCTTCTTTCACAATCTGTTCTTTTTGCCAATCCCATTTTAGCAGGCGGTCCATTTGCCACGCTTGAGGATTATGATGAACAATCATACGTAAGAAAATGCTGTGAAAAGTTCCAACTAGCATTTGACGAAGATGTAAGCCGGACATCTTTGGGTATGTAGCCAATCGTTCTTTCATTTCTTTAGCTGATTTAGCCGTGAAAGTCACCAGCATAATGGATTTTGGATCAATTTGTTTTTCTTGTATCATATATGCGGTGCGAGCTGTTAATACACGCGTTTTTCCGCTTCCTGCACCGGCTAGAATAAGGAGCGGTCCTTCTGAATGTGTAACAGCTTTCCATTGGTTCGAATCTAATTCAATACCGCTCTCTTTAAATTCATTTA